>JBGPLI010000001.1:0-98254 GCA_041486445.1 Bryobacteraceae bacterium
AGCACCCGGGCGACACGGCGGCTGCCGTGGCAGCCCGGCGGCGATTGCACGATCGCGGCGTGACCGAGCCGCTGCTGGACGCCATCGCGGAGATGATGGACGCACGCCCGAACGACATCGTTCTCGATGCCGGCTGCGGTGACGGTTTCTACCTCGGCAGCCTCGCTCGCCGGACCGGCTTCGATGCGCATGGCGTCGACATCTCGACTCCGGCCGTGGATGCCGCAGCGCGGCGCTACCGCGGATGCGAATGGATCGTGGCCAATGCCGATCGCTTCCTGCCGTATGCCGGCCGCTCGTTCTCGATCGTCCTGTCGATCACAGCGCGGATGAATGCGGTCGAATTCCGGCGTGTCCTGCGCGACGACGGACGCCTCCTGGTCGCCCTTCCCGCGCCTGAGGATCTCGTCGAGCTTTGCGGCGCGGGCCGCGATCGAGTCGCTCGAACCGTCGAGACATTCGCGCACGACTTCACGCTCGTCGATCGGCGCCGCGTCGCCACCGCTGCCGACCTCGACGCTGCCGCCGTTCACGACGTCCTGCTTTCGATTTATCGCCCCATGCGAGCACAGCCGGCCGAAGCGATGCGAGTGACGTTCAGTCTGGATCTGCTGCTGTTTCGAGCCGCGTAGCCATTTTCCCTGCCGTCATGGACTCGCGTCAGCGAACCGGGGAGCGGCTTTATTTTTTCGCCCCCGCTTGAGGACGCGCCTCGGTGGACGGCGGCACCAGTCCCTTGATTCGCAGATAGGCCGCGATGACGCCGTACATTTCGTTATCGTGGCTCACGTTGAAGTTGAGCAGACCGAGCCGGGTCATCACCCAACGGGCCCACTTTACTTTGCTCGCGCCAGCCGCGTCGGTCATCGAGTCATACACCGGGTCGCAATACGCGAAGGACGCCTTGAGCGCCGCCACCAGGCCGGCCTTCGAGGTCTTCGAAGCCGCGTCGGCCGTGACCGGCTCGCCCTTCACCACGCCGCACATCCTCTTCTGAGCATCGGCAACGTGGGCGATCATCTCGGCATACGACCGCACTTCCGGAGTGGTTCGGAAGGCGTAGTGCTCCTCCGGCATTCTGTCGGCGGCGCGCAGAAGGTCGCCCTTGATGCGTTCGTACACTTGCCGGACGTCCGCAGTGTATGGGTTGCTCTGGGCATGGAGAGCGGCGCTCAAGAGCGCGGCCATGAAGATCCGGTTCACATCGTTTCTCCTTTATTCCGCCGAGAAAGCCAGCAGCACATTACCGGGCGTGCCGTTGGCCCCGAAAACGTATCCCGAACCAACATAGACCATGCCGCCGGCGATGGTCGGGCCGGGCGCGCCCATGCCTCCGCCCTTGGCCGCCACGCCATTCACCGTCTTGAATTCCTGAAGCATGTTGAATTCCCAGAGCAGCTTGCCGCTGTCGGTTGCGAAGGCGCGCAGCTTGCCGTCCCAGCCGCCCGAGAACACCGCTCCCGGGATCGCGCTGACCGCCGCGGTCTCGCCGGCGCCGCCACCGCCTCGCCGTCCTTCGAGCGGCGTGAACCACGCCTTTTCTCCTGTCGCTAGCTGCACGGCCGCGACGCCGCCGCTCTTCAATCCGAAGTATGCGTTTTGCTCGTCCGCCGCGCCGCCGAAAGTGATCTCTCCCAATTGAAGCTCCTGCGGAAGCTGCGTCTTCCACACCACGGCGCCCTTTTGATCGGGATCGTGTGCGAGCACCATACCGCTCTTCTGCCCGGCGACTAGGAGCCTGTGGCCGTTGCGCAGCGTTCGCAGGATGGGTGGCGCGCCGAAATCGTAATCGGGTCCCAGAGGCTTGGGGCAATTCTCCGGCGTATTTTGAGGCGGACACCCGGCCAGCCACGCGTCGTTGGGAGTGTCCTGCACCACCCAAAGAATCTTGCCCGTGTCCAGGTTCATGGCGACGATTGCGTCGGTTCGTTCGGCCGCGGGCTCGGTGTAGCTGTTCCCCGTGCCGATGTAGAGCGCGCGGTGCCGGGCGTCGATGGTCGGCGAATTCCACACGCCTCCGCCCGCCGGTCCGTAGAGCTGGGTGCCGACGGAGTTCTTCCGCGTGGGCTTGGGCGTCTCCGAAATAATGTACGTCTTCCAGACCTGCTTACCGGTGTTGGCGTCCAGCGCCACCACGCTTCCGCGGAAGGTACAACACGAGTAGATGGGACTGATTCCGGCGGGCTCCTCGCGCGATGCGACCGGAATGTAGAGACGGCCCTCATACAGTGTGGGCGCGCCGGTGACGCTGGCGAGCCCGTGATCGTCAACCCTGGTTTTCCAGAGCTGGTTGCCGGTGGCGGCGTCCACCGCGTAGACGTTCGCCCGCACGTCGCCGAAGTAGGCGGCGAACTTCGCGGGTCCCGGTCCTTTCACCGGCCCGACGCTGACTGCGTTTCGCACTCCCGCCTGCGCCTGGAACGACCAATAGGCGCAGCCGGTGGCGGCGTCCACCGAATATACGTATCCGGTGTTGACGCCCATGAAGACTCGCCCCGCAACGACCGTCGGCTGCCCGTAGAGCGAGGTCGCGCCGGGAAATCCGAAAGCCCATTTGAGCTTCAAGCGGGACACCTGGCCGGCGGGCAGTTTCGCCGCGCTTGCGGATTGAGAGCGCGAGTTCATGGTGTCGGCCCCCCAACCGTTCCAGGCGGGGATCGCCGACAGACTGGAGATCGCGGGATTGCTCGAGCACACGTTCGGCATTTGCTTCGCGGAGGCAACCTGCGGGTCGACCATGTTATAGCCGCCCAGGTATTCCCCGAGCGCGCGCTTCTGCTCGTCGGTGAGTGCGCGCGCCTGCTCGTGCGGCGCGCCGGAGGCGATGGCTGAAATAACCGCGTCGGCCGAGCGCTGCCGGAGCGCCAGGGAATCGTGCGCGCGATCGAGCGTATTGTGGCACGCCATGCAGTTTTGCTCGAACAGACGGGCCGAGGACGGCAATTGCGCAAAGGCGGAACCGAGCGACAGCACGGTTATGGCCGCGACAAAAAGGATTTGCGGGATTGGTTTACCCTTGGTCTCAAGCGGCTAAAGCGTCCTAGTAAGTTATTGAACGTCTGGTGCGAACGGGGAGGGTCGAACTCCCATGCCCTTGCGGGCGCTGGAACCTAAATCCAGTGCGTCTGCCAATTCCGCCACGTTCGCAGCACTGTTCAAATTATAGCGACTCGGCTTAGCTGAACATGCCCTCGAATACCGATTCGCTGGCCGGCCGCCGTCCGCTCGGAGACTCCCGCGCGCGCTGCCTTTCCGGCAAATCCTCCACTCTCCCAGGATGCCCGAGCGCGATCATCGCCTCCACAGCATACTCGTCCGGCACCCCCAGCTCGACCTTCGCGCGATCGTAATCGAAGCCTGCCATGCCATGCGCCACCAGCCCCATCAGCGAAGCCTGCAGCGCCAGGCTCACCCACGCGGCGCCGGTATCGTAAGAGTGCGTTCGCGTGGGTTGTCCGCTGTCGAAAGTGGTCTTCGACAGCACCACGATCAACGCTCCGGCGCGCACGCACCAGGATTTGTTCCCCTCCACCAGCAGGTTGAACAGCCGCTCGAAATGCGTCGTCCCCGCGCGCGCGTAGATCATCCGCCACGGCTGCGAATTGCCTGAAGACGGAGCCCAGCGGGCCGCCTCAAACAACCGCATCAGGTCCGCTTCACTGACTGGCTCGCCGTTCATCGCACGCGGCGACCAGCGCCGCAGGAATAATGGATCAATGTCGTACTGCGGGATTCGTTCCATAAAGTTTGGACTCGGGTGCGCCTGTCTGGCTGCTGGCTCGAAACAGGTCGTCGGCCGCGCTCAGCACGGTCCATCGCAGCCGCTCCGGAAGGTCCGGCTTGTGCGCCAGGAAATCCCGGACGATGGCGGCCGCCTCGGGCGACCGATGACCTCCCAGGGTGGCGTCTATCCAGCGCTGCGGGAAGAAGATGTCGCCGGTGCGCTGAATCTCGGGCAGCAGATCCAGGCTCGCGCGGACCAGCCGCCTGGCCTCCGCCTCTCGCAGCGGGTGATTCAGATAGCGCAGCGACTCGATCACCCAGGGCTCGCGGCGGCGGTTGTCGACGCTGCGAAAACGTTCAAACGCCCGCTCCCGCGCCGCCGGATCGGCCGAGAGCGCCGGCATCACGAACTCGAAGCGGGCCTTGCGGTCGGGATTTTGCGTGCGGTCGCGCTGGATCTCGAGGATCCGCTGCCAGCCCGGCACTTCGCGCACGGCCAGCTCGAACGCCATCGGAATTTCGTCGGTCTCCGAGAACGGCAGGCCCTCGATCTTCTCGTCGCGCCGCCACACTCGCTCCAGCCACGCCAACCCTTCCCGCGTCAGCACCACCTCGCGAAACGCCCCGAACCAGGCGGACTTCTGACTGGTGGTCCGCGCGCGGGAAATTCCTTCGCGCAGCAGCGCCTCCGTTGCGGGCGCCCGCGCGGCGCGCTCGCTTGGAGGCAGCAACAACCAGAACGCGCGCGACAGGTAGCCGAGCACAAGTTGCGTGTTTTGCTCGTTGTCCTCTTTGGGCAACGCGCGAACGGCGAGATGGAAGAAATCGGACGGCGCGATGCGCGCCTCCAGCAGGTTGTCCCACAGATCGACCCACGCGCTCCCCCGCGTCAGCTCATCCCGGATATCCTCCACGTGCGCGACCAGGTATCGCAATGTCTCCGGATCCAGCAGGAACCGTCCATAGCCCAGCCCGCCCCCGTTCGGCACGGTGTAGAGCGGGCGATTCTTCCCGCGCGCCGCGATCACCTCCGTGACCGCTCCGTTGACCGGCACCGGCAGCGACTCCTCCTGGCTGCCGTAGCCGATGGCGATCCGCAGCCGCTGCGGCCACATCAGGTTGCGCCCCAGTGGATCGCTCTGCTTGAGCGCCAGGCGCGAGATGCGTCCATCCGGTCCCAGCCGTATTTCGGTGGCGAGCGCCGGCCGTCCGCGCTGTTCCACCCATGCGCGGCTCCACTCCGCCACGTTTTCCGGGGTGTGCTTGCCCAAAATACGAACCAGGTCGAGCCAGGTCGCGTTTCCAAACGAATACTGTTTCAGGTACTCGCGGAGGCCGTCGCGAAATCCCTGCTCGCCGACGATCAGCTCGAGTTGGCGCATAACGATCGGCGCCGTGTCGTAAATGATGTTGCCGTAGAGCGTGCCCGCCCCGCTCAAGTTGTCCAGCCGCTGGCGGATCGGGTTGGATCCGCTCGTGCGGTCGATCTCGTACGCGGCCGGGTAGTGCGCCAGCAGGAACCGCAGATCGTGATTCAGCTCGGGGAAGGACGGGTTGACCATCTTGGCCGCCAGGAAATTCGCCATCACCTCCTTCATCCACACGTCGTTGAACCATCGCATCGTGACCAGGTCGCCGAACCACATGTGCGCAGTCTCGTGGGAGATGACGGTGGCGCGCGCCAGGCGCTGGTTCTGCGTGGCCGATTCGTCGAGCAGGAGCCCCGCGGCGTTGTAGAGAATCGCGCCCGCGTGCTCCATGCCGCCGAATTGAAACGACGGAATCAGGACGAAGTCGAACTTCCCCCACGGATACGGGATGCCGGTGTAGTCCTCGAGCCAGGCCAGCGCGCGCGCGTGCAGATCGAAGATCGCGTCGCGGTTGCGCGCGACTTTTTGCGCGTCCGTCTCACGATGGAGCATGCGGAAGGTGCGGCCGTTGCGCTGCGCGGTCTCGACGGAAAACTTGCCGGCGGCGAACGCGAACAGGTAGGTTGGCAGCGGCTCCGTTTCACCGAAGCGGACTCTCACGCCGGCGCCCGGCGCAGCGCCGCGGTCGATCTCGCCGCCGTTGGCCACGGCCTGCCAGTCCCGCGGCACATCCAGCGTCAGCGAGTAGCGAGCCTTCAGATCCGGCTGATCGAAACAGGGGAATGCGAGACGCGCGCGGGCCGGAACGAACAGCGTGTACAGAAAATCGTCGTTGCGATTGAGCGAATCGTCCCCCGCGAGAAACTCGATGGCGATGGCGTTCTCGCCCGCCCGGGTGGCGGATGCGGGCACAATCAGGTGGCCGCTGGTGAAGGCAACCTCGACCGGTTTGTCTCCGGCGCGGATGCTGAGGACGTGGTCGCGCGCCTGATCGAAATCCAGAACAACCCGGCCGGGACGGGCCAGAGTGAACCGCACGATCTCCGAGCCCCGCACTGCTTCGGCGCGCCGTTCCGGGATCGTGAAGGAGATCTGGTAGCGCAGCGAGGAGATCGCCTCGGCTCGCTCGCGCGCCAGGGCTTCGGAAACGCCCGGCCCCGGCGGAGGAGGCGCGGAGGCGAAGGCGCTGGCCGCGACTATGCCTGACAGCAAACCCGGAGCGTATCGCACCCTATCAACATAACAGCCCGGCGCGGCCCGGCCGTCCTCTATGTGGGCGCTGCCTGTGTCACGGACCTACGTTGATCCACCTTACTTTTCCCTGGCCAGCCCCAGCGCCCGAATGCGCTTGTGCAGATTGGTCCGCTCCATCCCCAGCGCGCGCGCCGCGCCCGAAACGTTCCACTTCGCCTCCTCGAGCGCCCGCAGGATGTGCTCCCGCTCGGCCGACTCCCTGGCCTCCCGCAGATTTCCCCGCGCCGCGCCGCCGCGCGCGATGCGGATCTCCACCGGCACCGCTTCGGCATCGATCGCATCGCCCCTGGTCAGGATCGCCATCCGCTCCACCGTGTTGCGCAGCTCGCGGATGTTGCCCGGCCAGGCGTAATCCTCCAGCGCTTCGAACACCGCCGGGTCCACCCGCTTGGGCTTGAAGTTGTTCCGCGCGCAGAACTCGGCCAGGAAATATTCGGCCAGCGGACGGATATCCTCGCGGCGTTCGCGCAGCGACGGCACGCGAACCGGCACTACGCACAATCGGTAATAGAGATCCTCGCGGAATTTCTGCTGAGCCACCAGTTCGCTCAAGTCGCGATTGGTCGCCGCGATCACCCGCACCGCCACGCGGATCGCCTGCTCGCCTCCCACGCGGTGAAATTCGCCCTCCTGCAACACGCGCAGCAGCTTCGCCTGCGAGGCCGCGTGCAGATCGCCGACTTCGTCCAGGAACAGCGTGCCGCCGTCGGCCAGCTCGAACTTGCCGCGCCGCGCCGAGGTCGCCCCCGTGAACGCGCCCTTCTCGTGACCGAACAACTCGCTTTCGATCAGCTCGGTCGGGATGGCCGCGCAGTTCACCTTTACGAACGGTCCGGCCGCGAAGGGACTCTCGGCGTGGATGTGCGCCGCAAGCAGCTCCTTGCCCGTGCCGGACTCGCCCGTCAGCAGCACGCGCGCGTCGCTGCGAGCCGCCATCGTGGCCTGTTCCAGCACTCTGGCGAACGACGGGCTCCCGCCGATCATGCGCGCCCCGCCCACCATTTCTTTCAGCCGCCGGTTCTCCTCGCGCAGCTTCGATTCTTCGAGCGCGTGCTTCAGCGAGAGCAGCACCTTCTCGCGCCCGAGCGGCTTTTCGAGAAAATCGAAAGCGCCTGCGCGCGTGGCCTCCACCGCATCCGCGATGGTCCCATGGCCGGAGATCATCAGCATCGGCGCTTCGACGTCGCCGGCCTTGAGCTCGCGCACCAGGTCTATCCCGCTCCCGTCCGGCAGACGGACGTCGATCAGATACGCATCGGGGCGCTGGGAGTGCGCCTTCGCCTCGGCGATTGTCGAGCACGCGCTCACCGCATATCCTTCGCGTTCGAGGATCAGGCGCAGGGATCGCCCGATGTTCTCTTCGTCGTCGACGATCAGAACGCGCGTTTGCGCCATCAGTCGTGTCCGTTCCTCACTTGTCCCAGAACCACGCGGAACGCCGCCCCGCCCAGCTCTCCATCGAGCGATTGAATGTCTCCTCCGCACAGCAGAGCGCTCCGCCGCGCGATCGAAAGTCCCAACCCCATGCCGCCCTTCTTGAAGGAGATGGTCGGCTCGAACAGAGTCGAGCGCGCCTGGGAACTCAAGCCCGGACCCGAATCGTGCACGTCGATATTGAGCTTCGCGCCTTGAACCGCCGTCGACGCCAGGACCACTCCACCCGGGCGCGCGGCTTCGGCTGCATTCTCGAGCAGGTTGGTCAGAACGCCCTTGATCAAATCCGGGTCCGCCATGGCCTTGGGACGCTCGGGCGCCAGGCGGACGTTATAGACGACCTCCGGATGCGCCGCTCTGAGCAGCGCAATGCGCTCTTCGACCAGCGCATTGACGTCGATCTCCGCCGGCGTCACCGGCGGCTCGGTCGCGAATTCCGAGAATGCGCGAACCCGCTTTTCGAGCGTCTGGATCTCGTCGGCGACGATCTGCGCGGCTTGCTCCAGGAACGGGCCGTCGGATTCGCCCCGCCGGCTCACGATCTCTTCCATGGTCAGGCGGATCGGCGTGAGCGAGTTCTTCACCTCGTGCGCCATCTTTCGCGCCAGCGCCTGCCAGCTTGCCAGCCGCGTGACGTGAATCAGCCGCTCGCGCGCCTGCTGAAGCTGGTCCGCCATGTGGTTGAACGCGTCCACGGCCGCGCCGATTTCATCCGAGCCGCCCGGCGGAACGCGCGCCGCCAGGTCGCCAGCCGCCACCTGTCCCAGCCCTTGCGTCAATTGCCGAACCGGCCGGCTGATGCGCGCGGCCAGATAGATCAGCGCCGCCAGCGCCGCCAGCCACAGCGCCGCCGCCACCACCAGCAGCGTGCGGCTGAATCCCCTGCGGAAGTTGCGAACCCCGGAGGTCTCTAGCGCCTGGCGCGCCTCGGCATACTGCCGCGTCATCTCCCCGAGCGCGACGCCGAGCTGCCGCGAGTAGATCCAAACCTCGCCGCCGTGCCGGACGTAGTAGTCCAGGCGGTCGCCCTGCTGGCCGGCCAGCTCGAACTGCTCCGTCTCGCCGCTCTCCCAAAACGCCTGTGCGTCGGCCGGCTGCACGCGCCGAGGTTCGATCCGGCCCTCCGCGGCGTCGCGCCGCAACGATTCCCGCGCCTGCTGATACAGCTCGCGCCCGGTCTTTTCGAGCGATTTCGAAACCGCATCCAATTCGCCCAGAGGCGCCAGCGCGAGGCTCCGGTCGAGCAGGCTGATAGTGGTCCACAGCGTGAGACAAAGAGGCAGAAGAGTGGCGGCGACGAAAACGGCGATCAGACGATTGCGCAGCCGGTTCATGGTAGGGAGGCTTTAGGAGCCTCGTCCATGGCCGCGCTTGAGTTCGTCGAGCGTCAGCGGCCCCGCATCCACCATCCAGTGGGACTGATCCGCCTGCGCCGGACGGCTGAAAATTTCAATCAGGCTGGTCAGGCTGAGGCCCGATTCGCCGACCTTGCCGCGGCCGAACAGCGGCCCCGCCTCCCTTCCATCCTGCGCGCGGATCTCCAACCGCGCCCAGAACGGCACCGAACCGCCGAGCCCGTTGATCTCCATCGGCATCTGGCTCAGGCACCAGGCCTCGGCGGCTGGCCCGGTCAAGTGCGAAGCCGTTTTCCTCGGGGCTTGCAACCGGGTCACGGAAAATTTCTCCTCCCACAGATCGTAGCTCACCACGAATCGTTCAGCCAGGCGGCTGAACACGTGTCCGCGAGTGCCGCTCGAAAGCGTGATCTGGAAGTCGAACGGAACGGGAGCGCCATCGTGCAGCTTTTCGAGCGGTTTGCCAGTGAGAAAATGAACGCGCGGCGCGGAAAACTCGAGGTGATTGTCGTGCCAGTTGAGGATCAGCTCCTCGGCCACCACCGCCAGCGCGAAGCCGGAGAGGAACGCCAGGATCAACCACCACGCCTTGATGGTGTTGAACGACATCGGATTCTAAAAATTCAAACCCGCATAAAACACGGGCTCGGCGCGGCCGCCCCGGATGGGGAATGCCACGGCGAGCTGAAATCCTTCCACCTTGAACCCGGCGCCGGCCGATTGTTTCTGCTCCCGATCCTGACTGCGGTCCCAGACAGCGCCCGTGTCATAGAAGACGTGGAAAAACCCATATTGATAGTCGATCGACCCGTGCACCACGTGCGAGCCGCCCAGCGGATCCAGCGCAAACTTGTCCCATCCCCGCAGCGTCGTCGAGTTGCCCAGCACGAATCGCTCATAGAGCGGCGCGTTCCCATGCAGGCTTCCGGCCAGGAATGCCAGATCCACGCGATTGCGATGCCTCCGGACGAAATAGCGCGCCCGGGCGAAGTGGCGCGTGAAGATCGAATCGGATCCAAGCACGCCGGTCGCGGCCGAGAGTGAATAGGCCCCGCTTACCTCCTGCTGTTCCAAGTCCCGTGCCGAACCCCAACGCCGGTGGTAGCGCAGAGTAGTTACCACCGCGTTGGAGGATTCGGTTTTCGCGTCCGCCATCGGCTGAAAGCGCGCGAAGCTGGCGCCGAAGCTCAACTCGAGTGGAGGTGCGATCGCGAACGTCGCTTCCGGCGTGAAAACCTGACGGCTTCTGTAGAGATCGTGGAGCGAAGATCGGTCGAGCGTGGCTCGGTTCCACTGCTCGTGGAAGCTGTCGAATTCGAAGCGGAGTCGCAGCCGGTCCGTGCCCATGCGCTTGCGCTCGAAACCGGCGCGAAGTCCGGCGAAGCGCTCCACCAGATCGTCGCCATTGCTCAGAAGACCGAAGGTGAACCGGTTGCCTCCGATAGTTGTGGCGGCGTTGCCTTCCCCGCTCCAGCCTTCTCTGGATTGGTACAGGAACTTCGCCACGTTCAAGTCGAACGGCTGTTCGTGGGTCTTGACCTCGAAATTGACGATCAGATGATCGGGCTCGGTGCCGCGCTCGGCTCTGATCCTCACATCGGACGCGCGCAGCTCGCCCTTGATGCGGTCCGCCAGCCGCTTGAGGGCGGAGTCGTCATACCTGGACCCGATCACCTTGTCGAGCTCTTTGCGAAGCGGATCGCTGATCCTCGCGCTCGCCACGCCCATCAGGTGCACGCTCTCAATCGTGTAACGCGAATTGACGTCGAGCTCGGCGGCCGCCGTTTCGTCGTTATCCGCGGCGCAGGGCCCGGCTATGAGCAATGCCGCCAGCAACAGCTTCTGCATACGTGCCATCATTAGACGCAGATCGTGTACCACAGCGTTCCATCTTTTAATGCAATGAGTTGCGGGATGCGGTGTGTGCCGCTGATTCACAGGTGGGCGCTTTGAAACCGCTGGATCTCGACGGTCTGACGGCCTACGCTGCGCGCGTTCTTTCCGGCCGCGCCCAGACCATCTCCGAGTTACGCGAAAAGCTGAAACGCCGCGCGGCCCGTCCGGACGAGGTGAATGACGTGCTGGCGCGCCTCAAGCAACTCGGGCTCTTGAACGACAAGCGGTTCGCCGACTCCTACGCCAACTGGCGCCGCGAGAACCAGGGGTTCGGCAAGGCGCGGGTCCTGCGGGATCTGCTCAAACGCCGCGTCGCTCCCGCAGTGGCGCGCCAGGCCGCCGAGTCGGCTTACGAACAGGCGGATGAGACCGCACTTATCGAGAATTTTCTCGCGCGAAAATATCGCGGGAGAGACCTCGGCGCGATGCTCGGCGACCAGAAGCAGCTGGCGTCCGCGTATCGAAAGCTGCGCCTGGCCGGCTTCAGCGCCGGGAATTCGATCCGGGTTTTGAAGCGCTATGCCGCCGAGGCCGAGCGCCTGGAAGAACTCGAAGACGGACCCTGACGAGTGGGCTACGATTTGGAGGGCAAGACACGGGCAATCTTCTGGTATCACATATGATACCATTGATTGTAGGGTGCGTGTGGTTCTCGATACCAGCGTGCTCGTCGCGGGTCTCCGCTCCCGGCGGGGCGCTTCCTTCCGGCTGCTGCAACTTCTGCGCGAAGGGCGGTTTGAGATCGCTGTGTCGGTGCCTTTGGTCCTGGAGTATGAGGCCGTGCTCATGCGGCACGCAGCGGAGCTCGCTGTGAGACCGGAGGAGGTGGTGGGCATTGTGAACTATGTTTGTCAGGTCGCGCACCGCCAAGACATCCACTTCCTGTGGCGCCCGACCCTTCGCGATCCGGAAGATGAGTTTGTTCTGGAGCTCGCGGTCGCGGCGGGCTGCCAGGCCATCGTCACACACAACCTTCGCCACTTTCAGGAAGCCAAGAGCTTGGGCGTCCAGGTGCTGACGCCAGGTGACTTCCTTGTGTCGGTTGAGGAGTTTGAAGAGGAGGACACGTGAGTAGCCTGAGTTTGCGGCTCCCGGAATCGATTCACCGGAAGGTGAGGGAACTCGCCAAGCGGGACGGAGTTTCGATAAATCAGTTCATCGCCACCGCTGTGGCGGAAAAAACGGCCACTCTGCTAACGGTCGCGGATCTGGAGGAGCGGGCGCGCAAGGGCAGCGCGCGGCTCTTTGACCGGATCTTGCGCCGGGTTCCGAACGAGCCGCCGGCGACGGGCGATGAGTTGTCCCCGCGCAGCCGTCCGGCGGGCACGCGCCGTGTCACCAGACGCGCAGCCCGACGGCGTATTAACCGCGAAGCTTGAGCCTGCCTTCGTTCTTGCGGCTGAGTCAGGTTCCGGCCGCCTGTTCCGCAAACACCGCCTCGCGGAACGTAATCAGCCGCATCTCCCTCAGCTCGTGGCGCCGCTCGCCCTCCAGATAGCAGTGCCGCGACAGCCGGAGTTCCAACCGGCCTCGGCTCGCCGCGACGATGGAAAAACCGATGATCGTATTGCCAAGGTATCCAGACTGAAAATCAAAAAGGATATCCTGGACATCTCTGAATTCCGCGCGCACGATCTGGTTGTGCGGATGAAACGGTTCGGCGCCGTCGGCGTAGTTGTAATGGGCGAAATCGATGTGGACATCGAACAGGCCGGTGCAACTCTGACTCTGGTCTTCATCGATCCGGTCCCGCGACTCGACAACGATCCGCTTCATGAAGCCGTCGTGAAATCCGTTAAAGTAATCGAGCGCGCTCGCGGCGGTTTCTTCCGATGAAATGACGAGGCGTTTCAGCTCACTCATTCGAATCCATTCAGTAGGGCGCCTTGCGAGCCTCGAACCGCATCGGATTGAAGTCGTAGAGGGCCTTGGCGGACGCGGGACCCGACGCCCTTACCTTGGCGCGATACAGAACGCCCTTTTCGGCCCACACCAGCGCTGCACCATCGCGCTCCGCCCACTCCCACGCCTGCGCCGCGAGCAGAGCCTTCCGGCCCGGGTGTTCCAGTTCGTGTTCGTCCCAGTAGACGGAAGCGCCCACGGGGTGATCGATGTCCGCGTAAGCGAATTTGCGCAAGATCCAGCCATGCGGAAGCGCCTTGGTGAACACGGTGCACGGCGACACGCGGCCCGGTTCAGTCTGGATCTCGATGGTCCATCCATCGCGCAGGAGGCGGCGATAGTACACACTAGGGCACTCGGCGCCGAAGAATCCTTCGGGCACGTATTTCCCGTCCTCGGCCAGCTCGCCGCTCTCGCGCACCACGAAATGGCATCCATTGAGCCAGTACTTCTTATTCGACGTGAACAGCCCGCCGCCTTGCCAGCAATCGCCCTTTCCAAAAAGCGTGACGGCGTGGAGCCACGGCGCACGTGAAATCGCCGTCCAGGAGCCCCGCGTCTCTTTGTGACGCAGGCCGCCGCGCGCAAAGTAGATCAGGTGGCGCCCATCCGGTGAAAGGTCGGCCCGGCGTTCGTAGATCCGGCCGCGCAGCCATTGGCCCAGCTCGAATCGGTCCGTCTGCCGGTTCCAGCCGACCGTGCAGACGGCGTTGACCGGGCCTCGCCGGAACACGACGCCGACCGGCGCCTTCGAAGCCAGAAGAACGTGCAGCCGAGCTGGAAACGGGCGCGTCATCGCTCTCGTTGCATTCTTCCCGCCCAACGTAGAAACCGCCACAGATCCCGCCGCTGCTCCCATACAAACCGCCAGAACTCGCGCGCCGTGATGGCCTCGGCATGCAGGCCCCAGTACGTCTCCACGCGCCAGCGAAGATACGGGCTGCGCCACGGGCACAGGCGGTAGCCTTTGGACGCCCGCCACAGAAACTTCAACATTACTAATTGCTGGGTTTGGGCGGGGGCGCCGGCGTCGCGTAGTAGCCGGTCCGCGTGCGCACCGTCGGATTGCCGGGAGCCTTCACAGTCACGTTGATTTTGCGGAACGTGCCATCGAGCGCCTCGTTCGTCGGCGAATACGCCAGGATGTACTGGTTGCGGATCTCGTGCGCGACTTCGGGCGTGATCTTGTCCACCTCGGCCAGATCCTTCGGATAGTAGTCCAGGCCGCCGGAAGCCTTCGCCAGAGCATTCAGCGCGCGCTTGGCCTTCCGGCCTTCCCGAGGCTCCTCCTCGTTCAGCAGGCCGATCGTATAAATCAGCACTTCGGTTTGCTGCGCCTTGCGCACCAGTTGCTCGAGCGTCTCGTTGCTGGTGTTGTCGTTGCCGTCGGTCACCACCAGCAGCACCTTCTTGTCCTTCTTCCCCTTGTCCTTGGCGTAGTCGATGGACATGCTGATGGCGTCGCGCATGGCCGTGCCGCCCTTGGAGTCGATCCTTTCGAGCGCTGTTTCCAGCTTGCGAGCATCGTTCGTGAACGACTGGTCGAGGAACGCGTCGTCGTTGAAGTTCACGATGAACACCTCGTCCTGCGGATTGGACGCCTTCACCAGATCCAGCGAAGCCGCCGCCACCTTCGCCCGCTTGTCGCGCATGCTGCCGCTGTTGTCGATGACGATGCCCATCGAGACCGGCACGTCCTCGCGGCGGAAGATCTTGATGGGCTGCTCGACGCCGTTCTCATACACTTTGAACGCCGACTGCGGAATGTTGGTGACCAGCTTCCCGTTCCTGTCCACGACGCTGGCGTTCAGGACCACCAGCCGCGTGTCAGCGGTGAAAACGGGGATCTCCTCGGGTGGCTGCGTTAGCTGAGATTGCGGCGGCGCCTGCGCCGGCATGAGCCAAACGGAGAGGACAGCCACGCCGAGCAGGTTACTGAGTCGGCGCATAGTACCCTGTGCGGAACATCGCCTTGAGCGGCGGCAGCCCGGTAGTCTTTACCAGTCTCACCAGCACGCGGCGATACTTGCCGTCGCGCGCCGTATTCTTGGGGCTGTAGCCAAGCACGTACTGATTCCTCAGCTCGATGCCGATCTTCGCGGCCACGTCCGGCAGCTCCGCCAGGTTATCGACGGCGAAATGGCGGCCGCCGGTCTGCTCCGCAACCTCGTTTAACAGGCCCGGACCGCTGAGTTCCTCGGGCGTGCGTCCGCGCGAGCCCATCGGTTCGAAAATGCCGATGGCGTATATCTGCACATCGGCTTCGCGCACCGCATTCTTTACTTCGCTCTCGGTATAGCGGCTGGAGTTGTCGCCCCCGTCGGAGATGATCAGGATCGCCTTGCGCGGGTTGTGCGCCTTCTTCATCTGATTCATCGCCATGTAGACGCCGTCGAGCAGCGCGGTGCGTCCCTTGGACTGGATGAAGGTCAGCCGGTTCTGGATCTCCTCAGTGTCCGGCGTGAAACCCACCGCCAGCTCGGGCCGGTCGTTGAACTGGATCAGGAAAAATTCGTCCTGCGGGTTGGCCGTCTTCAGGAATTGCGCCACGGCCTGCCGCGACTTCTGGAGCTTGCTGCCCATGCTGCCGCTGGTATCGAAGACCACGCCCACCGAAAGCGGCGCGTCTTCGCTCGAAAATTGCTGAATCTCCTGCTCGGTCTTGTCTTCAAAGAGCTTGAAGTTCTCCTTGTCGAGGCCGGTGACGAAGCGGCTCATCGGATCGGTGACCGCCACCGGAATAAGCACTAGGGTCGTGTCGACCCGAATGTCGGCGCGGCGATCGACGATCGACTCCGCGGCGTCCGCGCTCTTGCCGCGGGCGCGTGGCGTTATGCTGACCGCCGGCTCCTGCGGCCAGGCCGCCGGCATCAGAAACCAAACGAGACCGAGTGCAAAAAAGCGGCGCATGGCGTCTCGCAAATCTGGCCCCAGTATACCAAGCACAGTCAAGACCTGGACGGCCGGCGGGCCGTGGTACATTTCCGGGTGTGACCTCCCGTCGCGACTTTCTTGAAATGTGCGCTGCCCTCGCCTTGCCGGCCGCGGCCCAGGAGCCCCAAACCCAAGCGGGCGTGGAGGAAACCAGCATCGCCTCGCTCCAGGAGGGCCTCACGCTGGGCCGCTTCACCTCGATCGAGCTCGTCGAAACCTATCTTTCCCGGATCGCCGCGATCGATAAGAACGGTCCGCTCCTGAACGCCGTGATCGAGCTGAATCCGGACGCCGCCGCCATCGCCCGCGCACTCGACGGCGAGCGCAGGCAGAGAGGTCCGCGCAGCCCTCTGCACGGCATCCCGATCCTCATCAAGGACAACATCGACACAGCCGACAAGATGATGACCACCGCCGGCTCGCTCGCGCTGGCCGGCCCGCCCGCCTCAAAGGACGCGCCCCTGGTTACCCGCCTGCGCGGCGCGGGCGCCGTGATCCTCGGCAAGACCAACCTGAGCGAGTGGGCGAACTTCCGGTCGCTCCATTCCACCAGCGGATGGAGCGCGCGCGGCGGCCAGACGCGCAATCCCTACGCGCTCGACCGCGATCCTTCCGGATCGAGCTCGGGCTCGGCCGTTGCCGTTTCGGCCAGCCTGTGCGCGGCTGCAGTCGGCACAGAGACCGACGGTTCCATCGTCAGCCCGGCTTCGGTCAACGGCATCGTCGGCATCAAGCCCACCGTGGGATTGATCCCCGGTGCCGGCATCGTTCCCATCTCGCATCGCCAGGATACGGCCGGGCCGATGGCGCGGACCGTGGCCGATGCCGCTCTGCTGCTGGGCGCGCTGGCCGGGGCCGGGTATGGGCGGGCGCTCGATCCGAACGGGCTCAAGGGCGCGCGAATCGGCGTCGAGCGGCAGATGTTCGGATTCGACGAAGACGTCGACAGTCTGATGAAGTCGGTTCTCGACACACTAAAGCAGTTGGGCGCGGAGTTGATCGATCCCGCCCCGATCGCCTCGCATTCCAAACTCGGCGAGCCCGAGATGGAGGCGCTCCTCTGGGATTTCAAGGCGGACCTGAATGCGTACCTCGCGGCGCGTGGAGCGTCTGTGAAGTCGCTTCAGGACGTGATCGCGTTCAACGAGAGCAACCGCGAACGCGAGATGCCCTACTTCGGACAGGACCTCATGATCGCCGCCGAAGCCAAGGGACCGCTGACCAGCCGTCAGTATCGCGGCCTGGTCTCGCGCCTGGAACGGATGGCGCGCCAGGAGGGCATCGATCGCACGATGGCTGCCCGCAAGCTCGACGCGCTGGTAGCGCCCACGGGCGGCCCGGCCTGGCTCATCGATTACAAGAACGGCGATCGATTCGGCGGTGGAGGCTCGTCGGCGCCCGCGGCGATCGCGGGCTATCCGCATGTAACGGTTCCCGCCGGATTCGTTCGCGGCCTGCCCGTCGGGTTGTCGTTTTTCGGATCGCCGCGCACCGAGACCCGGCTGATCCGCTATGCTTTCGCATTCGAGCAGGCAAGCCGCGCCCGCCGCCCGCCGGAGTTTCACGGCTGAATCAGAGGGTGCGACGCCATTCCGTCAAACCCTCAACGATCACACGCTCCAGCCACGGGGAGAACCGAGCCTGCGCGGAGGCGAAATCTTCTTCGTAGTTGATTTGGAAAGTACCGCCTTTGACAAGCGTTGATTCAACGTCCTGCAAGGAGAGGCAAGCAGCCACGCCGATAATCCCGCGATAGTGTGGCCCCAACCCATAAAATGAAAGACGCAAGGCATCGTGTCGACCCGCGTATAGTTTAAGTCGAACGACAGTTTCGTATGCGGCAAAATCCGGGACATGCCCCGCCAGATCAGCGCTCTTGCTGAACCCCTCCTTTCCCCGGGTTACGCCGAACGCAAAGTCCCTACCGACACTGCCGATTTCCTGGTTCAACTGCTGGGCGAGCCGCTCCAGCCGATCGCCCGCGAACGTCAGCAGGTTGTCCGCAGTATCCTTTGCGGCGAGCCACTCCCTCGGCGGCAATTTCCCACGCTGCATCAACCGATCGCGAGCCGCCGCGATCGCTTCGTCCGCGGATGCGATCGGCTTCACATCGTATGCAACTTCAGTCGCCTGAATGAGAGCATTCCGCTGCGCTTCGACGAACAAGGAAACCAACGGTCGCAAGTCATCCTGGTCAGCGTTCTCCAACGCGTCAATGTACCGAGTCCGGTCGTCCCTTTTGACAATCAACGGAAACCATCCGGCCCTAATGAACACAAGACTCGCAATCGCCCGCGCAACCCGGCCGTTTCCGTCCTCGAACGGGTGGATCTGCGTGAAGCGATGGTGGAGCCACGCCGCTTCCACCTCCGGAGGTACGCCGCAGGCCTGGTGCTCCGTGTACATGGATATGAGCCGGTCCATCTCAGAGGCAACATGCTCCGGTGGACAGTACTCGTGCATCGCTCCGTCAGGCTGCGTAGGGCTGTTAGGGATGTCTTTGTAGCGGCCCTTTTCGAGAGTCTTCTCGAAAGCTTGGCCGAATTGATCGACGACTGTGTAGGTGTCCTGATTCCGCAGCAGCGCGGCGTGCAACTCCTTCACATAGCTTGTCGAAAGCTGCCGCTGCCCTCCGACCAAGTCGAACATGCCTTCGAGCGCGTCGTAGTGATCCTGAATGATTCGCGACCAGCGTGGTGTCCCGGTCAGTCGCATCGTGCGGAATCAATGCGGCATCAATGCCCTTCTCAATCAGTGTTCGGGTGACGCCGCGATCGAGCGTGTAGACGTTCTCGATGATCCCCGTCTCAATCGACCACTCGCGCCGAAGCCGTTTTTCGAACTCGTCCAACGTTCCGCTCTGCACCAACTCGTTTTTCTGGCTTTCCCAGACGCGTCGAAGAGAATCCAGCTCTCCGTCGGTCAGGGTCTTGGGATCGTCGGCGAGATCCGTGATCGGATGCCACTTATACGCGACCGGCATGCTCCCAATTATGCTACGGCACCCGCGGCGGAATGCTTCAGGCTCTCAAGCGCTGTCTTTGCGGCGAATGAAGTTACTGGTTGCGGGAAAAATCGAGGCTGGCAGACTTCCGTCGTCGACAGCCACCGCGACGTTCACATACTTTTCCGTATTTTCGAGAATTTCTACTTCGACCTGGTACCGGCGTGACTCGAATTCGACCTCGTAGGCTTGCACGTCCGGCAACTGCGAGATCAGTTGCTCCGCAGACATCGCCGACCACCGTTCGATCTCGGCGTCCAGAACGGACCGCCACTGTTCCCGGCGCGTCACTCTCCGATGCTAGCAAGCGGGAGGTCCAGATCCGCCACAGCCGAATGCGATATACTCGCACCCTGTGATGACGCCGCTCCTCGACACCGTCGCCGCCCGCGCCCAGCGCAAAATCACGCGGCGGCTGATGCCGTTTCTGTTCCTGCTCTACGTCACCGCCTACGTCGATCGCGTGAACGTCAGTTTCGCCGGCCTCGACATGACGCGCGAGCTCGGATTCTCGAACGAAGTCTTCGGCTTCGGCTCCGGGATTTTCTTCTTCGGCTATTGCCTGCTTGAAATCCCCGGCGCGATGCTCGCCGAGGCGTGGAGCGCGCGCAAGTGGATCGCCGGCATCATGATCGGCTGGGGACTGCTGGCCGGCCTCACGGGCCTGATTCACTCCGCCACCGAATTCAGCATCATCCGCTTTCTGCTGGGAACTGCCGAGGGAGGTTTTTTCCCCGCGGTGGTCGTCTACCTCACCCATTGGTATCGCGACGAGGATCGCGGCAAGGCGGTCGCGATGTTCATGGCCGCCATTCCGATCTCGAATGCGCTCGGCGCGCCGGTTTCCGGGCTCCTGATGCGCCTGCACTGGCTCGGACTCTCGGGCTGGCGCTGGCTGCTGATTCTCGAAGGCATCCCTGCGTTGCTCGCCGGCGTCGCTACCCTCTTCTATTTGCCGGATTGGCCCAGAGACGCGCGCTTCCTCGCGCCCGAGGAGCGCGACTGGATCACCGGTGAGCTCACCCGCGAGCTGAACCAAAAGCAGCAGAGCGGCCAGCCGCACATGAGCATCCTCGCGGGATTGCGCCAGCCGGTGGTGCTCGCGCTGGCTCTGGCGTATTTTCTGCTCAACACCAGCAACTACGGCCTGAACATCTGGCTCCCGAAAATCGTGCAGCAGCTTTCCGGGTTCAGCACGTTCCAGCTCAGCCTGATCGTGGCGATCCCCTATGCCGTCGCCGTGCCCGCGATGCTGCTCAACGGCTGGCATTCCGACCAGACCGGCGAGCGCCGCTGGCACACCGCGCTAGCGGCGACTTTGGCCGGCGCCGGGCTCGCGCTCAGCCAGTGGGCCGGTGCGAGTCCCGCCTTCGCGATTGCGATGTTCACCCTCGCGGCCATGGGCATCATGAGTTTCTACCCGCCGTTCTGGCCGCTGCCCACGCGTCTGCTCAGCAAGCACACCGCGGCAGCCAGCTTCGGGTTCATCAACTTCATCGGAAACCTCGGCGGATTCACCGGACCCTACTCGGTCGGCTTCCTCACTGACCGCACCGGCGCTTATTCGGCGGGAGTGTTCTTCATGGTCGCGACGGCGGTGCTGGCGGGTGGCGTGGTCCTGGTGGTGGGCAGGAGGGCGAAATGACATCCGTTACGATCCGACAGGCGAAGCCCGAAGACGCACCCGTGTGCGGGCGAATCTGCTACGAAGCGTTTACGAAAATCAACAAGGATCACGGCTTCCCGCCCGACTTCCCTGCCCCGGAGCCGGCCATCGGCGTGCTCTCGATGATGTTCGTCCATCCGGGCTTTTACTGCGTGGTGGCCGAATCGCAAGGGCGCGTCCTCGGCAGCAATTGTCTCGATGAGCGTTCCGCGATCGCAGGCGTGGGGCCGATCACCATCGATCCGAACGTCCAGAACCAGGGCGTCGGCCGGAGCTTGATGATCGCCGTAATGGATCGCGCCCGCGAGCGGAACTTTCAAGGTGTCCGCCTCCTTCAGGCGGCGTTTCACAACCGCTCTCTTTCGTTGTATACCAAGCTCGGCTTCGATCCCCGCGAATTGCTGGCGGTGATGAATGGACCCCCGCTGCGCAAGCGGATGGAAGGTTGCACGGTTCGCCCGGCGACGGCTTCCGATGCCGAGCAATGCAACCAGGTCTGCCGCCGGGTCCATGGTCACGATCGCGTGGGAGAAGTATCGGACGCGATTGAGCACGGTAGCGCGCTGGTGGTCGAGCGCGACGGCCGCATCACCGCCTACGCCACCTCGTTGGCTTTCTTCGGACACTCGGTGGCCGAGACCAACCTGGATCTCCAGGCGCTGATCTCCTCGGCGGAAGCCTTCGGAGGGCCCGGCATCATCGTGCCCACGCGCAATGCCGCGCTGTTCCGCTGGTGCCTGGAGAACGGGCTCCGCGTGGTGGAGCCGATGACGCTGATGACCGTCGGCCTCTACAACGAGCCCGCCGGCGCCTATCTCCCGTCGATCCTCTATTAGGCGGCCGCGGCCTTGACCAACTCGCCCGCGCCCTGCAACTTCTCGACGCGCCAGAGGAGGTCGATCAGCCGCTTCGTCTTGACCGGCGGCAGCACGCCCTCCGCCAGACCCATGAACTTCGCCTCCAGATCCGCGTCGCTCATCGGCCGGTCCACGCTGCCCACGGCGTGCTCGATGAACTTGTCGAGGCGGCGGCCGTCTTTGAGCGTCACGGCAATGCGGACCTGGTCCTCCTTGATGGCCGGATCGATCACCGTCGTCACCCGGTCGCGCAGCGCCACCAGGCCCGGATCGCGCACCAGCCGGTCGCTGAACTGCTGTTCCCCGCCTGCTCCCTCGACGATCGCGATGGCGGCCGCGTAGTAGATGCTAAACTTGCCTTCGAGGCCGGTCTGCGGGGTCTTCTTGCCGGTCAGCTCCAGCACCAGCCGGTGCACTCTCAATTCGATGCGCTCGATCTGATCGGCCGTGAGCTTGTTCTGGTTGCGGAGCTGGATGCAGCCGTCAATCGTCGGATGCATCACGATCCCGCATGCGAACGGCTTGTAAGTATTGAGGGAAATTTCGTAAGTTTTGCCCAGATTTTCCGTAATTTCGGCATAATTCCGTTGCGTGCTGAGCACGTTGGCCCAGCCGCTCTTGGCCTCCAGGCCCTGATCGGAGCTGGTGAAATTCCGCGAAGCCAGGAACGCCGCGGTCAGGCCGTTGTGCGCCGCACGCCCCGGATGAAAGCTCTTGGTCATGGTGCCGAACATCTCCCGCAAGCCGACCGGTTGCGTCGCCGCGAGGCCGAGCGCCCACACCATCTGTTGTTCGGAGAGGCCCAGCAGCTTGCCCGCCGCCGCCGCCGCGCCGAACACGCCCGCCGAGCCCGTGATGTGCCAGCCGATGTCGTAGTGCGCCGGAAAGACCGCGTTGCCGATGCGGCACTCGGTCTCGACGCCCAGCACCAGCGCGTGGAGAAAATCGCGCCCGGATACAGGCCGATACTCGGCCAGCGCCAGGATCGCCGAGGCTACAGGCCCGGCGGGGTGGATCACGGTCTTCAGATGCGTGTCGTCGAAATCGAAGACGTGCGAGCTGATGCCGTTGATCAGCGCGGCATTCAGGACGTCCATGCGCTCGCGCCGGCCGAACAAGCCGGCCTGGGCGGGCCCGAAAAACGGCGACAGTGCGTGAATCGCGTCGTTCACCGCATCCTGACGCGAGCCGCCGACGGCGCACCCGGCCCAGTTGAGCAGCGTGCGCGTGGCTTCCTTGCGCACCGCCTCCGGAAGATCCTGCGGCTGCGCCGAGACGATATATCGGGCCAGCGTGCGGGTCACGTCCTTGGGGGCGGCTTGGACTGGCACAGCATCATCCGCGCTGGCATCGGCGGACGCGCCGGCCAGCGCCAGGGCTCCAATGAAATTGCGGCGGTCGAGCTTCGGCATACCTGGATTGTCCGCAAATCTGCACACCGCGCGCAAGGGCTTGTTATTCGTTTCGGCTTCCCGGTGGAATGAAGCCAATCGGCCGCTTCGGAGGATCGGGGGGCAGGTCCATCAGCTGCTTCAGGATGTCGAACACCGCCTTAAACCGCTGGTCGTAACATCTCTCCATCGTCGCAAGGCGCTCCGCAAGCTGCTTGTGCGTCGCAAGGATCTGCCGGAGCCGGACGAAGGTCCGCATGATGGCGATGTTCACAGCGATCGCGCGTTCGCTGTTTAAGACCGTGGAAAGCATCGCGACACCCTGCTCAGTGAAGACGTAGGGCAGGTAGCGGCGTCCGCCGCGGCTGCCTTTGACCTGCGGCCAGAAGTTTGAGCTTGCAAATTGCAATCTCAAAGATTCGGCTTCTTCCTTGGTGAGCTGGAACATAAAATCTTCAGGGAAGCGGTTGAGGTTGCGCCGGACGGCCAGGTTGAGGTTGCCGGTTGTGACCTCGTACAGCTCGGCGAGATGGCTGTCCAGAATCACCTTGCGCCCGCGGATGAAGAGAATCCGCCGCTCGATTACTTCCACTGGCACGAGTTGAGTGCTTACGGCAGCCGTCGACATCGCTACCTGTGATCCCAACCGCGACGCGTGCCTCCCGCAGGCCGCCGACGGTAGAACGTCACAAACCCATAGTGGAACACAAGAGGCCGAGTTCTCTTCTGAACTTATAGCGCCGCTACCTGCTCGATCATCGTGCCCACCAAGATGCGCTCGGCTTTGCCCCCACCCGGAGCAAGGCGATGGATGGCGCTGCCGTTCGAATACAGCAGCGAACCATCCGCGGCAAGGTCGAAGGAGAGGACGCTTTTGGCGACCACCTCCTTGGCGCCGCCCGGCGATCGGCGAACCAGTTGCCACGACGACGGCACCAGCGACGGCGCCTCCGGATCGCCCTGACGATCTTCGCGCGCCGCGCGGTCGGCGTCGATCAGGTTGCCCCACACCATCATCTGTTTCAGGTCGGGCTGGCGCTGCGCCGCGCCCTTCGACGTCGCCAGCGGCTTGCCCGTGTAACGCATCGAAAAAATGTTGAAGTACTGGAACACCGCGAACGCCATTCGAAACGGGAACAATACGGAGTCCTTGAGCGCGTGCACGGGACTGAGCGTCTGCTTCCCGCTCGCATAAGGCCGGCGGATGTAGTACAGCGCTCCGTCGGCTGTCTTCTGCGGCCCCAGCAGGTCGTGGCTGGCATCTTCCGCCAGGCATTCCAGCTCGCCCGAATCGAGGTCCACCTGCTGGACCGCGAACGGACCGAAGCCGGAGAACCGGCCGTTGCCGTCCCGTCCGATGCCGGCGCTCTGAAATACGATCCGGCGTCCCGGTCCGGGGACCCACCGCGGCACCAGGTCGAAGGAATCGCCTTCGGTGGCTTCGAAGAAGTCCGTGCCGGTCAACTGGAGGACCGCAATGTTCGCCGAGAGAGTCTTCTGATGCAAGATGGAGGCCGCCACCGTTCCGCCATCCGGGCTGATGGCGACGTGCCGCACGCGGTAATCGGCGGTATGGAACAGCCTCTGTTCGGCGCCCTGGGCGTCCACCGTGAACAGGCCGCTGACCTCGTCGGTTTCGAGCGAATACAGCAGCTCGCCCGGGTTGCGGCCGCGCGTCACGCTGGTGATCGCGATCCGGAACTCGCCCGCGTCGCCCCCCTGCGTGGGCCACAGCATGCCCGCCATGAACTGCGCGCCGCGTCCCTGCGACTTCCAGGCGTGCCGGTGCTGGATCTGGACGGCGCGGTCCCTCAAAGAGCGCCCAAACGCGCTCTCGAGCGTGGTCGCGGCGCCGTCCCCGTGCAAGTGGAGCTTCCCCTGCGCGAGATAAGCGAGCTGGCGTTCCGGCACGAAACCCATTGTACCGGCGAACCGCCTGATCCCGTTCTCAGTGTTTTGCCTTAAACCTCAGGCTCACAAAACCCCAGCCAGACGTGGCCAGCGACAGAAGGAGCGCTGCCGGAGCCGCCAGCAACGCGCTCGCCAGCGGATCGAAGATCAACTCCCAGCCTTCCGACCCGATTGGAAACAGCGATGCCGACCGCGTAAAGCCACAAATGACGAACGCGCAGATTCCGGCGGCGAAGGGAGCGGCGGCCACTTTCATCCATCCCCTGGCACGGACGAGCGTCAATAAGCCCGCGACAAGTCCAGCCGACAGGAACGCCAGACACGAAACCGTGAGATAGAACAGAGGCGGCGGAGGAAGCTCCCGGATGTCGGTTTGAAAGCTCGACCAGACGGCCCACCCACCCACGGACGCCAGCATCGCAACCGCCAATTTCCGCAGCCGTCTGACCGCTGCAAGCGGCGCGAGCAACAGCGCGGCGAATGCCGCCCCAACCAACTGCCATGGGCGGCGCAACGCCACGTAAGCCCGAGGATCTCTGTGCGCCAGATCGTATGATTCCCCGTACCGGCCTGCAGACGCCGAGTGGCCGTACCCCGGTACGATGCGATCAACAAATGGCAGCGCCACCGCCATGTCCTGGCCGGAGAGGTTCCACAAAGCCTCCCTCGCAAGCTGCGCCGTTGAATACGATAGGCTGTTCGGGACGGGAAGCCCAGAGAGGTTCTGAGAGAGGACTTCCACCGAGGACTTGAGCAGCCGGTCCCGCTGCGCCGGGGACTGAGGGATCTCCGCGAGCGCGCGCAAAGCCAGCGCACGCACGGTCCAGCCTCCGGACGCCGCCTGAAGGATCAAGTCGCGCGTGGCCGTGGCGCGCCAGCAATCGAACAGGGGCTGGGCGACGGATGGGTCCCACGTGCGATTCGCCATCTCCAGGCAAGCTCTGGGATCCTGGGGCAGCGCGTGGAGCCTGGCCAGAGCCCCGACGGACGCATCGATCACCCGCGGGTCTTTCTCCTGGCGCAAGGAAGCCTGCAAAGAGGCGGCCGCTCCCGGCGATTGACTCTGCGCCAGAGAGACCGCGGCTCGCGCGCGCGCCTCCGGATCGGTATCCCCGGCCAGGTTGCGCTCCAGGGTTTGCCTCACCGAAAATGAGCCCGTATTCCCGAGAGCTTCGAGCGCGGCAGCGCGGATCATCGGGTCCGGATCCGCGGCGAGCGTCTGCAAGCGCTGGGTTGCCTGCGAAGTCCGGCACTTGCCGAGTAAAGAGATCGCGGTCTGCGCGACCCGCGCGCCTCCGAGCTGACTGCGCGCGCGGCGGATCGTCTCATCCAGGTCCGCGAAAATGGCCGGATTCGTGCGCACATTTTCATTCCCCAGCACGGCCTCGATCGCGATGCTGAGCTCTCCCGGATCTCGTCCGAGCACCAACCCCTGGACAGTGGGAGGGTCGAGCAAAGCCTGGATCAATAACCGGGCCGTTTCCACGTCTCCCACCGCGCGGAACAGAAAGAAGAACGCTGTGTTTCCGGGGGACGCCTGGATGTGGTGGAGAAAATGCTGCGCCAGCGCAGTTCCGCGCCCGGCGAAGTCCATCTGAGCTTGGCGAAGTGACCCCTGAGAGTCAACAAGCTCCCAGTACTGATAATAAGGCGCGGCTCGTTGTGCTTCCTCGGCGCTCAGTTCCTGAGCGTGCAACAAGCACGGGAACAGGGCCAGGATAACCGCGACAAAAATGCTCCTATCCATCGCTCATACTCACGCCCTCATACTCACGATCGGACGAAAGCGGTTTTTCTGTATTCTAGCGACTAAGGCACCTCGGGCTCATACGGCCCCAGCCTCGGCGGCCGGACGTCCGGCTCCAGCAGCATCACGGCGCGATCGGGATAGTAGCGGCGCAGCTTCTCGTTCTCCGGCTCGCCCAGGTCGCGCGCCCACACGATCCGCGCGCCATCGATATCGGCCGCATTGTAGACCCACTCGTCCTGGAAGATATGTTGCCGCGTGTATCGCACGAACACCAGCAGCTTCCCGGGAACCTCCGCCAGTTCCCGGCTGACCAGGATTCGCCGTTCCGGGTTCGTGTGATTGATCGCATCCCAGGTCTCGTATCGCCGCAGCGCCAGGGAGAACTCCTTGTCGTCGAAAACGTGCAGACCGTACCAGAAAACGAAATGCACGACGCACAGGAAAACGACCAGCACAGCGGCTGCCGGGTTCAAACGTTTGAGTCCGGTGACGCTCATCAGCACAAACAGGCAGGTGACCGCCGCGATGTAGTGCGGAAAGAAAAACGGATAGAAATTCGCGCCGAGCCCGAAGATCGCAAGCGTCAGGAGCACCCAAACAAACCGGTACTCACGCAGCGCCGCAAGAAAAAACGGCAGCGCCAGGTACTGCGGCGGGAAAAAGAAAAACCGGTAAAACCGCACGCGGTATTCGAGGCGCTCGAAAAACCGCGCAAGCGTATCCGTGGCTTCCCCGTGATAGGAGACCTGGCTCCGGTAGCTGGTTTCCTGCTGCGGTGTCAGCTCGCGATGAGGGATCGGATTCGGCGCGACGGTGAACGCCGCGGGCACTCCATATTGATAGCGGGCGAGCGCGTACGGCAGCGTCGTCCAGCGGCCGGTCGCCTGTTTATTCTGAACCAGCGTGATCGCGATCGCCGGGACCACCACCAGCGCCGCCACCGCAAGCGCTCTCGCCAGTGTGCGCAGTTCGCCGCGAGCGAAGAACAGCCCTACGCTGAGCAGCAGAAATATGGACTCGTACGGTCGCGTCACCAACCCGATCGCCAGCCCCAGACCTAGCCAGACAGAATCGCGCGTGCGGCCTCCGGCTCGAAGCCGGGGCAGCGACCCAAACACCAGGCACCCGGCCGCCGCCGAGACCGCGCCGCCCCAGTAGCCGTTCATCCATTCGTTCAACGGACCGAATTCGAGCGCCGCCAGGAGTCCTCCCGTCAGCGCCCAGCCTGGCGTGGTCCAGCCGCGCAGCATCCAGTAGCACAGCGAGCAGAAGGCGGCCACCGAAACAACCACTCCCGCCCAGGGATGACCGAAGATCAGGCGGCCGAAAGCCAGCGCCATGCCTTGCCCGGCTGCGTATATGGAGCTGTAGCTCGGCTCCTGCAGCACGTAGAAGGTTTCAAAAAATTGATGCAAAGGGTGCGGCGGATTCGCCAGGCGGAAATGCAGCAGAGTATCGGCGGCGAGGAGATGGCCGAATTCGTCGTAGATGTCGGGTGAAGGCGCAGGATGACGTCCAAGAATCGCGAGCCGCAGCGCTACCGGAAGCGCCGCCAACGCGGCCATCGACCAGACCGTCCGTTCCGCCAGCTTTCGCGCCGGCGGCTCGAGCCAGGGCCGCCACGCCAGGGCTAGCGGCGACAGCAAAACCGCCAAAATCAGCTCGATAAAATCGCTGGCGCCGAAGCCGATCGGATTATCCAGCATGAAATGGGGAAACAAAAAAGCCGGTGAGTACTCGGAGGAAGATACTCACCGGCCGGCTCACCACTTCCGCGAGGACGTAGCGCGCCGAACTTTCGGGCGGCTCAACCGGGCAGTCGGACACGAACCACCCTAGAGAAAGAGACGCGGTGAAACCACGAAGGTTCCACAACTGGACACC
The DNA here is from genome assembly GCA_041486445.1 of Bryobacteraceae bacterium. Lineage (GTDB taxonomy): Bacteria > Acidobacteriota > Terriglobia > Bryobacterales > Bryobacteraceae > Palsa-187. The sequence continues at coordinate 28,332 of JBGPLI010000001.1, forward strand.
CCTATCGTAACATCCCCGTAACCTGCTGTACAGGGTCTTTGCAATTTCCTTCGGCAGCCGGCATTATTAAAATTTCACCATCTTTGGTTTCGCATTTTCTTCGTCAGTTTTTTGCCGATAACCTCATAAGAGTTTCGGCCTGACGCAGCGCTTCTGGCGTCACCCGCTCGCCCGAAAGCATCCGGCCGATTTCTTGGGTTCGTTTTGTTGCAGACAGCTCCTCTACCGTCGCCAGCGTCCGTCCCTTGGACGTCTGCTTTTCAACGAAGTAGTGATGATCCGCGAAGCTGGCGATTTGCGGAAGATGGGTGACGCACAGCACCTGGCTCGACTGTGCCAGCGCCTTGAGCCTGCGCCCCACCGCCTCGGCCGCGCTGCCGCCGACACCGGCATCCACTTCGTCGAAAACGAGCGTTCGCGGCGAGGCGTTCGGCCTTGTTCCGGTGGGTGCTGCGCAGGTTTTCAGCGCCAGGGCGATGCGCGACAGCTCCCCGCCCGAAGCGATTTTATCCAACGGCTTGGGCTCTTCGCCCAGGTTAGGTGAGATGAGGAACTGGACCGAATCCGAGCCCTGCGCCGACCACTCCGCCGGTTCCACCCGCAGATCCACCCGGGTCTTCTCCATCGCGAGCGAAGCCAGTTCCCGCTCCACTTGTTTCGCCAGCCGCCGGGCAGCGTCCTTGCGGCAAGCGGTGAGCTTCGCGGCCGCCGCCTGGTAGGCTTCCGCAAGCGCCGCAACTTCCGTCCGCAAGGCTTCGCGCCGTTCGCTCGATGTTTCCACAGCCTCCAGTTGCCGGCGCACGTTCTCGAGAAACTGGAGTACCTCCTCGGTCGTGGCGCCGTACTTCCTTCGCAGCTTTTCAAGAGCGGCCAGCCTCGTCTCCACCTGGTCCAGCCGCGCCGGATCGGCTTCCAGCTTCCCGATGTAGTGGCGCAGCGCGCGCGCCGCCTCGTCGACGGCGATCGCCGCCGGCTGCAAGGCGCCCAGAATCTCCTGGGCGCTTACATCGATGCGCCCCAGTTCCTCCAGCCGCCGGAGCGCCACCGCCAACTGAGCGGCCGCGCTCTCCTGCGCATCGTAGAGCGCCGAGTAGGCGGCGCTGGCGTTCTCCTCCAGGCGCACCACGTTGCGCAGCACGCGCCGTTCGTTTTCGAGGTGCGCGTCCTCGCCCGGCTGCGGCGCGACCGTCTCGATCTCCTTGCGCTGGAACGTCCACAGATCGGCCAGGCGCAGCTTCTCCTGCGCCGTGCGATCAAGCTCCTCGAGTTCGGCGGAAACGGCGCGCCATCGCCGATACAGGTTCGCCGTCTCGCCGAGAAGATCTCCGGCCGCGGCGAACTCGTCCAGCATTCCAAGCTGCGCGGCGGCCGAAAAAAGCTGCTGCTGATCGTGCTGGCCGTGGATATCACCCAGCCAGGCGGCCAGCTCCTTCAACAGCGCCGCTGTGACGGGCCGGTTGCCCACGAAGGCGCGGGACTTGCCATTGGCCAGGATCTCGCGCTCCACCAGCAGCTCGTGCTCCTCCATCTCGATGCCGGCCGATTCGAGCAGGCTCGCGAGCTCGGGCGTGGACGCCGTTTCAAAGATGCCGGAGATCCGGGCCCGCTCGGCGCCGCTGCGCACCATCTCGGCCGACGCGCGCCCCCCCAGCAGCAACCCCAGAGCGTCCACCACGATCGACTTGCCGCTGCCGGTTTCGCCCGTCAGCAGGTTCAGTCCCGGATGAAAGCGCACCCGAACCTTCTCGATCACGGCGTAATTTTCCACCGCCAGCTCCACCAGCATCCGATGATGATTATAGAGGACTGGACTCTTCCCAAGGATTGAAGTGAGTCACCGCCATTTCCCTCGCCTATTTCCTCTTTCGCCTCTGTCACTTCGCACTTCAGCTCGCCCGCGATCTTTTGAACCATCCCCTATCGTGAAAGCAGGAAGGAGTTCAGCGCGCTCTCTCATCGGAGGGCCGAACCGACCAAGGGCAGTTTTCTAGATACACTGTTGCGGGTCTGCGTGCGATGGGTGTCCGCCGGTACACGACCGGTCCCTCTCCGTTGCGGGTTAAGAAACGGAACCTCGGCCGCGAGGTGCTAAAGCGGCTCAGGGAGCTCCCTCGAATTACTTCGGTGTGGCGCCGGCGATCTTGTCGCCGGCGATGTCAGGTGCGCGGCTCGGCGTTCTCGACGGTCACCTTCGCCCGCAGATTCGCCACGCCGGCCGTCGCACGCTCGTCGGTCACCGTGAACGCGACCGCGTCGTCCAGCCAGTCGTGTGCGGTGCCGTCGGGATCGTGCGAGGCGATCGTCAGCGTGTACGCTTGCGGGCACAGGTCGCACAGAAAGGAAAACGTCACCGTCACGGTGTCGCCGGCGGCGCGGGGGCCGATCTTCACGCGCTCGAGCTCGGTGTTGGTGCCGTAGACCTCGAAGCCGATCTGGGTGCGGATCAGCATGCCGAGGACGGGATCGGCAACGGGCTCGTGAAATCGCACGGCGGCGCGCACGCTGACCATCTCCCCGCTCTTCCACACGATGGTCGGCGCGCCCTTGGCGCCCAACGTCTCCAGCGAGATCACCTCCGCGCGGCCGTTGCCCCGGCGGAACGAGGGCGCTAGGCGCGGCGGGATGGTATCGCCCCAGCTCCTGACTTTTTCGGCGACGAATCGCCGGTAGCGGTCCAGGGTCTCGCGAGGATCGCCCCGGGAGGCGAGCCGGCCCGCGTCGAGCCACCACACTTCGTCGCACAGCGGCTCAAGCAGCCGCTCCTCGTGCGATGCGAGCAGCACCGTCGTGCCCGCGCGCCGCAAGCGATCGAGACCGGTGAGAGAGCGCGCGCGGACGATGGCGTCCTGCGTGGCCAGCGCCTGGTCGAGCGCCAGCACCGCGGCCGGCGCAAGATTGAGCGGCTCGCCCAGCGCGACCAAGCGGCGCTCCGGCTCCGCCACCACTTCGCCCTGCTCCGGTTGGATCACGCCGCCGGCGAGCTTCAACAGCTCCGTGACTCCCGAGCCTTTCTCCCCAATCACGCCGATAATCGCTCCGGCGGGCGCCGACGCGCTGAAGTCGGTCAGCGGCGCGGCGTACACGTTCTTGAACTCGATCGGCATTCAGATCACACCTTTCGCTCGAAGTTCCTCGATCCGCTCCGCGCTGTATCCCAGAATATCGCCGTAGACGGTCTGGTTGTGTTCTCCCGGGGAGGGAGGGGGCTGGTCGAACTCAGCAGCCGCCGCGGAGAATTTGATGGGTAAACCCATTCCGTAAATCTCGTCGACGGCTCCATACTTCGGGTGAGACAGAAGAACCGTTTCTCTTCGCCTCAAGACTCCAGGATCGCGGACCGCCGCATCCGGATCGCGCACCTCGGCCGCGGGAATACCTGCCGCGTGCAGCTTCCGAACGATTTCCGATGCTGCCATCGAAGCGGTCCACTCTCCCACCAATGCATCCATTTCGCGATAGTGTTTGACGCGCGCATCCCGGGTTCTGAATCGCTCGTCAAAGACCAGATCTCCTCTCTTCATCACCTGGAAGAGGGAGTGCGCAAATGGATCGGTGTGCGCGCAGATGGCGACGTGTCCGTCGCTGGCTCGATACACGCCAAAAGGGGAAAGCCGCTGGAACGTCGGGCCGGTCCGGACCGCGGCCCCACACTTCTCCATGGCTTGATAGGGTTCGCTGGCTACCAGGGCAGTCAGGGCTCCCAGCATTGAGACGTCGATATGCTGTCCGACGCCCGTCCGGCGGGCCTGATGCAGTGCGGCGAGCAAGCCGATCACGGCGAACAGAGGGGCAGTAAGATCGCCCAGAGGCAAGCCGATCCGTACCGGCGGATCTCCTTCTTCTCCGGAAACGTTCATGATGCCGCTGAGCGCCTGGACGACCGTGTCGAACGCTTTCGGCGAGCCTGGCACGGCATCGCTGCCGAAACCGGTGATCGAGCAATAGACGATGCGCGGATTTACGTCCCGGAGGAAGTCGTACCCCAAGCCGAGGCGGTTCAGAGTTCCGGGGCTGAAATTCTCCACAAAGAGATCCGCGTTGCGCGCCAGATCCGCCAAAACCTCACGGGCGAGCGGGTGCTTGAGGTTGAGCGTCACTCCCAGCTTGTTTCGCAGACGGTTGAGAGCGGAGACGGAGAAATCATCCTCTCTATCACGGACGAGCTTCGCTCCGCCCGCACCCAAATAGGGAGCATTGTCCCGGCACGGGTCTCCTTCGGCGGGGTTTTCAATCTTGATGACACGCGCCCCTAATCCACCCAGCAACAACGTGGCGATGGGACCTGAAAGAGCCCAGGTGAGGTCCAGGACCGTGATGTCATCCAGAGGCCGCCCGCCGCTCACCATCTGATAATTCTACGGTATGCTTCAAATGCGGGAGGCAGGAGTGTCCGTTCCAGCAACCGTCGAGGCCGGCGTCGATCTCATCGAGTGGTACTACAGTCAGGGGTTTTCGGACGGCCTGCCAGTGGCACCGCCCACCGTTGAAAAAATCCAAGCCGTGGTCGACATTCTGGGAGGAGACCCGCAACACCTGGAGCGCCGCGTCCCACCGCGTTGGGGCTGCCTTACGCGGGAGGTGCTCGCGATCAACATCGTGATGGCCGGCTGCCTGCCGGAATATGCCCCGGTGGTTCGTGCGGCGATGCTCGCCCTCACCGACCAGGCTTTCAACCTGAACGGCGTCCAGGCGACCACCCACATGGCGGCGCCTCTGCTGGTGGTGAACGGACCCATCCGCACGCGCATTGGCATGAACGCAGGCTGCAACTGCTTTGGCTCAGGCAATCGCGCCAACGCCACCATCGGGCGCGCGATTCGTTTGGTGTTGCTGAACGTGGGCGGAGGCTGGCCGGGAGATCTGGACAAGAGCACCCTGGGCCATCCCGGCAAGTACACCTATTGCATTGCCGAGAACCAGGAGGAAAGCCCGTTCGCGCCCTACCATGTCGAAAAAGGATACGACGCGGAAGACTCGACGGTGTTCCTGATCGCCGCCGAACCTCCCCACAGCGTCACCAACCATGTGGCGAACGATCCTCAGGGTGTGCTGGACAGCATCTGTTCGGCCATGAGCACGATCGCGCACAACAACGCGGTGGTGAGCGGTCACTGCGCGGTTGTGCTTTGCCCGGAGCACGCGTTGACGATTGCGAAGCATGGCTGGACGCGGCAGGACATCCGATCCTATCTGTGGATGCACTCGGGAAATGCGTTCGGAAAGCTCGCGTTTGATCATCGCTACGGCAAGGTGTACAACCGCAATCTGCCGCGCTGGTATAAACGCGACCTCGACTCACGCATTCCGATCGTGCCGAGCCCCGAAAATATCCACTTGTTTGTCGCGGGCGGGACCGCGGGCCGCTTCTCCGCGTTCATTCCCGGCTGGGGGAACATGAGTACGCCGGTGATTCGGTCCATCAACGGAAATCCGCTTTCCCCGGCCCCGTGTATCGATGATGTCTGCGCTGTCTAGGAGGATCGATTATGAACGTCTTTGACCCACGCGGCGTGGTCGACACGATACCAGCGCCACTGGCGCCGCGAAAGACCACATTGAACGGCCTGCGATTGGGTGTGCTCGACAACACCAAATGGAACGCGAACAAATTACTCCGCGGCAGCGTACAAGCGCTCGACGAGAAATTCGCCTTCGGGCAAATCAACTACTACCGGAAGGAAATCTTCTCGAGATTCGCGCGGCCCGAGCTGATCGCCGAAATTGCGGCTCATAACGACGTAGTGCTCACCGCGATCGGGGATTGAGGGTCGTGTACGTCGTGCAGTCTGCACGACGCCGTGAGCCTCGAAGAGAAAGGACTGCCGACAGCCGTGGTGATCACAGAGGCCTTCGCGCATGAAGCAGCGGGATTGCGCCCTGTCGTCATCCAGCATCCTTTGAGCACGCTTACCGATGAGGAAATCGCCCTGCGAATCCAGCAGACCATTGAGCAGGCGCCCGAGATTTGGCTAGCGCGTTAAGACGAAGTCGGAGCAGATGTTCCCCGCGACCGTGTTGGCCGCCAGCGACACGCCAGGCGCGGCCGCGATGCAGCGTGTTTTCATCTTGTGCCCGGAGATTTCGTTGTCGCGGATCACGTTGCCGCGCGTCTGTTCCATGCGCGCCACCCCGCGCCCCAGATAAATGCCGGATTCGAGCATCCCCGGCTCTTCGGCCTTGTAAATGCATCCGAACTGTTTGGCGCTTTCGTTGCACCCGGCCTGGTTCAGATGCTGGAACACGTTGCCGATGATGCGATGCCCTGAGCCCATCAGAAACAGGCCGCCGAACTTGGTCCCTTCGATGTGGTTTCCCGCGATCTCGATGTTTTGCGAGCGCATGCCGGGGTCGGTATTGTTCATCACGATGCCGAAGTGGCCGAAGGGATATTCTTCCGCTTGCAGACGGTTGACGCAGCGGTTCTCGCGCACCACGCCGTCGTGAAAGCCGTCGAGGTCGATGCACTTGCCGTCGATCTCCTCGAAAGAATTGCGCGCGTACTGAGAGTGGTCGACGTTGCCGGCCGTATCGATAGCCACCGGCGTGCCGCCGCCCTCGGCGTCCACGACCTCTTTCGGGTAGCCGATGTGGAGACCGTTGTTCTCTTCCACTCGCACGCGCGTGGCGTGCGCGACTTCGATGGCGTCCCGGCCGATGGTATCGAAGCGGTTGGCCACGAGTAGTCCGTCGTGCGCCCGGGGCGACGTGGCGAGCGAGTGCGTCCACAGGCCGTTCCCTAAGATGCGGCGGAACGTGCACTGGCGCACCTCGAAATCGCCCGCCCCCTCCTCGAGCAAAATGCCGCCGCTGGTGTTGTTGTGGCCGAGAGCGTTGCGGGAGCCGGATTCCTCCACCAGCACGCCGCGGATCCGGACGCCGGAGGAGCGGCTGACGAGGACCGCGAAATTGGTGACGCCGGCGAAGCGCAGGTCCGCGATCTCCACGCCTTCCACCTGGTCGAATAGCAGGCCGTTGTTGGGATACCAGATGCGATACGCATTTTCCGGCGGCGCCATCTCGAGAGGTTTTTCGAGTACGCCGCGATTGCCGTCGACCGAGAAATCCCGCAGCCGGATGCGTTTTGCGCCTTCCGCCACCAGGATCGCGCGGCCCTGAAACTTGTCATCCGCCTTGAGCATCGTGCCCGACCCCACGATTTCCAGGTCGTGCGCGCCCGGCGCGAGCCGCAGCTCCGAGGACACCTCAATGACGCCCGGCGGCAGGCGGATCACGCCGGTGGTCTGGGTGGCGAGTGTCTTTCGCAGCGCGGCTTCAGGGGAGCGGCCGCAGCCGGCCAATAATAACACTAGCCCGACCAGAGTCCTTCTCATAACGGAAACCCATAGACGATCCGCTTCCACTCGACTTTGGGCTTCTGGAAATTGACTAACAAACAGAGGTTCCGTCCGGAAGCTCGCAGATAGTTGAGACATTGAGCGGTGTGTTCGTTGGCGAGACGCTCTACGCATTTCAGCTCGACTACCAATACGTCTTCGACGACAATATCGGCAAAGTATTCTCCGACAGAGTGGCCCTTGTAAGTTACTGCAAATGACGTTTCGGCGGTCGCCCGAATCCCACGAAGGCCGAGTTCTGTGAGCAGGGCACGTTGGTACACTTTCTCCAGAAATCCGGCGCCGAGAGTATTGGAGACTTCAAAGACAGCGCCAATAACGCGCTCTGTCAGAGAATCGAATCCGTGTTCATCGGTGTTCATCTGCGGCCAATATCTTGGTGTTGGTTAAGGCCAATACTTCTCAGCCGCAGATCAACGCAGATGAACGCCGATTTCGAGCCTAATTGCCGGGCTTGTTTAACCACTCGCCGATCCATTCGAGGAACGTGCTGTACCACAGCGCGCTGTTTTGCGGCTTCAGGATCCAGTGTCCTTCGTCGGGAAACACCACCATTTTCGACGGCACCTTTTCCATTTGCAGCGCCGTGAACAACTGCAAGCCCTGCGTGTAGGGGACGCGGAAATCGAGCTCGCCGTGGGTCACCAGCGTCGGCGTCTTGAACTCCTTCACGAAGTAGCTGGGCGACCACTTCGCGTACATTTCGGGGTTGTCCCAGGGCATGCCCTTGAACTCCCACTGCGGAAACCACAGCTCCTCGGTCGAGCCCGCCATGCTGCGCAGATCGAAGACGCCGGCATGCGAGACGATCGCCTTGAAGCGCGTGGTGTGGCCCAGCAGCCAGTCCGCCATGTAGCCGCCGTAGGACGCGCCCGCCGCAGCCATGCGGTCCGAATCCGCGTAGGCGAGTGCGGCGACGTGATCCACCACGGCCATCAGGTCGTCGTAGACCTTGCCGCCCCAGTCGCCGTTGATCTCGTCGATGAATCGCTGCCCGTAGCCGGTGGAGCCGCGCGGATTCGGCATCACCACCAGATACCCGGCGGAGGCGAAAATCTGCGGGTTCCAGCGATAGCTCCAGGCCTCGCCCCAGGCGCCCTGGGGCCCGCCGTGGATCAGAAACAGCACCGGGTATTTTTTCGACGCTGAGAAATCCGGCGGCTTGACGACAAACGAGTGCACGGGCGTCTTGCCGGCTCCTTCGACGGACAGCTCTTCGAGCGGCTGGAGCGCCGCCGTGGCGAGAAGCCGGTCATTCAGGTGCGTGAGCGCGACGCCGGTGCCGCCGGCCGAACTGGCGCGGAAAATCTCCGGGGGCCGGGATCCGCTCTGCTCGCTGTAGATCATGGTGCGGCCGTCGGAGGTGAACTGAACGTCATCGAGGCTGGAGGCGCCGGAGACGATGGTGCGCGCGCCGCCGCCCGTGACGGGAATCATCTGGAGGCCGGTGCGGCCGCGGTCCTCGACGGTGAAGAACAGGCGCGTGGAGTCGGGCGACCAGGTGAAGCTCTCCACCCAACGGTCCAGTCCCTCACTCAGGTTGGTCGTGCGTCCCGTGGCGCGGTCCAGAGCCATCAGTCGCCAGCGGTCGCTCTCATTTCCGGGACGCGCCTGCGAACGGAAAGCGAGGTACTTTCCATCCGGGGAATACAGCGTCGCGTTGTCGGCGCCGGGGCCCGTGGTGATCTTCTTCAAATCGCCGCCGTCGATCGGCACGGTGTAGATGTCGGAGTTGGTGCTGGTGGCGGGCTCGGCGTCCGCATTCATCGCGAACGCGACCTCGGCCGAATCCGGCGAGATGGCGTAGTCGTCCGGCCCGCCCAGCGAGAACGGCGGCACATCGCGCGGGCCCGGCGTCAGGTCCTTCAGGTCGCGGCCGTCGGAATCGACCACCATCAGGTGCTGCCGCCGCTGCGTTTTCCATTCGGTCCAGTGCCGGTAGAGGAGCGATGTGTAGATGCGCGCCTTCACCTTGCTCCTGGCTTCGGCGTCGAGCTTGTCTTTGTTGCAGGAATCGTCGGCGCCGCACTCAGGGTACACGCTGCTGAGGAACACGATCTTCCGGCCGTCGGGCGAGATCGCGATGCCGCTGGCTTCGGCCGCCAGGTGCGTGATCTGTCGCGGGCGCCCGCCGTCGGCGTCCATGGCCCAGATCTGCGAAGAGCCGGCGCGGTCCGACACGAAGTAGATCTGCCGGGAGTCCGGCGACCAGCGCGGGCGCTCATTGCCGGTTCCTTCGTGCGTAATCTGCCGGGGCGCGCCGCCGTCCACAGGGACCACGTAGATGTGCTTCGGCCTGGTGTTCTTGTCGAAATCGACGGTCTGGACGGTGAAGGCGACCAGCCTTCCGCTGGGGGAGAGCGCGGGCTCGCCGATGCGGGCGATCTTGAGCATGGTCGCCACGTCGAAGGGCTGCTTTTGCTGCGCGAAAACAGCCGTCGCGGAGAGGAGGGCGAATACAAGGCGCATCGCCCACCATTTTACCGGACTCCGCATCAATGCCCCGGTGCTAAACTGGAACCAGTTATGAGTTCGCTTTCGCAACGGCTGCAGGTTCGGGTCGCGCAAAAGCAAATTCTGACGCCTGGGCTCGTCCAGATGGTCAGCCTGCTCCAGCTCAACCGGCTGGAGCTGAAGGATATGATTCTGGCCGAGATCGCCCAGAATCCGGTTCTCGAAGAAGCCGCGGACGGCGGCGAGGAGCTGACTCCGGAGGAGTTGCAGCCGCTGCTCGAAGCCGAGCGCGTGGCCGATCCCGCCGACCAATCCATCCTGGAGGCGGCCTCCGCGCCCACCGACGCCGATGGTCTTTTTGAAACCGAAGCCGCCGAGATCGAAGCCGCGGTGGTTGCCGCCAGCGTTGAGGCGGCCGCAGCCGAGGGCACGGCGGCCCCCGATGCACCGGTGGAAAAAGCGCCCGCCGATCCGTTCGACGAAATCGACTTCGGAAGTTATTTCGACGACTATCTCGACCCCGGCTACAAGAGCCCGGCCTCGGAGAACATCGAAAAACCGTCCTTCGAGACGTTCCTGTCCTCGCCGGTTACGCTCAGCGATCATCTGCATTCCCAACTGGCCCTGGTCGTGCTGACCGAAGCCGTGCGCGACGCCGCGGAAGCGATCATCGGCAACCTGGAGGGAAACGGCTATCTCACGTCAACGCCGGAAGAGATCGCGGCAGCCGAAGGACTCGCGCAGGCCGACGTGGCCGAGGCGCTGCGGGTGGTGCACACGCTCGATCCGGCCGGGGTGGGCAGCTCGGATTTGCGCGAGTGCCTGCTGCTGCAACTGGAGAGCCGCAACGGCAAGGATGGCGTGGCCTGGCAGATTGTCGCGGATCACCTGAAACTGGTGGAGTCGCGGCAGTACAAGGAACTCGCGCGGCTGCTGCACCGGCCCCCCGAGCACATCCAGATTGCGCTGGACGTCATCCGCCACCTGGACCCGCGGCCGGGCCTGCGTTACTCCGGGCCGGGCGCCCGGCAGGTGGAGCCGGACGTCTACATTTCCAAGGATGGGGACGATTATCTGATCCAGGTGAGCGACGACGACATCCCGCAGTTGCGGCTGAATCCGGAGTACCGGCGCATGCTCGGCCGCGACAATCCGGACAAAACCGCCCGGAACTACGTCAAGGAGCGGTATGCCAGTGCCATCCAGCTCATGAAGAACATCGAGCAGCGCAAGCACACCATCCTGAGAGTTTGCCAGAGCGTGGTGCGGCGTCAGACGGAATTCCTGGAACGCGGCATCGACCAGTTGAAGCCGATGATGATCAAGGACATCGCCGAAGAGATCGGCGTGCATCCCTCCACGGTGAGCCGTGCCGTCTCCAACAAGTACGCGCACACGCCGCAGGGGGTGTTCGAGCTCCGTTATTTCTTCTCCGAAAGCGTGCAGGGCCGGGAGGGAGGCGCCACGCCGCTGCTGGTCCTGAAGCGCAAGGTGAAGAAGATGATCGACGACGAAGACGCCGCGCACCCGCTCACGGACGAACACATCACCGAGCGCCTTCAGGCCGAGGGGATCGAGGTGACCCGCCGCACCGTCGCCAAGTACCGCGAAGACATGCGAATTCCGTCCACGCATCAAAGGCGGGTTCGAAATTAGCGAGGATGGAACGATGAACGTCTCCTACAAGGGAATCAAGAAGGAACTGCCTGCCAGGCTCCAGGGGAAGCTGGACGCGAAGTTCGCGAAGCTGTCGAAGCTGCTGGAGGTGCGCGGAGAGAAAGAGGCGCACGTGGTGGTGACCAGCGAGCGCTATCTTCATCGCGCGGAAATCACGTTGCAGTTCTACGATCACCAACTGGTCTCGGTGGGGTCGGACAGCGACGTATTCACCGCGATGAGCGCGGCGCTCGACAAGATGGAGAAGCTGGCCGTGAAACAGCGGGAAAAGTGGCGCGAGAAGAAGCGCCGCTCCGAGCCGTCCAAGGCTGAGGGCGCAACCCCCGTCGGCGGCGGAGAGAAGGTCCGGCGCGTGTATCGCGTGAATAACGGCGACCGGCGCAAGCCCATGACGCTCGATGAAGCGATGATCGAGATGGAAGGCGGCCGCGATTATGTGGTCTACCAGGATTCGGAAAAGGGCGGCGTCGCGATGCTGGTGCGCCGCCGAGACGGCCACTTCGATCTGATCGAATCCTAGGCGGATGGCCAAGACCCCGGCAGGCCGCCCGCGCGCCCGGACCGAATTGGTGATCATCACCGGACTGAGCGGCTCGGGCAAAGGGACGGTCCTGAAGGCCTTCGAAGACCTGGGATTTTATTCGGTCGACAACCTGCCCATCGACCTGATCCCCAAGTTCGCCGAGCTCACCAAGAACGCGCCAAATATCCGCCGCGCGGCTCTGGTGGTGGATATCCGCGAAGGCGCCGCGCTCGACCGCTTTCCCGCCCTGTTCAAGCGCATCCGGCGCCAGGTGCCCACGCGCCTGCTGTTTCTCGAAGCCGACGATGCCGCCTTGATCCGCCGGTTCAGCGAGACCCGGCGGCCTCACCCGCTGGGCGTCGAGCAGAGCGTGGCCGACAGCGTCCGGCGCGAGCGCGAGCGCCTGGAGCCGATCCGGCGCCTGGCCGATCCGATCATCAACACCAGCAAGTTCAACGTCCACGAGCTGCGCGAGACCATCCACAATACTTTCCGGGGGCAGAAGCGCGACCCGGAGATCCTGGTGCAGGTGACCAGCTTCGGGTACCGGCACGGAGTTCCCGCCGACAGCGATCTGGTCTTCGACGTTCGCTTTCTTCCGAATCCGAACTACATTCCGGCTTTCAAGGACCTCAGCGGAAAGCATCCCAGCGTGGCGCGCTACATCCGCTCGTTTCCACAAACGGCGGAATTCATCTCGCGCATCTCGGAGTTGCTGGTGTACCTGCTGCCGCACTACATCGCCGAAGGGAAGAGCTACCTGACCATCTCGTTCGGCTGCACCGGCGGGCATCACCGCAGCGTGCTGATCGCCAATGAAATCCGCAAGCGCCTGGCCGCGGCCGGATTCCGCGTGAAAGAGACGCATCGCGACGTGAAGAAGTAAAGCGCGTCTTAGAGATCCTTCAAGCGAAGCGGAATCTCCGCGCTCTTCCAGGCGGCGTTGAATTCCCGCTCCACCCACGGCGCCGCGTCGGCCTTGTTCTGCGCCTTCAGGGATTCGAGCAGGCCGAAAAGCATCCGCCCGTTGTTGGGACTTCGCCGCAGCCCTTCGCGAAACACGGCCTCGGCGCCGGAGGCGTCGCCCGCCATCAGCATCGCCGCCCCGAGCGATTCGCGAATCGGGTAATACCACGGCGGCGGCTCGTCGTAGGTGAGCGCGTCCTGCATCGCCACGGCGCGCCGCCACTTAGGGATCGCCGCGGCGGGTGACGCTTCGAGGCGAGCTTCGAGCGCGGCGGACGCCAGCTCGATCACGGGTCCCGACTTGTTGTTGCCCCAGGGCATGTTGGCGTCTGCCGTCTGCCGAAGTTTTTCGAACTCCGCCTGCTCGGCTCGCGCCCGATCAAGCTGGCCTTTCCCGGCGAAAGCCAGCGCGCGCGCGTGCCGCCACATGGCGAGCGTGAAGGCGTCCTGCGATGCCGGCTTTGCCAACCCAAGGACGTCATCCCAGAGGTACAGCCGCAGCCGGGCCATGGTCACGACGGAACCGATCATATCCGCCATTTCGGGCATCATCTTGGCGGCATCCGAGATCTGTCGCGCCGCCGCCAGGGTGTCCGCAGCACGGCCCTGCATGGAACGGGCGTAAACGATGAATTGCAGGTTGTGCAAATAGTACGGGTAGTAGCTGCCCATCACGCCGGTTCGCGCGAAATACTGGCGGTCGACTTCGGCCGCCCTTTCGTTCACGCCCACTGTGTTTTCGAAATCTCCCAGCACCAGCCAGATGTGGCCCGGCATGTGGACCATGTGGCCGGCCGACGGGACGATGGCCATGAGCCGCTGCGCGCTGGGGACGGCGCGCTCCGGTGTCGGCGACGACTCGACGGCGTGGATGTAGAGATGGTTCGCTCCCGGATGATTCGGGTTCCGGCGCAACACCGATTCGAGAACACGCTCGGCTTCGGCGACACCCTCGGCCGGAGCGCCGCCGGCCCCGTACCAGCGCCACCGCACCGGCACCATCAGAGCCTCGGCGTAGAACGTCTGCGCATCGGGGTCGTCCGGGTAGCGCGCCGCCAGCGCGCGCATGGCCGCGACATAACGGGACGGATCGGCGAAGTCCGGACATCGCGTGGCCGCGGCATTCAGCCAGGCTCGTTCAATGTCCGGGATGCCTTCGATGCGAAGCCCCATGCTGACGGCGTCGCAGGATTCCTTGATCTGAACGCTCGGATCGCCGTCCATGTTGATGTAAGGTCCCAAGGCCATGGCCATACCCCAGTACGCCATGGCGGCGCGCGGATCCATCTCCGCCGCCTTGCGGAACGAGCGCAGCGCTTCGTAGCGGTTGAAGCCGTACAGCAACGCCAGGCCCTGGTCGAAGAACTTTTGCGCGTCGGGCTGCCGCGTGGCGATCGAATGCCGCCAGGCCCCCAGGCCGGGATAAAGAGCGACCGGATTCTCGGTCTGCGCGGATAGCGCGGCGACGAAGACAAAGCCGGCGACGATCCTCTTCATGGCTGCTCGACTTGGATTGTATCCGCTTTCCTGTGATATCGTCAAAACTCAATGGCCCAGGCTTTTCACGGAAATCTAGGAGACACGGCCGCCCAGCCGGCCGCGCAGCCCTGCGTGATCGTGATTTTCGGCGCCTCCGGCGACCTCACCAAGCGCCTGCTGATGCCCGCGTTCTACAACCTGACCTGCGATGGTCTGCTGCCGGAGCAGTTCGCCATCGTCGGTATGGCGATGGACGAATTCACGACGGAATCGTTTCGCGAGAAAATGTCCGCCGACATCCGGCAATTCTCGACGCGCAAGGAGTTCGATGCGGGAGCATGGGACTGGCTCTGCGCGAGGTTGTACTACACGCCGGGCAAATTCGACGACAGCGCGGCGTATGCCCGGATGGCGGAGCTGGTCGCGAAACTGGACCAGCAGTACCAGGCGCGCGGCAACGTGCTGTTCTACATGGCCACGCCGCCGTCGGTGTTCGGCCTCATCTCGGACAACCTCGAGCGGGCCGGGTTCAAGACGTCTTCGCCGGGATGGAAACGGATCATCGTAGAAAAGCCGTTCGGCGCGGATCTGCCTTCGGCGATCGCTCTCAATCGCGAAATCCTCAAATACTGGGCCGAGGAGCAGATCTTCCGCATCGACCACTATCTGGGCAAGGAGACGGTGCAGAACATCATCGCGTTCCGGTTCGCCAACGGCATGTTCGAGCCGCTGTGGAACCGCAATTTCATCGACCATATCCAGTTCAGCGTCACGGAGTCGGTGGGAGTGGAAGGGCGAGGCGGCTACTACGACCGGTCCGGCGTGCTGCGCGACATGATCCAGAACCACATGCTCCAGATGCTCGCGTATCTGTGCATGGAGCCGCCCACGTCGTTCGCGCCGGAAGCGGTCCGGAACGAGAAGTCGAAGGTGCTCGAAGCGATCCGCGTGATGGACGCGGACGGGGTGCGCAGCCACACGGTTCGAGGCCAGTACGGCGCTGGGCGCGGTCCGGACGGAACGCCTGCACCGGGCTATCGCGAAGAACCGAGCGTGCCTCCGCAATCCACCACCGAAACGTTCGCGGCGATGAAACTCTACATCGACAACTGGCGGTGGCAGGGCGTGCCCGTCTACCTCCGGTCCGGCAAGCGGCTGTGGAAGCGCGGCACCGAAATCGTGGTCGAGCTCAAGAGCCCGCCGGACGTCGTGTTTCGCGGCACGCCGACCGAATCGATCGAGCCCAACCGGCTGATCTTCCACATCCAGCCCGACCAGGGCATCGAGCTGCGATTTCAGGCCAAGGCGCCCGGACCGGAAATGTCGCTGCAAAAAGTGAACATGCGGTTCGACTACAGCCAGGCCTTCGCCGCCTCGCGCGGGACCGGCTACGAGGTGCTCATCTACAGTTGCATGAACGGCGACGCGACGCTGTTCTCGCGCACCGACCTGGTGGAGACCGCCTGGCGGATCGCACAGCCGCTGCTGGATGTGTGGAGGACGGAACCGGCGGACTTCCCCAACTACGCGGCGGGCAGTTGGGGACCCAAAGCCGCCTTCGATCTGATCGAGCGCGACGGACGCAAATGGGTGGAGATCCCCAACCGCGAGACGCTCGAGAAAGTCCCTCTGTTTGCGAGAGCCGACGCGGTCCTGCTCGGATCGCTCATCATGGCGCTGAAGCCGGTGGTGTTCCGGGCCGGCGACTTGATCATTCGCAAGGGGGAGATCGGCCGTGAGCTGTACCTGATCTCGCGCGGCGAAGTGGAAGTGATCGACGACGCGGGCAAGGTGGTGGCGACGCTGGGCGAGGGGAGCTTTTTCGGCGAGATCGGCCTACTCCTGTCCGAGCCCCGCACGGCGACGGTACGGGCGAAAGACTACTGCGACCTTTTCATGCTTGACAAGTCCGACTTCAACCGCGTGCTACGGGACCGCCCGCAGGTGCTTCAGACGATCGTCGAAATCGCGCGGGCGCGGTACAACGTCGCGGTGCCGGCGGAGAAGATGCTGGAAGTGGATTAGCGGCCAACCGCTTGCTTGCGCGCGCGGCTCAGCAAGTACTTCTGAACCTGGGCGCCCTCTGGGCACGTCAGGGAGTGGACGCAGAGATTGCCGATCCTGCGAAGTGAAATACTGGAAAGAGTATTTGGATGCCAAGACTCACCGGTAACACCGAATCCTATCGTGAGCGTCTTCTGGAATCTCTCAGGAACCCGGAAGAGGCCGCTCACTATCTGAACGCTTGCCTCGAGGACGAAGACCCGCGCGTGTTTCTTCTGGCTCTTCGTGACTTCGCCGATGCCCATGGCGGAATCCGGGCCGTGGCGCGCGATGCCCGCCGGAACCGCGAGAGCCTTTATCGCATGCTTTCGAAGTCCGGCAATCCATCTTTGGACAGCCTGGCTGCGGTGCTCAACGCGTGCGGCCTCCGGCTCGCCGTGCAGTCGGCGACGCCCAGACTCGGCAGGCGGCGCATCGCCCGACGCTGCATTCCACAAGGATGGTGGGCG
This sequence comes from Bryobacteraceae bacterium, assembly GCA_041486445.1. GTDB lineage: Bacteria > Acidobacteriota > Terriglobia > Bryobacterales > Bryobacteraceae > Palsa-187. The sequence goes on from JBGPLI010000001.1 coordinate 45,299, forward strand.
TAACACGGCCATTGTTCCTGCCATCTGACGATCATCCTTTCGATCCGGCCGACCACCTTTTAGAGCTTCGCCACCTGAAGCGCGAACGTTACGGTGTATGTTTGCACCGAAACATTTGGCAACTCTCTCCCGGCATACCGAAGCGTCTGGTCAACTTCACTCGCGACGATGATCGCCCGGAGATTGTGGTTCTGGGTGGCCAGATTGTCCCGTACTCGATTTTCGATGAAACACTTTCAAATAGAAATGCTTTTAGACCAGGCTGCTAAGGCTTGATGCCACCTCCTGGATAGTACTGAGGCTCTGGTTGTCTCTCGCCACCTGTGTATTGGTATGACGCTGTATATCTAACCCCTAGATGGTCCTCAAAGTTTATCTCCCATCGAGCACCTTCTGAGACAAGATCGTTCGGCTTAATTCCCTTAAAAGCGGCTTGTATCCATCCGTGTGCTATGCTTCCTGGTTCGATCCCTTTGCTGGTCTTCTCATAGATGGCGTCGGCGTGATCGATGCCGTAGGTTTTGCCTTCCGCCATCTGCATTTGGGTGCCGTCCTGTATGGCGATCAATTTCCCGCGATGCGAAATCCCTCCTAATGTCACCGTGAGGGACCAGCCATCCGGTTTGGCCGTGCTTTTCCCTATACCTTCGTTGGTAATTGTCATCTCGACAAATCCTACAGCGATGGATGGATCTGTAGTTTGGCCGACAATCGTCTGCAAGAACTGCCCGCGTAGTCCAAGCTTTCCGACTGGCCTCAGCCCTGGAAAATCCACATCGGGTCCCAATCTGATCTCTTTGGTAGAGAAAGGCGGGGTTGAGTACAACTTTCCTGCACCGTCTTTCATGGAAAGTTGCGCCTTGGTCCCAACATCCAGAATCTCTGCTGCCGTGACTCCCTTGAACGCGTATATCAATCGTCCCTGGATCTTCCCGATGATGGGGTGCATCGAAAGAGTGTCTAACGTTTCGGTACGGAGAATGATCTCAGATTTCCCGTTCGGGTAATCTATGGCAATTCCATCGTCTGGAATGGTCAGTAGAAATCCTGCGACACTGACACCGTTTGCGAAGGTGACTTGAAGTTGAAACTCTTCAGCGAGTGTTGGTGCCCCGTCGTTGATCACAGTGATTATCAACGACGCGAACGTCGTAAACCCATTCTTGTTTGCGGCCATCGAGCCTGATCCCAAAGCGTCAATTCGTGGCCGCAGTCCTACTGTGTCTTGACGTTCCGCCGTTGGCCTCCATGAAGACCATATGAGCGCTGCCACCACGCCGCCAATTACCATACCAGCCGCAACTGACCAGATGAGAGACGCATAGCCATTGCGAACTCTTCCCTGTATCTCAAGTACGGCCCATCCAAGCAATAGTACTCCTGCAAGAATTAGAGATAGCCATCCAATCCACTTCCTGTCCGGCCAAAGATAAGGGGCTGCGATGGCAAAGAGCGCCACAACTACTCCCACGATTCCGAGGCGATCTCCTAGAGACATGCCTCCCACTCTACCCGAGCCCCTTGAGTGAAGCAACAATCAGGTCATTGTTCTCGATTTGGCGAGTGCCGCCTTGCAGATAGGTCCGCCATTGCGCCGGGTCTTTGATGAATTTGAGATTCGAAGCTATTACCGCCACCGAATGCGCCCTCTCCCAGACTTGAATGGCTTCCAGCTAGACGCCGTGCTCGGTCATAAAGAAGGGGCTACCGTGAGAGGCTCTTGCCTTTTCTTCGGCACTAAGGCTGAAGGAATCCGCCGCCAATCGGGCCGTTCCAGCGAAGGCGCTCTCCGGAAGAGTGAGGTAGAAGACGACCTGGTCACCCCGCCGAAGGTTCTTTCTGTTCCCTGTTATGGCGCGATACAACGTGGCTGTGCCGGCGAAAAAGATGCTGGAGCAGGATTAGACTCCGCGCTCGAAGAAAGCCAGCGCCAGATCGACACCCTTCTCATACAGCGCGGCCAGACGCGGATCGGCGGCGCGAATGGCGCCCAGGTTCGCCTCCACCCCGCGGCACGCAGCCAAGACTTCCTCGCGGTTCCACGCCTTGGGCCCCGCCTTTCCATAGGAGCGCAACGTCCGCGCTCCCAATCCCTGGGCCAGGTGTGCCGCTTCGGTGCGGGTAAAGCCGGCGGCGCGAAGGCTCTCGAGAGAGCCGGCGATCCAGGGCAGGAGGAGGTGCGTGGCCAGGTGGACGCCGGAAAAATACAGCGCCTTGGACGACGGCGTAAGCTCGATCAGCTTGCGTTTCTCCGTCGCCAGGACACGGCGGAGCTCGCCCAGCGCATCCGGATCGCCCTCGGCCACGAACGTTCGCTCGTTCGACTCGGGGACCGCGTTGAGAGACGCTACGCGTGCGCGCTTGGCCCGCAGGGAGCCGGGCGAGCGGCTGTCGCGCACCGAGTCGCACAGCACCACCGTTGTGTGCGCGAGCGGCGTCTGCGCGGCCAGGTCGCCAAGAACGCGGTCGAGAATCGGCTCAGGCGCCGCAATCCAAATGAGGGAACATGCCTCCATTGCGCCATAATTCGGGACCGCGTAACCGGCACGCAGCGTGTTCGCAATCCGGCGCGCCACGCGGAACGACTCGGCTTTGACGGGGCCCAGCGACCGCAGTACGACGGGCATGCGCGCCAGAAAGGACCGGGTGACGCTTCCTGCACCCACCAGTCCGGTCACCGGCTCGGTCTTCATGCCGGTCCGGCGTCCACGGGCGCAGGGTCGAGAACCGCTCGCATCCGCAGTTCCTTGAGGCGGTCGCGATACGCGGCGGCTTGTTTGAAATCGAACTTGCGCGCGGATTCGCGCATCCGCTCCTCCAGGTCGGCGAGATATTTTTCCATTTGTTCCGGCGGAACGTCGGCGGCCATGTCGTCCTCCTCGAGCGGCACCGTCACGTAATCGCCTTCGGCCACCGCGATCAGATTCATGTCGATCGGCTTGATAATGGTCTGCGGAACGATGTTGTGCGCCTCGTTGTAGGCGCGCTGGAGAGCGCGGCGGCGATTGGTTTCCTCGATGGCCCGGTTCATGGAGTCGGTCATGACGTCGGCATAGAGGACCGCGCGGCCGTTCACGTTGCGCGCAGCGCGGCCCATGGTCTGGATCAGCGAGCCGGCCGAGCGGAGGAATCCTTCCTTATCGGCGTCGAGCACGGCGACCAGCGATACCTCGGGCAGGTCGAGTCCTTCGCGCAGAAGGTTCACGCCGATCAGCACGTCGTAGGTGCCGCGGCGGAGATCGCGCAGGATCTTCACGCGATCGAGCGTCGAGACCTCGGAGTGGAGGTAGGCGCACTTCACGCCGGCTTCGGTGTAGTGCTCGGAGAGATCCTCGGCCATGCGCTTGGTCAGCGTGGTGACCAGCACGCGCTCGCCGCGCTCGGCGCGCAGGCGGATTTCGTGCAGTAGATGGTCCACCTGTCCGCGGATCGGCCGCACGTCGATCTCCGGGTCCGTCAAGCCGGTGGGACGCACGATCTGCTCGGTCACCGCGCCCGAAGTCTTGGTCAGCTCGTAGGGGCCGGGCGTGGCGGAGACGTAGATGGCCTGGTGAACGCGGTTCTCGAACTCCTCGAAGGTGAGCGGGCGATTGTCGAGCGCGCTGGGGAGACGGAAGCCGAACTTGACCAGCGTCTCCTTGCGCGAACGGTCGCCGTGATACATGCCGCGGAGCTGGGGGACGGTCTGGTGGCTTTCGTCGAGGAACATCAGCGCGTCGTGGGGCAGGTAGTCGAGCAGTGTCGGCGGGGCCTGGCCCGGCAGGCGGCCGGAGAAATGGCGCGAGTAATTCTCGATGCCGTGGCAGTAGCCGATGTTGCGGATCATCTCGAGATCGAACATGGTGCGCTGCCACAGGCGTTGCGCCTCGATGCGCTTGCCTTGTTTCTCGAGCTCGCCCTTCCACCAGCCGAGCTCGTTCTCGATGCTCACGAGCGCGTTGTGACGCGTCTCCGGCGTCATCACGTAGTGCGTCTTGGGATAGATCGGCAGGCGCAGGTAGGTCTGCTTCACCTGGCTGGTGAGAGGATCGATCTGCTCCAGCGATTCGATCTCGTCGCCCCACAGCGTGATGCGATAGGCGTAGTCGTCGTAGGTGGGGAACAATTCCACGACGTCGCCGCGGACGCGAAAGGCGCCGCGCTTGAAGTCGCCCTCGTTGCGCTCATACAGAATGTCGACCAGCCGCGAGGTGATCTCCTGACGCGAGATTTTCTGACCCTTCTCGAGCATCAACAGCATGCCGTAGTAGGCATCCGGCGAGCCGAGGCCGTAGATGCAACTGACGCTGGCGACGATGACGCAGTCGCGGCGCTCGAACAGCGAACGCGTCGCGGAAAGGCGCAGCTTGTCGAGCTCGTCGTTGATGGTGGCTTCCTTCTCGATGTAGACGTCGCCGGCGGGGATGTAGGCTTCGGGCTGGTAATAGTCGTAGTAGCTGACGAAATACTCGACGGCGTTGGACGGGAAAAATGTCCTGAATTCCTGATAAAGCTGGGCGGCGAGCGTCTTGTTGTGCGCCAGCACCAACGCCGGGCGGCCCGAGCGCTCGATCACCTTGGCCATGGTGAAGGTCTTGCCGGAACCGGTTACACCGAGCAGAACCTGATGCTGCTCGCCGTCTTTCAAACCGCGCAGGAGCTGATCGATGGCGGCGGCCTGATCGCCGCGCGGCTGATAGTCGATCCCCAGACGGAAGGCCATCTTTTTAGTATAGAAGCGTGATACGTTTCGAACGCGAAATGGTGCGCGCCTGGCTCCACCAGCCGGACCAGCCCACCGGCGACGGGCTCGTGCTCACCCACGGCGCCGGCGGCAACTGTGAGTCGCCGCTGCTCAAAGCCGTGGCGGCGGCCTTCGCCGGGGCCGGATTCGCGGTGTTGCGCTGCGACTTGCCCTTTCGCCAGCAGCGTCCGCACGGCCCGCCGTTTCCGGCGCAAGGGGCGAACGATCGCGAGGGACTCAAGCGCGCGGTGGAGGTTCTGCGCGAGCTTGCGCCGGGGCGCGTCGTGCTCGGCGGGCATTCCTACGGAGGAAGGCAGTCCACTACTCTCGCGGCGGAGCAGCCGGAGCTGGCCGATGCGCTCCTGCTGCTCTCCTATCCGCTGCATCCGCCGCGCAAGCCGGAGCAGGCTCGCACGGCGCACTTCCCGAATTTGCGCACGCCGGCCTTGTTCGTGCACGGCACGCGCGATCCGTTCGGCTCGATTGAAGAGATGCGTGACGCCTTGCTCGCCATCCCCGCCCGCACCAAGCTGGTGGAGGCCGAGGGCGCCGCGCACGCTCTGAGTCTGGATGTGGTGGCGGTTATACTGCGAGAGACAACGTGCTGGCTGAGCGCATCGAACAAGTAGAAGAGCGGATTCAGAGCGCCTCGCGGCGCGCCGGCCGTGCCCGCTCCGAAGTCACGCTCATCGCGGTGACGAAGAAATTCCCGGCGGAGGTGATCTGCGAAGCCTACGGACTGGGGTTGCGCGAATTCGGGGAAAACTACGTGCAGGAGTTCGAGGAGAAGCACCCGGCGCTGGCCGGCCTCACGGATGCCCGGTTTCACCTGATCGGCCACCTGCAATCGAACAAGGCGCGGCCGGCGGCGGAATTGTTTCAGGTGATTGAAACCGTCGACTCGGAGAAGCTGGCGCGGCGGCTGGATCAAGGCGGACGGCCGCTCGAAGTGATGATCGAAGTGAAGCTGTCCGAAGAACAGACCAAGGCCGGCGCCGCGCCCGAATCCCTGCCCGCGCTGATCGACGCGATCCGCGCCTGCCCGAACCTGCGCCTCACGGGCCTGATGACCGTGCCTCCCTGGAGCGACGACCCGGAAGCGACCCGACCCTATTTCCGGCGGCTGGCCGAGCTGGGCCGCGCGCACAAACTCGACCATCTGTCGATGGGGATGTCTCATGATCTCGAAGCCGCCATCGAAGAGGGCGCAACGCACATCCGCATCGGCACGGCGCTGTTCGGGCCGCGGCGTAAGGGTGTGTGACTTAAACGATATCGTTCCGGTGGCGCGAATCGCGCCCGCCCGTACACGCAGAGGAGCGACACAGATCAGGGCGAGATCATCTCAAGCGCATCGATTGCCGCGAAGTCGCTATCCCGAGTCACGAGTGTCGCGCCGATCGCGAGCGCCGTTGCCGCGATCCACAGGTCGTTCTCATCCAGCGAGAGGCCGCGACGCTGCTGCGCGAGCTTTACATCGGCGTAATGATCCCCGGCGCCGGGCGGAACCGCCTCACATCCCAAGGCGGCGAACAGCGCCTGGGTCTTCGTTTCGAGTTCGTTACGGCGGCGCCCTTGGGCCAGTCGTTTCACACCGAACAGAACTTCGCCACGCGCGATGGTACAGGTGACCACGTGATCCTCGTTTCCAACCGAGCGGAGCCACGCCGCCATTTCCGCGTCTTCGCGCACAAGACGGCTGATAGAGTTCGTATCGAGAAGATAGATCATCGATCCGTTCAATCCTTAAAGAGTTCCCGCGCCCGGACCGGCAGCCGGCCGGCTGCAATGGCAGCATCGAGCTCATCGACATCCGCTGCGCCCAGATGGGGCGGCTCCTTCATAGCTCGCAGGACAGCAGGAGCGGAACCCGGCCCAGATTCTGACCCGGATTCCACGAGCGATCTCAGCCGTTCGAGCGTGAGCTGCTGTATGCTCTTGTGCTCCGCCGCCGCGATCGTGGCAAGCCGGCGCGCCAGGTCGTCCGGCAACTCAATCGTCAAGTTCGCCATTCGCAATTTGCCTTTGCCCTTATTGTGCCCTATCGCGACGTGCAAATTGTGGTATTGATTGCGTGAAATGTCGAGGTCCAAATCGACGTGAAGTTGCCTGATAGAATCGCGATGAAAGTCGGTTTCTTCTCGCCTCTCCCCCCGGCGCCTTCCGGCGTCGCCGATTACGCCGCGGCGTTGCTCGGCGCTCTCCGCAAGGGCGGCCAGGTGGAAGCGGGCGCCGCGGACGCGGACGCCGCGCTCTACCATATCGGCAACAATCAACTGCACCGGACCATCTACGAGCGCGCGCTCGCTCGCCCCGGCGTGGCGGTGCTGCATGACGCCGTGTTGCAGCATCTTTTTCTGGGAATGCTCGGCGAGGCCCGCTACACCGAGGAGTTCGTCTTCAACTATGGCGAGTGGTTGCGCGGCCTCGGCGAACAACTGTGGCGCGAGCGGGCGCGCTCGGCGGCCGATCCGCGCTACTTTCGCTATCCGATGCTGAAACGGCTCGCGGTGGCCTCGCGGGCGGTGATCGTGCACAATCCCGCGGCGGCGCGCGAGGTGAGGAGGCACGCGCCGGGCGCCTCGGTGGCGGAGATTCCGCATCTGTTCGTCCCGCCGGAGCTGCCGGCGGAGGTCGACACGCTGCGCTTTCGCGCCGAGCTGGGCGTCGCGCCGCGCACACTGCTCGCCGGCGTGTTCGGGCACCATCGGGAGTCCAAGCGCCTTCCGGTGGTTGTGCGCGCGCTCGAACGGGCCTGGCAGGCCGGGGCCGACGCGAAGCTGCTCATCGCCGGAGCGTTCGCGTCCTCCGATCTCGAGCGATCGCTGCTCCCGCGGATCGACGCCGATCCGCGCATCCTCCGCGCGGGACGCCTCCCGGAGCGGGACTTCTGGCGCTACGCCGCGGCGGCGGACCTGTGCATCAATCTCCGCTTCCCGACCGCGGCGGAAACCTCGGGCATCGCGGTCCGCATGATGGGCATCGGAAAACCGGTGATCTTCACTGCGGGCGAAGAGATCGCGCGGATTCCGGAGAACGCGTGCCTGCGCGTCGATATCGGTCCGTCGGAAGACGAGGTGCTCTCCGGCTACCTCCTGTGGCTGGCGGGCGATCGGGAAATCGCGCGGGAGATTGGCTCTCGCGCCGCCGCGCACATCGCGAAGGAACATGCCCTCGATATAGTCGCGGAACGTTATTGGGACGTTCTTAGAACATCGTGACCGGCTTGGCTTCGGTGCCCACCCAGATGGTTCTCGGAACCGAGTCCCACGGGGCCGGCGTCACCAGATGCGGCTTCAGCACGATGAGCACTTCGCTCGATTGGTGGGCCAGCGTGTTCTGGCGGAGCAGGCGGCCCAACCAGGGAAGGCTGGATAGGCCGGCGATGCCGTTGCGCGTATCCGAGTCCGTGGCGCTCACCAGGCCTGCGATCACCGCCCACTCGCCGTGGTTCAATCGCACCTTGCCCTGAAATGTGCGGCTGCCGATCACCGGAATCCCGTTGGAGGTGCTGCCTCCCAGCGTTTTGAAGTCGGCTTGCACGTCGAGCGTGACTTCTCCTTCATCGTGCACCGACGGCGTTACTTTCAGCACCACGCCCAGGTCTTCGAAAGTGACGGTGGGAGGCGGCGCGAACGTCTGGCCGGCTGCTCCCGCAGGCGCTCCGAAATATCCGGCGGTTATGATCGGGTAGCGATCGCCCACGTGGAGCGTGGCCGCCTGCCCGTCGAGCGCGACGATCTGCGAGGTCAGAATCACATCCGCCGAAGAACGCGTGACGTTGGCAAACGCGGAAGCGCTCGCGACGCCCATTCCGAGAAACGACGCTCCGCCCCCGAACGCAAGGAAGCTGGTGAAGCCGGCGGGGATCACCGGCTTGGAATGGAGCACGCTCCCGAAGTCGACCAGCGGAATCGAGTTCTGCAGGTTCAGTCCGTAGTTGAGGGAGGAGTCCCGCTCCACCGACCGGAATTCCACGTCTACGACGACCTGCGGGCGCAGGCGCGCCAGGTTCTCAAACAGCAGGCGCGCGGCGCTGACCTTCGATACGCTATCGCGCAGAAACACCACGTGGCGCAGCGCATCGACGCTGACGTGCCGGAGCTCCATCGTCTGCTGCACCGCCGCGATCATCTCCTGCGCCTCCTGCACCGACAGCCGCCCGGGAATCGGCACGATGACCGACATGTCCGGCGTCATTTCGTTGCGCCTTTGCACGGTGTCGCGAACCACCAGGAACAGCCGGTCGCTTATAGGCACCAGAAACGAATTGGAGACCGCCTCGAGAATGTGCAGCGCGTCCTCGAAGCCAACCTCGGCGACGCGGAAATTGAACGCCGGCGGCGCCTGATAGTCGGCCTCAAGAACGGCCTGAAGCCCGTACGCCTCGGCCACTTTTTCGAAGATCGTACGAGCGTCTCCCTTGAGATCGAAACTCTTTTTTTCAGGCGAGCCGTTCAGAAGCGGCGGCGCGACCGTTTGCCGCGCGTCGGGAGCCACGCCGTCCGGGGACAGTTCCTCCAGCAGCGCGGTGTTGCGGGATTCGTCGGCCGGGTCCGGCCCCAGCAATTCCCTGCCGATGAGCTTCCCGGTGGCCTGGAGCGCCATCTTGCTGGCGGCGAATCGTTCGTTGTTCGGCTCCAGGGCCGCCGCACGGGCGTAGTAGAGGTAGGCATGCAGGCTGTCGCCGGCGCGCTCGGCCTTCTGGCCCGCCTGATACAGGCGCTCGGCCGAACCGGCCGCGTGAACCACGGCCACGGCGCACAGCAGGAGCCCGGCCAAGCGGATAGAGTTCACCGTTAAGGATGACGTTGGGGACAGCCGATGCGTGCAAAGGGCCGGCGACGGGCGGTTCTGGAGTCGAAATGGGTTCGTTTTTCGGGGCATCAGCAGTTTTGTTTTCTTCGGGTTGGACCTGCTCCATGGGTTCGTTTGGTAATTTTGGTCTGAGCGCCTTGAGTCTCTCAAATTCCTCCACCGCGCGGCGGTAATGGCGTTCGGCTTGCGCCTGATAGCGCAGGAAAAGCGACCAGGTGTTGGCTTGCCGGGCCATGCGGTGGAAACCTTCGCCCAGAGCGAAGTTGCGGTTCTGGGCGCGGGTGATTTCGATATCGCCTTCGCCGGCGAGGTCCTCAGTCATGGGGATGATGGGCTCGCCGCCGCGGTCGAGGGCCTGGTTGAGGCAGGTGGTGAAGAGGCCGGACTCGAGGCGGGCGCCGCGGAGCAGAGCCTGCTGCGTGAGGGCGATGCGCCAACCCAGGCGAATGCGCTCCAGGGCGAACAGTTCCTGGGAGTTGACGGGCTGGTAGAGGGCGATGAGGTCGGCGGTAAGATGGGCGACTTCGTTGAGATCTTCGAGGCGGACGCCGGCAAAGGTGGAGGCGGTGAAGCCGTGCAAACGGGCATTTTGAGCGGAGCGGGCCTTGCCTTCCGGGGTGCGCGGTCCGGTGGCTTTGGCGGCGTTGGCGCGATTGGCGGTGCGCTGCTTTTGGGAGATGGGTGATCGGGACGTAGGAGTGGTCCTTTCCGACTTCAGAGATCGCATGGGGCGGGTGGCGAGTGGGCGATTGGGCGGGTTAAGTGGCGGGTAAGAAGGATTTATTTTGTTGGAGCCGGCGTGATGCAGAGTCGGGATTGGGGTGGGTCGAGAGGTTGAGGGTTGGGGCACTTCTACGGGAAGGCGACTTTCCGTCCAAGTGGAGGTTGGCGAACTCCGATCTGCAGTCCGCAACGCAGCGCCATTGGCCGCCCTCGTCTCGATGACCCGAGGGTGTTCACTTTGCGGGGTGTAATCCCGATTTTGGAACCCAACGCATCGCCGTCTTGCCATATGTCCTACGCCGGAATGTTTGATCCCGGCAAAAGCTTCGGAAAATCTGTCGGGATGTTGCCGTAAAGATCGAGAGCCTTCAGCAGGTCGGTAAGCGCATTCTCCTTGAAAACTTGAACTCTGGGGTTGTTCGAGATGAGCGCGGCCCAAAGATCTTTTGGGGCGGCTGCATCTCCAACAGAATAGTGTTGTGGGTGGTTGGTGAAAACGAGCAGGTTGTACGGGTCCACACCATCGCGAGACCGGACCAGACTTGCCAGCCTCGATATTTTCTTGGACATGATCATGGGATCGTACGAAATTGGTGTGTAGAATGGCTCGGCCCGCTCGGGGGGAAGATTTGTGTCAACGAATAAAGCGAGAGGATTGCGCGGGTCTTTAGCAGTTGCGTCATTGATTAACCGGCCGAAACAGGTGTCTGGGGCCGCATCGGTCGCTCCAGGTCTGCCCATCACGCCGGATCGATGCCTGCTTTTGGCTTCGACCGAAATATGCTGGTGCGTTGCCTTATGAAGAGCAATGAACTCGACGTTCTTGGGTTTGAGCCCTTGATGCTCCTCGCGGATAATGCTGAAACCGGCCCTTAGACAAGTTGCCTCGACGAACAGCTCGTGCATCGCACCTTGAAACTGCTTCCTGTCCCGAAGACGATTTAACAAGTCTTCGTGAAGGACGTTGTTGTCATCGACCGTGTACAGGTCGTAGTAAAACCTTTCACAAAAAGACAAGGGACCATTAGGAACGACTGACACATGCCCTTCTGGCCGGCGCGGCTGTTGACTCACAAAATGATTCGCCTGACAGTGCAAAACAAAAAGCGGGTGCTGTTTGGCGAGCGGGAGTTGGTTCTGTGCTTCAATCCATTCATCGCCGAATCTGAACAGGCCGTGATTGAAGAGAAAGTTTGTGAAGGTGCTTTGTTTCGGAGTCTGGTAGATCGTACCTCTGACGGATACGAGGGTCTGGTCATTGAAACTCTGCGTGTACATTATCGGTCTTACGTGGCCGAACTTCGTGATTCGGCCCTCCTCATCACTACGCTGCTTCTCGAATTGTTCCTTGGCGCGCTTCAGAAGACTCGTGGGCAATGCAGGAGGCCGGGGCATCGTTGGTAGGGGAAGCATAACCCCACGCGGCGCTGCAAGGTGGCATTTCTTGAACTTCTTGCCGCTGCCGCAAGGGCAAAGGTCGTTCCGCCCCACCTTCATGTCCAAATCCTAGCAGGTTGCTTGGCACCACCAAGTGACGAAGAACAAGCTAATTGGTGTTTCCCCCGATGGCGCGACGCGCGACGCCGGGAAGCTTCGGCGCCGACTGCCGATCCTCAGCCAGCATCATGTTGCTGACGCTCAGCGGCAAGGGTCGCAGGCGTGCCGCATTGGCGGCGATGGTCTACCGAAGGCAAGCAGTTAGGGAAGTCCCGCATGCGTCAATTGGACGAAAAACGCTTTATCCGTAGAATTGCCCAGGGGATATCCGCCGAGTTCCGGGATACACCTCCGAAAATGGGCTAGTGTTTCTGAATCAGAAGTTCGAAGAAGTCGAATAGGGCTGAGCAGCCGCGGGGTCCCTGTCATCCCGAGTGAAAGCGAAGGATTTGCTTTTCGACACTGGGCAAGTACAGCAGATTCCTCGCTGCGCTCGGAATGACAAGGGGCGGCTGGGGCCAACGGGGCGGCCGAATTCTGCAAGGGACTTCTGAGACAAGACCCTGGTGTTTCTGAATCAGGAGTTCGCGCCAAGATTGGCTGTGGGGCGGGCGCCCTCGCCCGACCGCGCCCGGCCGTGGATTGAAAGGGCCGACGAGGCGTCGGCCGCAGGCCGGGGGCCTGCCCCACTCTGGTAAGATGACCGGGGAGAAATTCTTGACTGCACCAAACCACGTAACCTCGAAGAGCACGCTCGAAAGCGACCTCGCGGGCGGCCCGCACGGTGGGCCATGGCGACCGGGTGATCGGGACACGAGGGGGTTCCTCCGACTTCAGAGATCGCATGGGGTGGGTTAAGTGGCGGGTAAGAAGGGATTAATTCGGTTGGAACCGGTGTGACGGGAAATCGGGGTTGGGGGCTTGAGAGTTGAGGTCGCGGCACGTCTGGGGAAAGACGACGGCCGGCAAAAACCGGTAAATGGCCGCAGATGAACACAGATCAACGCCGATGGGTTCTTGTCCATCATCAGCGTTTATCGGCGTTAATCGGCGGCTCAGTCTGTTCGGTCCGCGCGGCGCGTGGCGGTAAACTTCGTCGCCGGTTCCGCCGATAGACGCTCATGGCTGCTATCTTCGCGCCGGCCCGCTCCGCCTTCAACCCGGCCATCCCGCAGAATTTCGCGGAACTGGGGATTTCCGAATCGCTAGTCCTCGACCTGGTGCTGCGGCGCATGCTGATCGAAGGCTTCAGCAGCCTGACCGGATTGAGCCGGTCCCTGCGTCTGTCCGTGCCGATTATCGATCTGGCGTTCAAGCACATGCGATCGCAGCAACTGGTCGAAATCAAGGGCATGATCGGCAACGATTACAGCTTCACCTTGTCCGCGGCGGGCAAAGCGCTGGCGGGCGAGCGCTTTCAGGTTTCCCAGTACGCCGGCGCGTGCCCGGTGTCGCTCAAGGAGTACCACGCCGCCACCAAAGCGCAGGCGGCGAAGGTGCAGGTGGACCGGCAGGTGCTGCGGAACGCGTTCTCCGACCTGGTGGTGTCGGACCGGATGCTGGACCAGCTCGGCCCGGCCATCATTTCCCAGAACTCGATCTTCGTGTACGGACCCACCGGCAACGGCAAAACCAGCCTGGCCGAGCGCATGCTGCGCGTCTACAAGGACTCCGTGCTGATTCCCTACGCGGTCGAAATCGACAACCAGGTGATCAGCTTGTACGACCCGGTGGTGCACCAGGCGATGGAAAACGACGACAGCGATATCGACGCGCGCTGGGTTCTGTGCAAGCGCCCGTGCCTGGTGGTGGGCGGCGAGCTGGTCCCCAGCATGCTGGAGCTGCGCCTGGACGAGGCCTCGGGAATTTATGCCGCTCCGATGCAGATGAAGGCCAACAACGGCATTCTCATCATCGACGACTTCGGCCGCCAGCTCATGTCGCCCCGCGACCTGCTGAACCGCTGGATCGTCCCGTTGGACCGCCGCGTCGATTACCTCAGCTTACGCTACGGCATTAAGTTCCAGATCCCGTTCGAACTGCTGGTGGTGTTCTCCACCAACCTGGAACCGTCAGACCTGGCCGATGAAGCCTTCCTGCGCCGGATTCACAACAAGATTTACGTGGAGGCGGTGGACGCCGCGAGCTTCGACCAGATTTTCACCCGCGTGGTGCAGGGGCGCAGCATTCAGGCCGAGCCCGACAGCGCCGAATATCTGCGCAAGCTCTGTCTCCGGGAGGGCCGGACCGAACTGCGGGCCTGCTACCCCGCCGACATCTGCAACATCCTGCTGTCGATCGGGCGTTACGAAGGCCGTCCGCCGCTCATGACCAAGTCGGAACTGGAGCGCGCCACGTCGCTGTATTTCGCGAAGAGCTAGGCGTCCAGTTCCCCCACCGCCTCCTCCACCTGCGGCAGCAGGTGGTGGGGCATGAATCGCGCGTTGGCAATGGCCGTCGGGATCACCGCGCTGGCGATCACCGCCGCCACCAGGAGCGAATACTGGGCCTGATCGATGACCCCGTGGCTCAATCCGAACAACGCGGAAATGGTCCCGAAGGTAAGGCCCGTCGACATCATCAGCGAGTAGTAAATTCCCTCGTGGCCGTCGTAGCCAAATGCGCGAACGGTCGGCAACAGCCCCGCCACCTTCGAGCCCATCTTCGCGAAGAACAGCGCGGCCAGCACCAGCGGCGCCGCAACCAAGGCCGGCACCGACACCAGGCTCCCGGCACGAATAAAGTAGAACGGCGTCAGCAACCCGAACGTCAGCGTCCGGAGGCGGCGGATCAGGAGGTGATCGCGGCCGACGGTGCCGGCCAGCACCATCCCGATCAGGTAGGCGGGCAGCACCGCCTCGCTGCCGGCCCAGACCGCGAGCCCGCCCAGTCCGAATAGCAGCAGCAGCAGGTACTTGGTTTCGAGCTCGGAGACGCGGCCGCCGTGGCGCGCAAAGAACCACCGCGTGACCGAAGGCAGAACCAGAAACACAGCCACGCTCGCGCCCAGAAAAATCGCGGTCCTGACGGTGAACGGGGAAAAGATCAGCCCGAGCGCAATGACGGTCCCGAGGTCGTTGATGAAACACGCCGCCAGAATCGCCTTGCCGTAAGTGGTCCGATTGAAACCCAATTCCAGCATGACGGTATAGACCACCGCGATCGAGGTGGTCGAGAGCGCGACTCCGGCCAGCAAACTCGGCCGCCACGGCCATGCGAGGACGAAATGGGCCACCAGAGTCGCTCCCAAGAAAGGCGTGAAGAAGCCGACCAGGCCGACCGCGCTGGACTCTTTCCACTTGGCGCGGAAGACCTCCGGATCGAGCTCGGCTCCGGCGAGGAAGGTGAGAACGATCGAGCCGGCGCCGGCCAAAAATATGATCCACGGCGCGGCCGCATTCAGCGCGCCGCCGCCCGCAAACGTCCCGATGGCAAACTGCGCCACCATGCCGACTACGATCTCCGAGAGCGCCGCCGATACTTTGAGCCAGTTGGCAGCCAGCACCGCCACCAGCGCGAGCAAGAACCAAAGGGCCGCGATAAACCAGACCTGATCCATTTCGAAGGATCTCCTGTTCAGTTTTCTCGTGGTCGATTATAGGAGGGGACCGGAACGGCGCTCCCACAGCTTGACCACTGTAGGAGTCATTGGCCGTACCGAACGGCGTTAAGCGAACTCCACCGCTTACTGCTGCTTCCAGTATACGACGGATTAACGCGAAGCCACAGGTACTGAGGCGGACGCTCGCCAGGCCCGCCTCTCGCCCAGCTCGGCGAACAGCGAATAGGCCACCGGGGTCACCAGCAAGCTCAGCAGCAGGCACAGTGACTGGCCTCCGATGATGGTCACGGCGATGGCGGAGCGCTCGGCCGCTCCGGCGCCGATTCCCAGCGCCGTCGGGATCAGGCCGGCGACGATGGCCAGCGTCGTCATCAGGATCGGCCGCAGCCTCACGTGGTTCGCCTGCACGATCGCCTCGCGCAACCCGAAACCCTGGCTGCGAAGCCGGTTCGTATACTCGACCTGAAGGATACCGTTCTTCTGCACGATCCCGAGCAAGAGAAACACGCCCAGCGCGCTCCAGAGATTGAGGGTCCGGCCGGTGGACCACAGCGTCAGCAGCGCGAACGGGATCGCCAGCGGGAGGCTCAGCATGATGGTGAACGGGTGCAGGAAGCTTTCGAACTGGGCCGCCAGAATCATGTACACGAAGATGCACGCCAGCAGAAACGCGATGATCAGGCTGCGCGTGGTTTCGTCCAGGATCTTCACGGTTCCGGTGAACTTGACCTCATAGCCGGGATGGGGGACCGTTTCGATGGCCGCACCGATGGCGCGCACGGCCGCATCGAAGGGCAGGCTGGCCTCGTTGTTGGCGGTCAGAGCCACCTGGAACTGCCGGTTGTAGCGATCGATGACGGTAGGGCCGTTGCCGCGGTCGAGTGAGGCGATGTTATCCAGGCGCACCTGGCCCACTTTGATGGATGGAACCATCAGCCGCGCCAGGACTCTCGGTTCACGCTGCTGCTCCGGCAGGAGCTGCATGGTCACGTCGTACTGCTCGGCGCCTTCCTTATAAGTAGAGATGCGGTCCGTGCCCGCGACCATCAGCCGCACGGCGTTGGCGATGTCGGCCGTACGGACGCCCAGGTCCGAGGCTCTCTGGCGGTCGATGTGGACCTGAAGCTCGGGCGTGTTGAGGTTGACCTCCGCGCTCACGTCCACCAGGCCGGGAACCTTGCGCGCTTCCGCGGCGGCCTGTTCCGCGATTTCCGCCGCACGGAAAAAATCCGGGCCCAGCACCAGAGGCCGGATGGTCCCGTAATCCTGGCTGCTGCCCAGCACCGACGGGATCAGCACCTGGGCGCGCAGGTCCCTGTAGGCGGGCCCGGCCAGGATTTTTCGAATGTCGCCGGCCACGTCGGCGCTCGAAAACTTGCGCTCGGAGGCGTCGGTGAGCCGGATGTAGAGCTGGCCGTGATTATCCTGATTCAGGACGCTGGCCCAGGCGAATTGAACGCCGCGGTTGCGCTCGACGCGCTGCGCGAGCTCGGTGGCGATGGCCGCCGTGCCTTCAAGCGAAGTCCCGACCGGTGCGTCGAACACCGCCGTCAGCTCGCTCTGATCGTCGGCCGGAATGAAGTCGCGTCCCACCATGTTATTCAGAGGAAAGGTCGCGGCAAACACGGCCAGCGCCACCACAACCACAATCGCGCGGTGATTGAGCGACCACTCGAGCATCGCTCCGTAGGCTGTGTCGATCCACCGGAAGAAGAAGCTCTCTTTGGATGTGTGTTTGCGCTTGTCCGCTCCCTTACGGGCCCAGCGGGCACCCCGGTTCAGAAGGCGGGAGCAGAGCATGGGCGTGAGCGTAAAACTCACCAGCATGGAGAGGACGACGGCCAGCGCCATGGTCCAGCCGAATTCGTTGAGGTAGCGGCGGGCATATCCGGTGGTAAATGCGATGGGGACGAAAATGATGACCAGCGAAAGCGTGGTCGCGGTCACCGGCAGCATGATCTCGCGCGTCGCTTCGATCGCCGCCAGCTTCGCTTCGTAATCTTTTTCCTCGATATAGCGGACGATGTTTTCGAGCACCACGATCGCGTCGTCGATGACGATGCCGACAGCGAGCGTCAGCGCCAGCAGCGTCATGTTGTTCAGGGTGAAATCCATGGCCCGGAGCAACGTGAACGTGGCGATGATGGAGGTCGGAATCGCCAGCGCCGCGATGATGACGGAGCGCAAATTCTGGATGAACAGCAGCACCACCAGGCTGGCCAGCAGGCTGCCGAACAGGAGATGCTCTTCGAGCGACTTGACCGAGGCGTTGATGAACGTGGAGTTGTCGCGCAGATATTCGATGGTGGTCCCGGCCGGCAGGGTTCGCTTGACTTCCTGAACCTTGGCTTTCACCGCGTCGATCACTTGCAGCGTATTGGTGCCGGTCTGGCGGCGCACGTCGAGCACCACCGCCTCCTGGCCGCGCAGCATGTTCCAGGTGGTGGGCTCGGCGTAGCTGTCCTCGGCGCGGCCCACGTCCTTGACGCGAATCTGGGTGCCGTTGAGGTTGGCTACGATGATGTCGTTAAACTGGCTGGCGGCCTCGATGCGGCCGAGCGTCCGCACGCCCATCAACGATCCGCCGCGGCGAATGGTTCCGCCCGGGATCTCGACGTTCTGATTCTGAACCGCGTTCTCCAACTGGTCGATGGTAATGCCGTAGGCGTTGAGCTTCTCGGCATCCGCAAACACGCGGATCTGCCGCAGGCGCCCGCCGGTGAGGGCGATCTCGCCCACGCCGTTCACCGTCTCCAGAGCGCGCTTGATCTGCTTGTCGGCGATCTCGGTGGTCTCGCGCAGATTCTTCCCGCCTGCGATCAACAGCGACAGGACCGGGTCCGAGTCCGGATCGTCCTTGGCGATGGTCGGAGGGAGGATGTTCGGCGGCAGCAGGCGGATCGCCGCGGAAACCTTCTCGCGGACGTCCTGCGCGGCGCCCTCGGTGTCGCGCTCCAGCACGAACTTGCAGGTGATGCGCGCGGTTCCTTCGGAAGCCTCCGACATCAGCTCGTCCAGGCCGCTCACTGAGCTGACCGCTTCCTCGAGCGGCAGGATCACCTGCGTGCTCACCTCTTCGGCCGTCGCGCCCAGAAGCTGCACGTTGATGGTGACGGTCGCCGGGTCGGTTCGCGGGAACAGATCCACTCCCAGGTCGCGGAACGAAAAGATGCCCAGCACCACCAGGAAGCTGATGAGCATCACCGCGAAGACCGGCCGGTTTACACAGAGTGCAGCGATGGACATCTAACCGCTCCGTTCGGGGCTGAGCCGGGACCGAAGGGAGCGCACTGGCACAGTAACTCCAAAGCGAGCGCCCGCGAACAAAGAGTAGGCCACGGGCGTCACCAGCAAGGTGAGCAGCAGGCACAGCGATTGGCCGCCGATGATGGTCACGGCGATGGCTGCGCGCTGGGTCCCGCCCTCGCCGAAACCGAGCGCGGTCGGCAGGAGGCCGGCTACGATCGAAGTCGTCGTCATCAGGATCGGCCGCAGGCGCACGTGATTGGCTTCGAGGATCGCCTCGCGCAGCGGCAGGCCCTGCGCCAGCAGCCGGTTGGTGTAATCCACCTGAAGGATTCCGTTCTTCTTCACGATCCCGAGCAGCAGCAGCATGCCCAGCGCGCTCCACAAATTGAGCGTCCGGTGGGTGAGGTACAACGTCAGCAGCGCGAACGGAATCGACATCGGCAGGCTCAGCATGATCACGAACGGATGCAGGAAGCTCTCAAACTGCGCCGCCAGCACCATGTACATGAAGATGCACGCCAGCAGGAAAGCGGCGATCAGATCGTTGGTGGTGCGGTCAAGTTCCCGCGCGGTGCCGGTGAATCGGACTGTGTATCCGGGAGGAAGATCCTTTCTGACCACCGCGCCCATGGCCCGCACGGCCGCGTCCAACGGCATGTCGGGCGCCTGCTGAGCGACCATACCCGCTTGATAGGTCCGATTATAGCGGTCGATTTTCGTTGGACCGGTTCCGCGCTGGACGGTGGCGATGCTGTCCAGCCGCACCTGCCCGACGCGGGCGGACGGGACCATCAGCCGCGCCAGAATCCGAGGGTTCCTCTGCTGTTCCGGGAGCAACTGCATGGTGACGTCGTACTGCTCCGCGCCCTCTTTGTACGTCGAGATCTGATCGGTGCCGGCGATCATCAGCCGCACGGCGTCGGCGACATCGGAAACCTGAACGCCCAGATCGGCGGCTCGCTGGCGATCGATCCGGACCTGGAATTCCGGGCCGTTCAGATTGACTTCCGCGCTCACGTCCAGCAGTCCCTTGATGCGCCGCAATTTTCCCGCTTCCTGCGAAGCCAGGGCTGCCGCCCGATTGAAATCGGGACCGAGAATCATAGGCTGAAGGGACCCGGTATTCTCACCGCCGCCGAGCGCCGAGGGGAACCAGAACTTCGGGCGCAAATCCTTATAGCGGGGTTCGGCCCAGATCTTGCGAATCTGGTCCGCCACGTCCAGGTACGTGAAGTTGCGCTCGGTCGAGGGCGTGAGCCGGATGTAGGTGTGACAGTGGTTCTCGCGCTCTCCGATATTGGGCCACGCGAACACCACCCCCGGAATCTTTTCGTAACGCTCGGCCAGCTCCTTGGCGTAGGCCGCGGTGCCTTCGAGCGAGCTGTCCACGGGCGAATCGAAGACCGCCTGGAACTCGTTCTGATCGTCAGCCGGGATAAAGTCGCGGCCCACGCGGCCGTTGAGGACAAACGTTAGCGAGAAGGCTCCCAGAGCTACCGCAATCACCACGAGGCGGTGATTGAGCGACCACTCCAGCATGCGGCCATAACCGCGATCGATAAAGCGGAAGAATCCGGGATTGTGGTTTACCGGTCTGTCCGCTCCCTTACGGTCGCGGTTCAGAATCCTGGAGGAGAGCATCGGGGTGAGTGTGAAGGCCACCACCATCGAGACAATTACGGCGAACGCCATGGTCCATCCGAACTGGTTCAAGTAACGGCGGGCGTAACCGGTGGTGAAGGCGATGGGGACGAAGATAATCACCAGCGAGAGCGTGGTCGCCATCACCGCCAACATGATCTCGCGGGTAGCCAAAATCGCAGCCTGCTTCGGCTCGTAGCCTTTTTCCTGGATATAGCGGACGATATTTTCCAGAACGACGATGGCATCGTCGATGACGATCCCCACGGCCAGTGTCAGGCCCAGCAGCGTCATGTTGTTCAGGGTGAAGTTCATGACCCGGAGCAGCGTAAACGTGGCGATGATCGAAGTCGGGATGGCCAGCGCCGCGATCACGACGCAGCGCAAGTTCCGCAGAAAAAGCAGCACCACCAGGCTCGCCAACAGCGCGCCAAACACGAGATGCTCTTCGAGCGAGGCGACCGAGGCCTTAATAAACGTGGAGCTGTCGCGTCTAATTTCGACAAAAGTCCCCGGCGGTAGCGTACTTTCGATCTGTTGAAGCTTGGCCTTGACTCCGTCGATAACTTCCAGCGTGTTGGCCCCAAATTGCCGTTGTACGCTGAGCATCACCCCTTCCTTGCCATGGAGCAAGTTCCAGGTCGTGCTCTCGGGGTAGCTGTCTTCCACATTGCCGACGTCCCGCACGCGAATCGGCGCGCCGTTGACGTTGGCCACGATAATGTCGTTGAACTGCTTGGGGGACTCAATGCGGCCGAGGGTCCGCATGCCCAATTCGTAGCGGCCCCGGCGAAGAGTGCCCCCGGGAACCTCGACATTCTCGTTCTTAATGGCGGCTTCGAGCTGTTTGATCGTAATCCCGAAGCCATTCAGTTTCTCGGCGTCGGCAAACACGCGGATCTGCCGCAGGCGCCCGCCAGTGAGGTTCACCGCACCGACGCCGTTCACCGTCTCCAGCGCCCGCCGTACCTGCTTGTCGGCGATCTCGGTCGTCTCGCGCATGCTTCCAGAGCCGCCCACCAGCATGGTCAGGACAGCGTCGGAATCCGGATCCACTTTCACGATGATCGGCGGATCGATATTCGGCGGCAGCAGGTGAATTGCCGCCGCCACCTTCTCCCGGACATCCTGCGCGGCGCCGTTGATGTCGCGCTCCAGAGTGAATCTGCACCGGATCCGGCCGTCTCCTTCGGTGGCCTGGGTGGTCATTTCGTCCATGCCGCTGACGGTGCTGAGCGCTTCCTCCAGCGGCAGGATGACCTGGGTATTCATCTCTTCCGGGGTGGCGCCTTTCATCAGGACAGTGACGTTGACCACCGCCGGATCGGCTTTGGGGAACAGGTCAACACCCAAATCGCGGAACGAAAAGATCCCCAGCACCACCAGGAAGCTGATCAGCATCACAGCGAAGACCGGGCGTCTGACACACAGCTCGGAAATCCGCATGGCTTATCCCTTGGGGCGGCGGCTGTGCTCGCCCTCGCCGGCCTCGGTGACCACCTTGACGGCGGCTCCATCCTTTAATGCGAGTTCCTGCCCCTCGACGGGCAGAGCCAGGCGGTCGCCTGGTTCAATCCCCTCGATGATCTCCGCATCGTCGCCGACGCGGTCGCCCAGCTTCACTTCGCGTTCCTTCAGCTTGTTCTGCTTGGTGATCGCGTAGACCTTGTAGATGCCGTAGGCGTAACTGAGCGCCTTCTGGGGAACGAACAGCACCTGATCCATTCGAGTGGAAGGAATGTTGGCCTTGACGAAGAAGCCCGGTTTGAGCGTTCCCTGGTGATTGTCGATCAGGGCCTCGGCGTCGAACGTGCGCGTCTGCGGATCCACCGATGGGTTGATGCGCCAGATCTTCCCGCTGAAGGTGCGGTCCGGGTAAGCCTCCACCGACAGGTTCATCATTTGGCCCACTGGCACCCAGGCGGCCATTTTCTCGGGCACCTTCAAGCGCGCTCGGATGGGGTCCACGTTCACGATGGTCATCACCGGCGTCTGGACCTTCAGGTACTGCCCCACCGTGACGTTGCGTTCCTTCACGTAGCCGCCGAAGGGAGCCAGGATGGCCGTGTCACGGAGTTTCTTGTCGGCCAGGTCGAGCAAAGCGCGCTCCTGCCTGACCGCGGCTTGCAGGTTTCGCACATCCTGGACGGCGAGGTCGTAGGTGGCCTGCACCGCCTTGTAGTTGGCCTCGTCCTCTTCAAAAGTCTGCCGGGGGATGAGGCCCTGCTCGGCCAGCGTCCGGGAGCGCTCATATTTCTGTTTGGCGTTGGCGAGATCGGCCGCCGCTTTTTTCACGCCCGCCGTCTGGGCCGGATCGCTGACTTCGGCATCGCGGCCGGTGGCGCCGAGCTTGGCCCTGGCCTGTTCGAGCAACGCCTGCTGTTGATCGGCGGCGAGCTTGAACTCGGTGGGGAGAATTTCCACCAGGGTCTGGCCTTTGGCGATCTGGTCGCCCACGTCGACCAGCACCTTTTCGGCTCTGCCGTCGACTTCGGAGCTCACCACCACTTCGTCATAGGGGAACAGAGAGCCCACGGCTTCCACCGTGCGCCGGAGCACGCGGGACTCCACGGTAAACACCTGGACCGGAACGGCTGTTTCCTTCTCCGGAGGTCCGCTGGCCTTCGCCTTACCGGCGCCGCCGCCCGTGCAGGCCGATAGCAACAGCGTCAGAAGCGCACACAGGGCACACGTGGCCCGCCGGACCGATCTTGCCTGGAATCCGGTGATTGGAGTAGCCTCCGCGAAAGATTGTACCATTGCAGGTAAGTGTAGAAGGAGGGCCATAATGGGCTATTTTCAGTTCCTTGCCACGGTCTGCGCGGCGGTTCTGCTGGCTGGGCGGGCGATGGCCGCTCCAGCCGACGCGGCTGCCGATCCCAAACTTTTCGAGAAGGCGCAACAGATCCATCGGCGGATGGTCGCCTTCGACAGTCATCTGGATCTTCCCTTCGACTACGAGGGCGCCGCGGCCGACGGCAACACGCAGTTCGATCTGCCGAAGGTGGCGCGCGGGCAGCTCAAAGCCGCCGCGCTGGCGATGTTTGTGCCGCAAGGCCCCCGGACCGCGGAGGGCTACGCCAAAGCGCGCGCGGACGCCGACAAGAAGTACGCGCTGATCAAGGGAGTCGCGGACCAGAATCCGGATCGCGCGGCGCTGGCCTACTCGCCCGCGGATGTGCGCCGCATCGCCAGCCAGGGGAAATTCGCGGTGGTGATCAGCCTGTTGAACGCCTACCCGCTCGGCGCGGATCTGTCGCAGATCGACGAATGGTACAAGCGCGGCGTCCGCATCTTCGGCTACGTTCACGCGGGCAACAACGACTGGGCGGACTCCTCGCGCCCCAGTCAGCAACTGGGCGACCGGCCCGGAGAGCACGGCGGGTTGTCGGACCTGGGCAAGCAGGGGATCGCCCGCCTCAATCAGCTCGGCATGCTGATCGACGTTTCCCAACTCACCACCCCGGCGCTCAAGCAGGTGTTGAGCCTCACCAAGGCGCCTGTCGCGGCGACGCACTCGGGCCTCAAGGGCATCGTCGACAGCCCGCGCAATCTGACCGACGAAGAACTCGAGCTGATCAGGAGGAACGGCGGCGTGGTGCAGATCGTCGCGTTCGGGAATTATCTGCGGGCGGCTCCTCCGGCGGCGGCCGATCACGCGCCGGCCGCTCCGGCCACGGTCGCGCAGTTGGTGGATTCGATCGATTACGCGGTGAAGAAGATCGGCGTCGATCACGTCGGCATCTCCTCGGATTTCAACCATGGCGGCGGCGTGGCCGGGTGGCAGAGCGAAGCCGAGTGCCAGAACGTGACCGCGGAGCTGCTGCGGCGGGGCTACTCCGAAAAGAACATCGCCAAGCTGTGGGGCGGCAACTTTCTGCGGGTGTGGGCGGAGGCGCAGAGCGCCGGGCGGCGGTGACTACAGTCGGTTCCTAGTGTCTGCGAGAGCGTCGGCACGGCCAAACCAAGAGCATCAACCTCACGCTCCAGGTAGCATCGGTTCGCGGCCGCAACTTTACCGAGTTTGTCCAACTATCGCCCAACACGACTGCAAGGCGGTCCGCGCGGCGGCGGGCCCGGTCGAGCACCGGGACGGTGCACATGCCGGAATGCCTCATATGGACGTGCAGATCGCACTTCACGTCCAAGCTATAACGCTGTTATGTTACGGGCATGTAAGCTGTGGAAAAAACATTTGTGACGATTTGCGTTTCTTGGGTCCGCGGGAGAAGCCCTTCGCAGGGCATGGCCCTGCGCCACGAGGTGTAGTAGACTCTTGCTTGATATTCCAGGAACAGGAGGAATTTCCAATGAGGGAAAAACTGGCGGTTGCGGGACTGCTGTTCATCGCTCCTCTGTTCGCGCATCATTCGTTTGCCGCAGAATTTGACAGGGAACAGCCGCTGAATGTTACGGGCGCCGTCACGAAGATCGAGTGGACCAACCCGCACATTTGGATCTATGTCGACGTCAAGGGGCTGGACGGCGCCATCACGAACTGGGCCTTTCAAGGGGGTCCGCCGGTGTACCTGTCACGCGCCGGCTGGAATAAGAACGACGTCAAGATCGGGGATACGATCAATGTCCGGGGGTTCAGAGCGAAGGACGGCTCCAACCATGCCGCTGGCGGCCAAATCACTCTGCCCGACGGCCGGAGAGTGTTTGCGCTCCAGATAGAAGGTCCGCCGCCGGCTTCTGAAAGCAAGAAATAGAGGGCGACATGCGTTTGAGTGTTGTGACACTGTGCGCCGGCACGTGCATGATCGCGAACGGCCAATCCAGGGCGTTGCGGCTTCCCGATGGCACGCCCAACCTCTCGGGCGTTTGGGTTAACGCGGGATTCAAGAAGCTGGGCGGCGGGATGCTGGAACGATTTCCTTCGAGCGGCCTTTCCTTCCAGCCGGGAGCGGCGGACTTATGGAACTTGAAGCCCAACGGCGACCCCCACCACGACGAGCCGATATTTTACGCCGGCGTGAACAAGGAAGGCGACTTTGGTTGCAGGCCCCCAGGCATGCCCCAAGCCTCCTTAACGGCCAACGCACAGCAGTTTCTTCAACCACCCGGATACCTGTTGATCGTTTACGAGGGCATCCATTCAGCGCGCATGATTCCGATGGACGGACGGTCCCATGCTCCGGACCTGGAGCCGACTTTTTTGGGCGATTCGGTGGGGCGCTATGAGGGCGAAACCGCCGTGGTTGACACGCTTGCGGTCCGGGCCGGGATGAGCGACGTGGGAGGACATCATATGCATAGTGAAAGTGCGCATTACGTCGAGCGTTACCGGCGGACGGGACCCACCACCATGTCGTTTCAGCTCACCGTCGACGATCCGAAAGTTTTCACGAAGCCCTGGGTCTCCGGACCCTGGAAGCTCGAACTTCATCCGGAATGGACCATCATCGAAGGCAACTGCGAGGACGTGGTATTTGGCTCGAGCAAGCGGGACGTACGGCTTCTAGATTATCTGCACCACGCAAAATGAAACATCATCCGTTTTTTCTCGTTTTCTTGTTGATCCCGGCGCCTGCCTTTACCCAGGCAAAGGTACCGGAAATTTCCGGAGTGTGGTCAACGCCGGGGTTTAGGCATCGTGAAGGAGAAAAGATACCAGACATCCCGGTCATCGGGCTCACGCGGTTCAATCGGAAAGACTACCCCTTCAAGCCGGGCGGCGAGCGGCTGTACACCCGCCAGTTCAGCGAAAAGCCCGATCCGAAGACGGACGATCCCCAGTTGCTCTGCTTGCCCTGGGGCTTTCCCCATCAGACCTTTTTGTCAAATGTACAGCACTTCTTCCAACCGGAAGGCTATCTGGTGATCTTCTACGAGGACATGCACTACACCCGCGTCATTCCGATGGATGGACGCAAGCATCCCGAGGGCTTGGCTCCCAGCTATTACGGAAACTCGGTCGGCCGGTATGAGGGCGACACGGCCGTGGTTGACACCATCGGCCTGAAGCCGTGGGGACTCGACGACGGTGGAAGAGTTCCAGATGGAAATCACGTGTTTACCGACGCGGCGCATTTTGTCGAGCGGTACCGCCGCACGGGACCTGCGACGATGTCTTACACGCTGACCATCGACGATCCGAAGATCTTTACCAAACCCTTCACCTGCGGCGCCAAGGACAGCCGTTGCTTTGTGGACGGAAACCCAGGACCCGAAGAATGGATCATGCGCCTGCACCCGGAGTGGGAAGTGATCGAACAATACTGTGAGGAGAACAATAAGGACCCTGGTCTTCTCCAGTTCCTGGAAAACAAGTAGGTCTGAGCTTGCTCTCGCGGAGGCTGCTGAAAAAGCCTCGGCATGCCTGGCCGCATGGGGGACGCACGCAAGCGTGTCCCACCGGAATATGGCGGCAATCTCGCGCGTCCGTTACTTTCCCTCGAGCAGGAACGTCGGCGCCAGGCCCGTCAGCGTAGAAAAAGTAGTCGAGCCCGCGACGCTCAGCCAGCTCGAGCAGCCGTGCACCTTTCCCAGGAACGAATGCGGGTGCAGGTCCACCTGCATCTCCTTCATCACCAGGCTGCCGTACTGGAACAGCGGGAACACGGAGCGGGCCGGCTCGGCCACCTCCTGCACCACATAGGGTGTGCGCATGGCCTGGCGGAGCGCCCTCTCCCAACCGAGGTCGTCCGTCTCCGCGCCGCGGAAGGAGTTCAGCTCGGCGTTATCGTCGTTGGGCTTCAACACCAGCCTGGCGCGATGCTTCATGACGAAATCCGGAAGATCGACGGTATGGCCCCGGTAGGTGGTCTTGGCGGCCTGGACCATCCGCGTCCAGGGGATGAATTCCTTGATCGCCTTGCGCTCGGCCGCCGGGAAGCGCGCGGTCACGGTATCGTCGGTCAGCAGGTCGAAGATCGCCTTCTTGGTGCCGAGCTCGGAGCGGAAGCTGTTCACCATGCAAATGGCGCGGTCCTTGTAGGCGCGCATCAGCGGGTGGTTCAGATCGAAACGCACCAGGAACTCTTGGAGCTTGATGCGGCGGTACACCACGTCGATGTTGAAATCGCCCTGGCGCAGGACCCCGTTGCGGTATTCGAGCTGCTCCGGCGAAACGATCTGCGCGGAAAATCCCTCGCGCGTGAAGTGTTCGGCCACCAGCGCGTACTCGCTCACCTCGGCAGCCTGAAACGGCTGGCGAAATTCGACAATCGCGATGTGCGGCTTCTTCTGCTTGCCGCCAAACTCCTTGTATGCCTTGAGCACGGCCTGAAGCAGGTACCTGGTCCCGCCCACTTTGCTGAGCTTGTACTTCTTGCGGAACTCCCTCATGGGCGCCGTGTCGTAGAAAATGTCGGCGAGCGCGTCGCCGTAAATCACGCCGGCTGGCGACTCCGCGCGGTGTCCCACGAAGCGCAGCGACCCGTTGTGAAGGCTGGTGTCGAGAAGCCCGGTCACGGTGAGGGACGAATAGCCGGGATCGACGCCCGCCAGCATCCGCTCGGCCGGCAGCAGTTGCATTCGCGCCAGCAACGGGGGGTGCGCCAGCGCCATCTGCTCCACCCGGTCGATGGCGGAAAACATGGCCTCGGCCGCCCGGGTCACCGTCGCGTATTCCCGATTGCTGATAAAATGCGGCCGCAATACAGGAGAAATGGGCCGATTGCCGAGCCTCTCGGCCTTCATGCGCTCCTGAAGCGCCTGGGCCCAAGCCAGGTCGATGTAGGGCTCGCTCTCGATTAACTTGTGATAACGGGCTATCGCCTCGCCCACCTGAGTCATATGGCGCTTGACGTTAGTATGGCACGTCGAACCCGGAATTGGAAAGCGAATCGGATCGGCTTTCTCCACCTACTGCGCTGATTACACAGGGGTTATTGTGATCCAAAAAGTCTTCGCAGAATCGCTTGATGATGCCGATTCACTCCCACCTGTGGGGAAACTGTCTGCGCTGCTTCCCCCCAGCCTGTTCACCGCTCGGGCGTGCCGCTAGCTCCCGCAGAAGCTCTTAATGGCATTCTGCAGCGCCCCCACGCTGGGATACCCGAGGGCCGAGGCAGCATCCGATAGGCCTCCATACTTGCTAGCCAGCGCGGAGACAACCTTACCGTGACAGTTCGCCTGTCCAGGCGTCCCCAAACCGGCGAAGGGGCTGCTCTCCAATACGACCGAGATGTCTTCTACGATGTTCGATAACACAGCCTGGCTCGAGATGAGAGCCCCGGCGAGGGTCGTCTTCGTGAACCTGTTGAAGTTTGTTTGAAAGAACAGCGAGGTCCCGTCGGTTTCTACTCCCGTACACAAGGAGCCGCCCGGCACCACTATCGTGGTCCCTGCGATCAACGCTCCGGTCGAGGGACTATATTGGTTGTACGTGCACGAGGAGTCTCCGCTGTTGATGAGGAAGTTGCCGTTCGGCAGGACGGTGAAGCCATCGGAGCCGTCTAGGGCCGGCGAGGCAATGCTCACGGGCCCGCTCACGATCGCACCCGTGGCGGGATTGAGCCCGAAGACTTGCGGCACAAACCCGTATTGCCCCGTCAGGACGTATAGCACCCCACCGAAAAAGGCCAAGTCCTGAACGCCAACGCCCGGCCGAGGGTTGGGTAGCGTCCCAATGTCCGCGCCTCCGGCCCCACCGTTAAACGGCGCGATTCGGATGAAATCCGTGGGCCCGACAAACGCAGACAGTTCCGTGTAGTAGACGTTGTTACCAACGACCAACAGCCCCCGGCCGCCGTTGTTTGCAAACGAGCCTGTCGGAAGGAAGGAGTTCACAGTAGCCCCGTTGGCAAAGTTGTACGTTGTAATCTGTCCGGTACCGAAGTCCGCATTGATGCCAACGATGAATTGAGCTTGTGTCGCCACGGCAGAGAGCAACAGGACGAGAGCGGCCACCGCAATCCTATCCGTCGCCCTTAATTTTTCCGACATCTTTCGTGTCCTCCGAGAAATCGATTTTTGAGTCTGCGGACGGGCCAAACGGGAGTATCTAATACACCTCGGAAGGCGTCCAATGCATCCCGCCCCAGTGTTTCACATTCTCGCTTATGGTCGCAAGCGCTTGGATGGCAAGGCCGCAATCCGCTTGACCATACTTGCAAAGTCCTACCGCTGGTTCGCCTTCAACACCTTCTTGCGCAGGCGGATCGATTTCGGCGTCACTTCCACCAGTTCGTCCTCGCGGATGAACTCGATCGCCTGCTCCAGGTTCAGCAGCCGCGGCGGCACCAGCCGGATCGCCTCGTCGGCGGTGGAGGCGCGCATGTTGGTCAGCTTTTTTTCTTTGACGATGTTGACGTTAAGGTCCGCATCGCGCGCGTTTTCGCCGACGATCATGCCTTCGTAGACCTCCGTGCCGGGCGCGACGAACATCTCGCCGCGCTCCTGCAAATTGAACAGCGCGTGACCGGTGGACTTGCCCGGACGATCCGCCACCAGCGATCCGGTCGGCCGCGTCGGGATCTCGCCCTGCCAGTCGATGTAGCCGTGGAACAGCGAGTTCATGATGGCCGTGCCCTTGGTGTCGGTCAGCATCTCGCTGCGCAATCCGATCAGCCCGCGCGAAGGAATGTGGAACTCCAGACGCGCACGGCCGGAGCCGTGGTTGACCATCTTCAACATTTTTCCCTTGCGGCCGCCGATCTTTTCGATCACCACGCCGATGAAGGCTTCCGGGCAATCGATCACCAGCAGCTCCACCGGCTCGCTCAACTTATGGTCGATGGTGCGGGTCAGGATTTCGGGTTTGCCCACCGCCAGCTCGTAGCCTTCGCGCCGCATCATCTCGATCAGGATCGCCAGTTGCAGCTCGCCCCGGCCCATCACTTTGAACGAATCGTTGAAACCATCCGAGCCGCCCACATCCTCTACTTTGATGGAGACGTTGGTCAGGAGCTCCTTGTCCAGGCGATCGCGCAGGTGGCGGGAGGTAACGTAGCTCCCGTCGCGGCCGGAAAAGGGCGACGTGTTGATGGTGAACGTCATGGCGATGGTCGGCTCGTCGATCTGGATGTGCGCCAGCGGCCGCGGCGTCTCCACGCTGGTGACGGTTTCGCCGATGGTGATCCCCTCGACGCCGGCGATCGCGAGAATGTCGCCGGGGCGGCCGGCGGTTTCATCCACGCGCTTCAGGCCCTCGAACGAATACAATTTGGTGATTTTCGTTTTGTGGAGCGTGTGATCGAGCTTGGCGATGGCCACCTCGTCTCCCAGCCGCAGTGTGCCGTTGAACACGCGGCCGATGGCCAGGCGGCCGAGATAGTCGCTGTAGTCGAGGTTCGCCACCAGCAATTGCAGCGTCTCGCTGGGGTCGCCGGGCGGCGGCGGCGTGTGCTCGAGAATCGCCTCGAACAGAGGCCGGAGGTCGGCCGAATCGTCCTCCAGTTTGTTCTTCGCGATGCCGGCCCTCGCGTTGGTGTAGATCACCGGGAAGCCGAGCTGGTCCTCGGTGGCGTCCAGATCGATGAACAGATCGTAGATTTCGTCGAGCACCTCCTCGATGCGCGCGTCGGGGCGGTCGATCTTGTTGATCACGACGATCTGCGGCAGGCGCGCTTCCAGCGCCTTCATCAGCACGTAGCGGGTCTGGGGCAGGGGGCCTTCGCTCGCGTCCACCAGCAGCATCACGCCGTCGACCATCTTGAGGGCCCGCTCCACCTCGCCGCCGAAGTCGCTGTGGCCCGGCGTATCGATGATGTTGATCTTCACGTCGTGGTAGCGGACGCCGGTGGCCTTGGAGAGAATCGTGATGCCGCGCTCGCGCTCGAGGTCGCCCGAATCCATCACGCGATCCGTCACCTCCTCATTGGGCCGGAAGATGCCGCTCTGGCGGAGCATCGCATCGACCAGCGTGGTCTTGCCATGGTCGACGTGCGCGATGATGGCGATGTTGCGGATGGAGGAGTTTGCCATTCGGGAGGGGAACTTCCATCTTCGCACGTTGTGGCGCGCGCACTCGTGCGAGCCGAGCTGCCACTCATGGCGCCTCTTGTCTTCTCGCTGCTTCCACGTCAATTTGGTCTACTGGAGAGTAGCGATGGGAAGGGAAAAAGCCACGGCGGGTGTCCTGGGACTGGGAGCCGTTCTCCTGAATGCCGGCCCGCTGCTCTTCGGCGGACAATTTTCGGCGCAGATCGTGGATAACCTCGGTACGCCGGTCCCCGGTGCGAGGATTGTGGCCTATTGCAATAATGGAGGGCATTTGCGCACCCTCGTGCTGCGCTCCGACTCAGGTGGAATCGTCACCGCGAAAGGCACGTGCCAACAGGCGATCCGTGTGCGTCTAAGCAAGGAAGGATACGGGACCTCCCTCTATGACGAGCTCAGCCCAGTCTACGTGCTGAGACGAAAAGTTCGCGCCGATTCTGTCCATCGCATCGCTCAACTGGACGGTCCCGAGTTGGAGACTGCGCTTCGAGAGATGCTCACCAGTGAGGTTGAGGGACCATTTCAGGAATTGGCTTTCTATTACGAGGACCGGCTCCGTCCAACCCTTCGAGCGCTGGCCCAGGAGCCTGACGCGGCCGTGGAGGCGCGGAGCCTTCTCGCATTCATCGGCGTACCCGAAGACCTCCGCCTGATCGCGCAACTCGGAACACTTAAAGGCCTGAACCCTGCCTTCGCATATCGTTGGCTCTACGGAGTGGTGTGTTCGCTCCTGGAACCGGCATCCGAGGAAGAATGGGACTTGCTGCGCGGGAGCGCACTCAACGAATACAAAGATTTTGCGGTTAACCGGGGAGCGATCCAGACCCTCAGACTGATTGCATCGCTACGGAGCCGCGAAATACTCGGTCAAGTAAAGGATCCTCCTTACTCTGCAAACTCCGTCGCCAAGGCGATTGAGTACATTCAGTCGAATCCACCGCCTCTCACCAACCAGAATCTTGAGGAACTGGCCAGTCGCGTCGCCCGATCGCTGAATGTCGAAACCTGGAGCGGCAATGGAGAGCCCAGATACAACCGAGCCGGTGACAAAGCTCTCGTCAATTTCAATTTCGACGCTGGATCAGACATCTATATCTATACCAGCGTGTTCCAACGCATCGATGGCGTTTGGTTTCTTCGGGGCGTGCGCGAAACACTCCAGGGACTAAAGGGTCGGGCCGTGACTGAACTTTTGCGGAAGCGCACCTCGCGGTGACAGCGTCCAAGCTCCCTTCCGTCGTCATTGTCGGCCGCCCCAACGTCGGCAAATCCACGCTGTTCAACGCGATCCTCGGACGGCGCCGCTCCATCGTCGGCGACGAGCCCGGCATCACCCGCGACCGCATCTCCGGCGAAGCCAACTATCACGGCCGCCGTTTCGATCTCATCGATACGGGCGGAATCATCGCCAACGACGCCGAGCTGATTCCCAGCGAGATCCTCAAACAGGCGCGCGTGGCGCTGGAGTCGGCCGCGCAGGTGATTTTTCTGATCGACGGCCGCGCCGAGATCACCGGCACCGATCGCGACCTGGCGAAGATGCTGCGGCGGCTGGGCAAGCCTGTCGCGCTGGCCGTGAACAAGATCGACACCCACAAGCGCGAGGACCTGGCGCACGAATTTCATGCGCTCGGCTTCGAGCACCTGTTTCCCATCTCGGCCGAGCATCACCTGGGGATCGGCGACCTGCTCGATCACGTGACGCAGAACTTTTCCGTCGCCGCTTCAGGCGAGGAAGCGCAAGCGGACGAGCCGAAACCCATCAAAGTCGCCATCATCGGCCGCCCCAACGTCGGCAAATCGACGCTGCTCAACGCGCTTACCGGATCGGAGCGCGCGATCGTTTCGCCTGTCGCCGGTACCACGCGGGACGCCGTGGATGAAGCCGTAACCGAGGACGGCGTCGAATACGTATTCGTCGATACGGCCGGCATCCGCCGCAAGGGCAAGACCAAGCTGATGGCGGAAAAACTGAGCGTAGTGATGGCGCGGCGCCACCTGCGGATGTGCCACGTCGCGCTGCTGGTGATGGATGCGAGCGAGGGGATGCTGGCGCTCGACGCGACCATCGCCGGCTACGCGCATGAAGAGGGACGAGGCGTGGTCCTGTGCGTCAACAAGTGGGACGCGGCGAAGGAGCGCAACAAGCGGATCGTGGTGGAACAGATCCGCGACCACCTCAAGTTTCTCGAGTATGCTTCCATCGCCTTCGTCTCGGCCCACAAGCGCCAGGGCACCCGCGGGTTGTTCCCGCTGGTTCGCAAATCCTACGAATCGGCCTCGCGGCGCATCGGCACGGGCGAGCTGAACCGCTTTGTCGAGACGCTCAAATGGGAATACGACGTGAAGATCCGCTACCTGACGCAGGCAGGCGTCCGGCCTCCGACCTTCATCGCCTTCACCGACAAATCCGGGAAGCTGCACTTTTCCGCGGAGCGAAACCTGATGAATCGCCTGCGCGAGAAATTCGGGTTCGAGGGGACGCCGATTGTGATCAAGACCAGGCGGCGATAGGAGCGGCCTTCGTGCCACAATGGATCGAACCTCATGAAGGAGTGGAGTCAGCGGTGGAACGAGTATCGGCGATGGGCTGAAGCCCACGCGACTCCAGACCCGCGCTCGCCGGAGCAGATCATGAGCGACGTAGAGTTCTTGTACCGCAACTATCCGGAAGAAGTGCGAACCACCGATCCGGACCCCGGCAAGACCGGCATCCAGAATCTCCATCGAATTCTTGCTCTCTATGAGCGCAAACGCCAGTCTCGAATCGGCGCTCGCCCGGGCGGTTGAAGAACTGGACCAGGCGTCGATCCCTTACATGTTGATCGGCGGGTTGGCGCTTTCAGCGTGGGCGCTGCCGCGGGCCACCCTCGACATCGATCTCACGCTCTGGGTGGCCGGAGACGATGTGGATCGGGTCTGTCTTCTCCTGTGCGCCAGCTATCTCCCACGCATCGCCGATCCCGTGGAGTTCGTCCGAAAGACGCGAGTCCTGCCGGTAGCCACGGAGGGAGGAGTGCGCCTCGACTTCATCTTCGCGGCGTTTCCCTTCGAGAAGGCGATGGTGGAACGGGCTGCGCTACGTCAACTTGGCGGAGTTGGTATTCGAGTCGCCACGCGGGAGGACCTGATTCTGCTCAAACTTCCTTCACCCCGGGACCGGGACCAGGAAGACGTCCGGCTCATTCTGCACACCTACGGCCGGAACCTGGATTGGAGCTACCTTCTCTCCGTCGCCGACGCTCTGGCGGAATCGCTCGATCAACCCCGGATCGCGGCTTTTCTCCGCGAGCACCGCGCCACACTGGGATTGGGGGATTCAGGCTGATCAGCGCTGCTGCTGGGCGATCACCGTGCAGTGCGTCTCGGCCAGCGCACAGCGCGTGTGTTCGAACTGCACCGTCGTGTGGCTGATCGAGAAGCGGTCGCAGAGCACGCCGTTGATCCGGTTCAGAATCGATTCGCTCTCCGATGGCGGCATGTTCTCGATCAGCACGTGACAGCTCAGCGCGTGCGCCTGCGACCCGAGGCTCCAGATATGCAGATCGTGCACGTCGATCACGCCAGGAACGTGGCCCAGCTCGGCCGTCACCTCGCTCAGCTTCAGCCCCTTGGGCAACCCTTCGAGCAGAATGTTGAGCGAGTCCCGGATGATGTCCCAAGCCGACCACACGATCGCCAGCGCGATCAGGATGGATAACGCCGGATCGATGGCGTGCCAGCCGGTGTAGCTCATCACGATCGCGCCGGCGATGATGCCCGCCGAGCTCGCCGCATCTCCCACCATGTGGATCCACGCTGCGCGGATATTCAGATCCCCGCCGTTGCCGCCCAATCCCCAGACGATCGCCAGGTTCACCGCGAGGCCGATCGCGGCCACCACGATCATCGTCATCTCGGCGACGGGCTGCGGATGGATCAGCCGCTGGTAGCTTTCATAGAACAGGAGTCCGGCTAGCACCAGCAGCGTCAGCGCGTTGATGAACGCCGCCAGCACGCCCGCGCGATGGTAGCCGAACGTCTTGACGTGATTGCCCGGCCGCGCTTGCAGATAGAAACTGACCGCGGCCAACAGCAGCGCGAAGGCATCCGTGAAATTGTGAGCAGCATCGGAGAGCAGCGCCAGGCTGTGCGCATGCACGCCGGCCAGCGCTTCCACCACGACGAAGGCCGAGGTGAGCATCAACGAGCCGACGAGCATGCCTCCGGTGCGCCGGTGTGCGTGATCCTGCCCCATCATCCACCATCGTAGCTCCACGGACTCATTTGTGGTTTGAGGTGGGTGCGCTAGTCTAGACCTGATCGAAAAGATCCGCCAGACGGATTGAGAATCCGGGAATCAGCTTGGAGTCGAACAGGTCCTGATCGCCCAGAAGGAGGTTGCGATCTTCGGATCGTACAAAGGCCTCGCGCGTGTCGGGCGAGAGGACCCATGCCTCCTTGGTTCCGCACTTGCGGTACCGCGCGGCTTTTTGCATCAGAGGTTTGAACCTGTCGTTCTCGGAGACGATCTCGATCGCCAGGTCGGGCACGAACCGCTGCACCCGCCGCTTACGATCAAACAAGTGAACTTTGGAAGTGGCGATGAACGCCACATCCGGGCCGTGAGCGTTGCCGTCGAAATCGAACTCCTGTTCCGAGATGATCATTCCAAGAGCCGGTTCAACCACCGGACGCAGCAGCGTGACCAGAAGATCGCGCAGCCGGTTGTGATAGCCAGTGTTGCCAGACACGTCAACCAGTTCTCCGTCAACCAGCTCGTGATTGTGGGCGAGGGCATCGGGAAGCCGCTCGAAATCCTCGATGGTAAGGCCGGTAGAGATCGCCACGAAGCTATTCTATCGCAAGCGCGTCCTACAGCATTACTTCCCGGCCGTTGCCTCGACCGCTTCCAGCTCCTTGCCGGCTTCGGCCCACTTGCCCTGCGCCGACAGGTCGCGGTAGCGCTTGAGATGCGCGCGGATTTGTTCGACGCGCGGGTCGGAGCCGGTGGCCGTCACGGGCGCCGGCGCCGCGGGCGATGCGGTCTGGGTGACGGGCGCGGCGGGACGGCCCTTCTGCGCCGCCTCCAGATCCGCCAGCGCCTGCTCGTAGGTGTCGGCATAGATCAGCGTATTGCCCATCGCGAGCGCGACCTTTTTCAATTGCGGCATCCGCGCTTCGGACGCTTGAATGTAAATCGGCGCCACGTAGAGGAACGTCTGGTCGATGGGCAGCGTCAGGATCTGACTTCGCAGCACCTGCGATCCCTGCTGATTCCACAGCGTCAGGTCCTTTGAAATATTCTGGTCCTGATTGATCAGAGCCTCCACCTGGAGAGGCCCCTGGATCACTTCCTGCTTCGGAAGCGCCAGGAACAGCAGCTCCCCCAGGTGAGGACCGTCGCACCGCGCCGCCATCAGCCCGATAAGGTTCTGCTTGTTCCGGGGCGTGAACGGAACCATGAGCAGAAACTCGGGCTCGGTTTCTCCGGGCAGGGTCGCCACCATGTAGGTGGGCGTCACCGGCTGCGGGCCGCCTCCCTGCCCCGTGGTGAACGTCGCCAGGTCCCACAAATCCGCGCGGTTGTAATACGATTCCGGATCGCGCATGTGGTAGGTGCGATACACCTCCGCCTGTGCGCGGAACAGCATCTCGGGAGAGCGGGCGTGCGCGCGCAGATCGGCGGGCATCTCCGAGGCCGGCGAAAACAATTCCGGAAACAGACGCTGGTAGGCGCGCACCAGCGGATCCTCTTCGTCAAATATGTACAAGTGGACGTCGCCGTCGTAGGCATCCACCGTGGCCTTGATCGAGTTGCGGATGTAGTTGAACCGGCCCACGCCCTCCATCGCGACCTCGCGCGAGTAAGGATGCGACTCGCTGGTCAGGTATCCGTCTACGATCCACACCAGGCGGCCGGAATCGGCGATCACCAGGTACGCATCGGTATCCCATGCGACGAACTGAGCCAGCTCGCCCAGCCTTTCGGGAACGCGCCGGCGGATCATCATGCGGCTTTCCGGAGTCAGTTGATTGGTCAGCAGGATGTTCCAGTCCCCTTCCGATACGGCCGCGATGGTGCGCATTCCCGCGGCGGACATGGGGAAGCCGCCACGGCCGTCGTAGCGCGTGCTGACCTCGCTCGATCCGGACGGGAAATTGTACTCAGGCTGCGCGGTGCGGACGAACACCGGCTCGTGCGCGGTCTCGCCGTAATACATCTCGGGCCGGGTGAGCTTGAGGCTCGGCGTCAGCACCTCGACCGGCGCATTGCGGATCAGCAATTCCGGCAAGCCAGTGGGCGTGATGCGATTGGCCTCCGCCAGCGCCAGTCCGTAGCCGTGGGTGAAGGTGAGGCTGCGGTTGATCCACCGGTTCCGCGCCTCGCCCAACTGGTTCAGATCCAATTCGCGGGGGGCGAGCAGGACCTGCCGCAGCCGGCCGCCGATGCGGTACCGGTCGACGTCGGTGTCGGCGTAGGTGTAAGGCCGCAGCGGCTGGCTCTGGCTCAGCGTATCGTGAAACGCGCGCCAATCCCACAGGCGTACGTTGTCGAGCAGAGGGCGGTTGCGCGCGAAATCGATCCGCCCCTCCTTGTGCGCGTCGAACTCGACTTCTCTGGCCCGGCGATCCAGGCCATAGGCGGCGCGCGTGGCTTCGATGTGCCGTTCGAGGAACGGCTTTTCGAGCGCGAGCTCGTTCGGCCGCACGTACAGTCCGCCGACCAGAGGCGGCAGCGCGATATCGATCACCAGGACCGCCGCGCACGCAATCGCGAGCTTCCTCCGCCCGGCCAGGATCAGGATCGCGGCCAGCACGGCCGCCCCCGCCTTCACGGTTTGCATGGGCAGGCCGATGTTCTGCTGCACATAATCGATGCCGACCATCAGGTTTCCGTGATCGGAAAGCAGAAGATCGAAGCGCCCCAGCCAGAACTCGGCGCCGAGCGCGACCAGAAACAGCGCCGTCAGGCCCTTCAACAACCCTGTTTCCAGACGTCCCAGCGCGCGCAGATCGCCGAAGTCGATCTCAGTGCCCCGGCCGAAGCCCGGCAGTTCGTGGCGAAGCTGCCAGCCGCGCGCAGCCAGATAGTACGCCGCCGCGCCTCCCAGAGCCGTCACCGCCACCCAGACGATCAGCATGTTGTAGAAGGGCAGCTCGAAGAAGTAGAACGCGAGCGGACGCGCGAAAACGGGATCGTGCCAGGCGCTTTCGAGTCCGCGCCCGCCGAAGTAGCGCGCCACCGTCCAGCCGTCCACAGTGGCGAGCATGATCACCAGCGACACCACGGCCAGTCCGAGCGCGACCAGGCGCGCGTACAGGGGATGCTCGCGCAGCCGCGTGCCGGCGTGGCGCATCCCCCGCGCGTGGGCGATCCACAGCGTCGCGAGCACGATCAGCCAGGCCGCGAAACCGGGCCCGTAGCGATAGGCGGACATGCGCAGCCAGGTGGGGACCTGGCCCATCTCGCGCCACCAGGAGTAATCGATGATGAAGCCGCAGATGGTGCGGCTGAACACCAGCAGCAGAAGCAGCGCGACGCCGATAAGCACGATGCGCTGCTCGGGCCGGCGCGTGCGGGGCGGGAGCAAGATAGCCATCGCTCCCTAGCGTACACCCGTTGGCGTCAAACGGTTCATAATAAATCCGTGCCTGAGCCAGTTTATGAATTCGGCCGGTTTCGCCTGGAGGTCGCTGAACGCCGTCTGCTTTGCGACGGCCAGCCGGTAGAGCTCAGGCCGAAGGTCTTCGACACGCTGCGCGTGCTGGTGGAGAATCACGGCCACCTGGTGACGAAGAATCAGCTCCTCAAGGCGGTCTGGCCCGACGCGATCGTCGAGGAGGGCAATCTCGCTCACAACCTGACAGTGCTGCGCAAAGCGCTGGGAGAGAAAGCGGGCGGCGAGCGTCATATTCAGACGGTTCCCGCGCGAGGCTATCGCTTCATCGCGCCAGTCCGGATAGTGGAGAGCGCAACGCGCGCGGCGCCGCCCGAGGGCGGCTGGCAGGAAAGGCTGGAGGCTGCCCGCGCCGCGCTCGCAGGCGGATCCGGGCCCGCTCCGGCGGTCGCGTCGTCGCATCGTCACGTCGTGGGCCGCGGGAGAGAGCTTGCGGAAATGCTCGCCGGTCTTGAGACCGCGGTTTCAGGTCAAGGCTTGATGCTCTCGATTTCAGGCGAGCCGGGAATCGGCAAGAGCACTCTGGTCGCACGCTTCCTGGAGGAGTTGGCGGGCCGCCGTGAACTCTGCGAGGTCGCCACCGGCGGATGTTCGGAGCGTCTTGCGGGAAGTGAAGCGTACCTGCCGCTGCTCGAGGCGCTCGAGAGCCTGCTGTCTGGCGCGATGGGCGCGGCGCTCGGCGAGCTGATGAAGCTGGTGGCGCCCACCTGGTACGTGCAGACGGCGCCGCTGTGGGCCGCCGCCGATCCGTCGTTCGCCGCGGTTTGCGCGGATGCGAAGATCGCGTCGCGCGAGCGGATGAAACGCGAGTTCGTGGCGCTGCTCGAGGAAATCTCGCGCGTGCGCCCGCTGGTGCTGTTTCTCGACGATCTGCACTGGGCGGACGCCTCCACTGCGGACCTTCTCGCGTTTCTGTCGCGCAGGCTGGCGTCGCTGCGCATGCTGGTGGTGGTGGCCTGCCGGCAATCGGAGATGATCCTGGGGAGGCATCCGTTCATCGCCGTCCGGCAGGAGCTGCAAAAACAGAATCTGTGCCGCGAAGTCGAGATCGGGCTGTTGAGCCTGGAAGACGTCGCAACCTATTTGGCTCTGGAGATTCCTCCGGAGGAGATCCCGCGCGACTTCGCCGCGTTCATTTACGGGCGCACGGAGGGCAATCCGCTCTTCATGACCGATCTGGTGCGGCATCTGCGCGAGCGCGGCAGGCTGGGGCAACCGCTCGATGCCCTCGAGCGCGATCTTCCCGAGTCGGTCCGGAGCATGGTGCAGCGCCGTATCGATCAACTCGACCGGGACGAGCTGGCGCTGCTGGCCGCCGCCAGCGTACAGGGGTACGAGTTCGACGCGAGCGTCGTCGCGGCTGTGCTCGCGCTCGACGCCGCCACGGTGGAGGCCAAGCTGCGGCCGCTGGCGCGCGCGCATTCCTACGTCCGATGCATCGGCGAGAAGGAGCTTCCCGACGGCAGCCTGACCGTGATCTACGCGTTCTCCCACAGCCTGTACCAGCACGCGATCGACGAAACGCTGACGCCCAGCGAGAGGATCGCGATGAGTAAGGCGTCGGCCGAGGCGCTGCTCGGCCGCTACGGCGGGTCCGCATCGGCCGTGGCGTCTCAACTGGCGCTGCTGTTCGAGGCCGGCCGGGACTTCGAGCGCGCGGCCGACTTTTTTGTCGCGGCCGCCGGCAACGCCGCCAGGCTGTTTGCCAACGAAGAAGCGGTGCATCTGTCGCGCAGAGCCATGGCGAATGCGGACAAGCTCCAGGGCATGGCGCGCCACTCCCGGGTGCTGGCCGCGGCCCTGCAAGTGGCGCAGCTTCATCTGGTGCTTTCCAGGTTCGCCGATGCCGCGGTGGATTTCGAAGCCGCGGAGAAAGCCGCCGCCGCGCTCGGCGACATCGACGCGCAGGTGAATGCGATCTGCGCCGGGGCCTTGACCCGCTTCAATCAGATCCAGCTCGATGCGGCGCGGCAACACGGGGAACGTGCCCTGGCCCTGGCGCAGGCGGCGGGGTCGGAGGTGGGGACGGCGTCGGCCGAACTGGTGCTCGGCCTGGAGCGGATGTGCGTCGGCGTAACCGCCGATGCCGAGCGGAGCTTCAGCCGCGCCGCGCCGGTGCTGGCCCGGCATGGCCCGCCGGTGCATGCTCTTGAAGCCGTGGGGTACTCCGGACTGCTCCACGCATGGCAGCTCGAGTACGCATCCGCCGGCGACGCCGTCGACTGGTGCCTGCAAAAGGCGCGCGACCTGGGATTGTCCTACTACATCATCCTGAACCTGTTCGTGCGCGGCATGGCGCGGTTCAACCAGGGCCGTCTCTCCGAAGGACTGCACGACCTCCGCGAAGGGATGCGCCTGGCGGAGAGAAATGGGGAACGCTTCTGGCGCTCCCGCTATCCGAATACCTTGGGTTGGGTGTACCGCGAGTTGCAGGATTTCGAAACCGCGCTGCGTTTCGACGGGGAGGGAGCGAGCGCCGCGCGCGAGGACGGGTACGGAAAGCCCGAGGCCAACGCCCACGTGAACCTGGCCGCCGACTACATCGCCCTGGGCGAACCTCTGCGCGCGCGCGACCACCTGCGCCGCGCCGAGCAGATTTTCGAATCGGATCTGTGGTTTCGATGGCGCTACAACATCCGCACCAAGGCGGAGCTGGCCCGCTACTCGCTCGCCTGCGGCGATCCCGCGGCGGCCGCGCGGTACGCTTCCGAATCCGTCGCGCTGGCCAGTCCCCGTAAGGCGCGAAAGCACCTGGCGCGCGCCCACAAGATCCTGGGCGACGTCGCGGTGGCCGAAGAAAGGCTTGCGGATGCGCGGCAGGAGTACGACACGGCTCTTCAGGCTCTCGGCGGGCGCCGGTGCCCGACGATTGAGTGGACCATTCTTCTGGCCGCGGCGGACACGGCCGCCGCGTTCCACGACACAGCGATGGCGGAACACTATCGCGGCCGATGCCGGCATGTGATCGGCGAGCTGGCGGATTCGCTGGTCGAGGACGACCTCCGCCGGCAGTTTCTCGCCTCGGAGGCCGTGCGCCGCGCGCTCATTTGAAGCGGTCAGATCGCCAGCGTCAGGATCCCCGTGCCGATCAACGCCGCCGCCCAGATCAAGTCCACGTTGAACCACGCCTTGCGCAGCATGCCGACGCCGAGCTTTTCGAACACCAGCAGAGCCACCACGGCGGTGACCAGCAGGTATCCCGCCGCGTGCAGACCGCTCGCGAGAACGGCGGCCGCGGGCGCCGACGTCTTCAGGCCGTGACAGGCCGGCTGGGCGTCCACGG
The DNA here is from genome assembly GCA_041486445.1 of Bryobacteraceae bacterium. Lineage (GTDB taxonomy): Bacteria > Acidobacteriota > Terriglobia > Bryobacterales > Bryobacteraceae > Palsa-187. Next base: position 87,283 of record JBGPLI010000001.1, read on the forward strand.
TGGCCATTTTCAGAAAAACGGGCGCGACCATCAGACCCGCTCCGTGCGCCGACGCCATCAGGAAGGACCACAGCGTCAAGCCGCGGACGCCGACGCGCATGGCCGCCCAGCGTGGATGGCGATGCCGGATCAGCCGCGAAATTCCCAGCGCAACCAGGACCGCTGCGACCGGCCAGCGCAGAAGGCGAATGGGCACGATCGCGCCGGCCGCCATCGCCAGAGCCACCGCCGCCGCCACGGCCAGCGCGTGCCCCGCGCCGAGCGGCAGCAGCGCCCGCCATACCGCCATGCGGCGGCGCTCCTGCATCCCGAGCGCCACCGCGAAGAGCCAGCCCATGCCGGGATTGATGCCGTGAAATGCCCCCAGCATCATCAGCACGGCGCCGGACGATACCGACAACGTCATTTCGCCCATGGTGCCCGCCTTAGGAGAAGCAGTAGGAATCCGACGACGCGTCGCCGCCTTCGAGATGCACCTGGTGGGGACGCATCCCATCGAACTCCATGAACAGGCCCGGGTCCAACTTGAGGCCGCCTTCCGGCGCGGCATCGAGCTTCGCCATCCATCCCCGCACCCCGTCCGGATAGAACTGGTCGTCCCAGGCGCGATACAGCGAGTTGGTAACGTACACGCGGCGTCCGTCACGGCTCAGCTCGACCATTTGCGGGCCGCCGTTGAGCGGCGTATCCGGCCGGTTGGGATGCGCCCGCCGCCGCGCGATGCCGCCCAGCTTCACCGAGCCCGCCTGCACGGGTTTCATCGGATCGGAGACATCGTACTGGAGCAGCTCGCCGGTGCCCCAGCAGGAGACGTACAGGAAGCGGTCGTCGAGCGAGAGGTTGATGTCGGTCACCAGCGGCGGCACTGCCTTGAACCCCTGCAGCAGCGGCGGCAGCTTTAAAGCGTCGGCGGGCTCTGCCGGAATTTCGATCACCTTGGTCACCTTCCACGTGGCGGCCCCATTCGAACCCTCGCGATGCCACATCCAGACCGAGCCCGACAGATCCTTGCGCGACGTAACCACGCCGGCGAAACCGTAGGCCGCGTTCGGATTGTGCGCCGGCCGCAGTTCCAGGACCATCTGTTGCTCGGCTCCCAGATCGAGCACCTGCCGGTGGCGGCGCTTATCGAGGTCCCACACGTGCAGCGCGTGGCCATACTTGCCGGCCAGTAGCATCTCGGCATTCACACCGTTCTCTACCATAGGGGGCGTGCCCCATTCGCTGGTGATCATGGTGTCGTGACCCAAATGCCACCAGAAGTCGTAGGCCATGTATTGCGGCCCGCGTTCGCACTCCCAGGCGCCCCTTATTTCGAAGGTTTCCGGGTCGATCGTGAAAATGCCGCCGGGGCCGTCGCCGCTGGGCGAGCCGAGCGCATTCATGTAAATCCCGTCCGGGCCGCAATGCGAGGTGTGCGGGCGGCTGTATCCGCTCGCGCGCATCATGGTGTCGGGCGCGATCACTTTGGTGATGCGTGGGTTCCTCGGGTCGGGCTTGGTGTCGAGAATGTGGATGCGCGAGGAGCGCAGCCCCGGCACCACCAGATACCGCCGCTCCATGTGCGGATGGGCCGAGTAGGGGCACAGGCACGAGCTGCACGCATTCCATCCGAAATGATGCAGCTCGTCTCCGGTGTTCGGCATCTCCACCTGCCCGGTGAGCCGGCCGTAATTCTTCGACGCGGGATCGACGTCGATGACGCCGAGCGCGTCGTGTCCGTCCGCCCGTGAATTCAGCATCGCGACGTAGGCGATGGTCTCGGGCGGCGCTTGCATCGCCATCTTCGGCGAGGGGTAAAAGCTTTGATCGGGTCTCCATTGAGCCATGTTGTTTTTCCTCCAGTGCAAAACGATTACAACATGGAAGCCGCGCCAGAGTCCTTTGAAAAAGCTTGAGGTTCCCTGAGATTTTCCTGAAGCGACGGAAGGGAGCTAGAAAATCGCCAGCGGATTGAGGGGCGATCCGGTTCCCTTGTCGATGCGCAGCGGAGCCGCCATGAACAGAAACTCGTATCGATTCAAGCGCCTGGCCTGCTCGACGGCTCTTTCAAAATCGAGATTGTCGAAAATGCTCACGCCCATCGCGACCAGCACGAGCCGGTGCAGCGGCGGCGTCATGGCCTGCGGAAAGCCCGCGGGCGAAACATCGTTCGGTCCGTCTGAGCCGATGAAGGAAACGCCGCGGTCTTTTACGAAGTACGCGACATCGGCTTGATAGCCGGCGAACCCGGTAGTGTTCGGCCAGGGACCCAGTGCCTCGCGCCGCTTCCAACGTCCTGTATACAGAAGTATGACGTCGCCCGCGGATACCTTCACGTGCTCCAACTTTTCTAAGGCCTCCAGGTCTTCCCGATGAACGGCCGTTCCCGGCTCGAGCCATCCTTGGGCGGTGGCCTTTCCCGGCAGTCGGGTCGCATCGAAGAGGATGGCCCGCGTCACCACTCCATCTTTCAGAGCATTGATATTGCCTTTCGGGCAGCCGCCCGAGGCCGTGATGTCCTCCATTCGCCGGCCGTTGTATCCCTTGCCGTCGACCATCATGTGACAATCCACGGCATCCAGATGGCTGTGAATCACGCCGTGATACGTGCCCGTGTATTGGTAGCGGTCGGCGGTGCCGGTGGGAGCGACATTGCCGAGAGCGCGCTCCAGGATGTTCGGCGCATCCGCGGCTTTTTCCTGCACGACATCGTGCGCCATGGAAATCGCCAGACCTTCCTTCGCCAAAGCCAGGGCCTGCTTCCGTTTCGCGGGCGTGATGAGATTGGCGGCGCCAAGTTCGTCGTCATTGCCCCATCGTCCCCAGTTCGAGAGCTCCTTCATCGCGCGGCGGAAGTCCTCTTCGGTTGCGATCGCCGGGCGTGGATTGCTCGGGCTCTGCGCGTAAGGGATGGAAACGCACACACCCAGCACGATCAAACCAATCACCAGGATTCTCATGGTTCCTCCTTCTGACTGAAGCTCATCCTAGCGCTTCGGCACGGGCTGTGGCTGGAACCGGCGTGCGCTCGAAGGCTTCAGGTTCCTCGACTCATTCACGCAGACGAAATTACCGGCGTCGTTCGTGCTGCCATGACCCTTGTACTCCGCCTCCTGTGGATAAGGACACACGGGCCGCTGCATGGCGATGCCTTGTTTGGGATCGTCGCTGACGTATTTCGTGGCGACGAGTTGCGTTGGTGCAACTCCGTGCTCGACCCATTGCTCGAGCGCGCTGAAGATGTCGTGCCGGGGGTCCGCCGGCACCGCGGGCTGAGCCAAACCACCGAAAGCGTTGGGGCCGGGACCACCCGTGCAGTGCCCCATTCCAGGCACGACGAACAGCCGGTAGAAATCCTGCGTTTCTTTGAGCGCCGCGGCATCGTCCTTCCCCATCCGCTCGACCACGCGCTCGTAATATTGAACGTTGAACTCCGGGGTGAAGCCCGAATCGACCCATCCGTGATAGGAGATGAGCTTTCCGCGGCGTTTCTGAAATCCACTGAGATTCGGGTCGATCGCGTTGGTTTGGGGGCCTTCGGCGTCGCCATTGTCCGCGAAAGCCACGTCGCTGTCGAAGTTCAGCATGGTGTATTTCCAATCCGGCTTGTTGAACACGATCCATTGAAAATATTTTGCCGCCGGACCGGCGGTAAGACCGTTTGGATTCGGCAGCGCGCTGGTCAGGGTGGTCGCGGGATAAATCTCTTCATTCGTGCGCGGGTTGCGCCAGGGGCTGTAGAGCTTCTCGAGCGATTCCGCCTGGGCCGGGGTGATGCACGTGTTCGGATCTTGTCCCGCCTTGCACACCAGCGCCTTCGGCTTCCAGCCACAGCGCGTAGGATTTCTCAGAAAGCCGTCGGTCCCCTTACATTGGGCAAGCACCGAATTCAAGATCAGCTCGTGCTTGGCGGGCGGAATGTCGTGGGCGCCGCCGGGGCCATCCTGCAACAGCACCTGCGCCGCCCAGATGTGCGCCATATGCGAGCGCGTCCAGTTGTTCATGGCCGAGCCGGAGACGATTCCGTCGTAGTCGTCCGGGAACCTCTGCGCTTCCTGGAGCGCTTCCCTGCCGCCCATCGAGCAGCCGTTGAAATAGGAATAACGCGGATTGGCGCTATAGAAAGCGGCGATGAGGGCCTTGGCGGTCACGGTCAATTGGCGGACTGCACGCCAGCCGAAATCGGCGACCTTCTCGGGATGTCCCGCGCCCCACTGCGCGTCGTTGCCGACATGTCCGGTGTCGGTCGAAGCGACGGCATAGTTCCGCATGAGCGCGAGTCCCATGTCGCCGTAGTAGATGATGCCGCCCAGGTTGTGATTGCCAATGGATTGAAGCTTCCCGTTCCAGCCGGCCGTGGGCATCCAGACCTCGATACCGATTTTGGAGTCGCTGGTCGGAGTCAGCGTACCGATCACACGGCAGAAGCTTGGCAAACCCGTAACCGGGGTGGCGCCCGCGCCGGGATTGACGGGAGAGAAGGTTCCCGGAGGCACGGTCTCAGCCGAAGTAATCGTCGAGAAGCTGTTCTTCAGATTCGAACAGTTGTCCGCGCGAGCCGTTGTGCACAACACGAGTCCGGCCAATAGCAGAAAAGAATTCCTCATTGCGGTCCCCGCATGATTTTACCCCGGCGGCGCCACTCAAGTGCGGCTGGGTGTATACTGAACCGTGCCAGGGAGGACAACCATGAAAATGACACCAAGTGACCAAGCAAAGCGAGAACTGAAAAATCTGGAAGCGGTGGCCGGCAACGGTCTGCTTCACCGGCGCGCGTGGTTACGCGGCGGCGCCGCGCTCGCCGGGGCCGTGACGGGTTACACACTGGTTCCATCCGCCTTCGGCCAGCAGCTTTCTGAAGACGCGTGGAGCCTTGCGCCCGGCGTTACCGTTCCGGAGTACAGCGTGAGATCCAAATTCGAAAACAAAGTCGCGCGCTCGCTCAGCAATCCCAAGGGCGAGCCGCGCACGCAGCACGCGCGCACGCCGCACCATCTGATCAACGGCACGTTCACGCCGAACGGCCTGCACTTCACCATTTCCCACGCCGGCGATCCCGACATCGATCCGGACAAGCACCGCCTGGTGATCCACGGCCTGGTGAAGCAGCCCCTGGTGTTCACGCTGGAGGCGCTGTCGCGTTATCCCATGGTGTCGCGAATGGCGTTTGTCGAGTGCGGCGGCAACAGCGCGCCCTTATTTTCGCTGGAGCCGATTCAGGCCACCGCGCAGGCCATACACGGCCTGGTCTCCTGCGCCGAATGGACCGGCGTGCCGCTTTCGACTTTGCTCGACGAAGCCGGCGTCGATCCCAAGGCTAAATGGATCGTCGCCGAGGGCGGAGATCCCCCGCACCTGAGCCGCAGCACGCCGCTCACCAAAGCCATGGACGACGCCATGATCGTGCTCTACCAGAATGGCGAGCGGGTCATGCCTGGAAATGGCTATCCCATGCGGTTGCTCCTGCCCGGCTGGGAAGGCAACATGAACACGAAATGGGTGCGGCGGATCCAGGTCACCGATCAGCCCGGCATGACCTTCTACGAAGCCCGCACCTACGCGCCGATCCTGCCCGGCGGAAAGGCGTACCGGTTCTATTTCCTCCAGGAAGTGAAATCCTTCATCACGCACCCTTCGCCGGGGCTGGCGATGAAAGGACCGGGATTCTACGAAATTTCCGGCGTCGCCTACTCGGGCAATGGCCGCATCGCAAAAGTCATGGTGTCGGCCGACGGCGGCAAGAGCTGGGCGCAGGCGGCGCTCCAGGGGCCGGTTCACAGCAAGGCGTTCACTCGTTTCCGCGCGCCGTGGCGCTGGGACGGCGGCCCCGCGGTCCTGCAAAGCCGGGCGTGGGACGAGACCGGCTACTCGCAGCCGACCCGGGCCCAACTGGTGGCATCGCGCGGCGAAACTTCCAAAGTGCCGGCGGTGACCGGCTTCCCCAGCCAGCACTACAACGCCATCACCAGTTGGTCGATCGAGCGGGGCGGGGAGGTGAAGAATGTCTACGCGTAGCCTGATGCTTGCTCTTTGTGCAAGCGTAGCCTTCGCGCAATCGCCGAATCTTGGAAAGCCGGTGAGTCCCGCGGAGATTGCGGGCTGGGACATCAACATTCTGCCGGACGGTTCGGGCCTTCCGCCCGGCAGCGGCACGCCCGCCGAGGGAGCCCGCGTCTACACGGCGAAATGCGCCGGGTGCCACGGCCCGGAGGGCAAAGGCGGCCCCAGCGCCAAGCTGGTTGGCGGCGAGCCGATCAGAAGCATGGACGCGGAGAAAACCATCGCGAACTTCTGGCCCTATGCGACGACTTTGTACGATTACATTCGCCGCGCCATGCCCTGGACCAAGCCGCGGTCGCTTACCAATGAGGAAGTGTATGCGCTGACCGCCTACATTCTCTCGATCAACAAGCTCATCGGTGAGAACGACACGATGAACGCCCAGACGCTGCCCAAAGTCCGGATGCCGAACCGGGAAGGATTTATCGTTCGGTTCCCGGAGAGAACGCCCTGAAGAGAGAGCCGAGCATAATGGTTTCGGCCGCGGATAAACGCGGATGAACGCAGATTAAAACGTCATCGGCGTTCATCTGTGTTTATCGGCGGCTCAAGTGAGAAGTGGAGGCGATCGAAAATGGGCCTCGTGTTTGTCAAGGGTACTGTGACCGGTCCAAAGGGAAGACGGGCGACGCTGAGATTCCTGGTGGACAGCGGCGCCACCTACACCTTGCTACCCAACAAGGCGTGGCGCGCTATCGGACTGAAGCCGATTGATTCTGTCCAATGCGTGTTGGCAGACGGTACGGCGGTGAACCGGAAGGTGTCGGAGTGCCGGATTGTCCTTCCTCAGGGAGAACGGCATACCCCCGTGATGCTTGGGGAAAAAGGCGACGAGGCGCTATTGGGAGTTGTCACCCTGGAGATTTTCGGCCTCATCCTTAACCCTTTCACACGGAAGTTACAGCCGATGCAGATGATGCTCGCGTAACGGTGATAATGGTAAAAGTTCATTTCCATCCTGCGGGAGGAAACATGTTGAAACGATGCTTCGCAGTGGTTGCGTCGGTGGCGCTATCCGCCGCCATGGGCGCGCCCAAGGAAGAAAAGAAAGCCGGGGACGTGGTGGCGGACGTCGCGCGCGCGATGGGCGCCGCCAACCTCAAGTCGGTTCAATATTCCGCCACCGGATTCGTCTTCACTTTTGGGCAGAATTTCCGGCCCGGCGTCCCCTGGCCCAAGTTCAGCTTGAAAACCTACACGCGCATGCTCGACTACGATAAAGGCGTTTCGAGAGAAGATGCGTCCTGGACACAATTTGAAAACCCGCCGCTCGGCGGAGGATTCCAGCCGATCATGGGCACGCTGCATGTGATCGAGTCGCTCAATGGCGATTACGCCTGGACCTTCGGAGGACCAGGGCCCGCGAACCCGGACCCACAGGGCAACCCTGCACCCGGCCAAGTGGAGGAACGTCAGCTTCAGATGGCGCTCACGCCGTACGGCTGGGTCAAGGCAGCCATTGCCGCCAGTCCCGCCGTGGAAACCAAGACCGTGGACGGAAAAAAGGTGTCCGTCGTATCGTTCTTGTGGAAAGGCAAGTACAAAGTCAACGGCTACGTGGACAACAAAAATCTGCTTACAAAAACCGAAACCTGGATCAATAGCGACATCCTCGGCGATACGCCGGTGGAGATCAGCTATTCCGACTACCGGAATTTCTCGGGCGTCCTCTATCCCGCGAAGATCTTGCAGAAGCAGGGCGGGTTTCCCCTGCAGGACCTGACGGTGACCGAGGTCCAGGCGAATCCGGCGATCAACGTCCCAGTGCCGGACCGGGTGCGCCAGTTCGCCGCGCCGCCGCCGCGCGTGAACTCTCAGAAAATGGCGGAGGGTGTTTGGGCGATCCAGGCCGGGGGCGCCCAGAGCGCGGCCATTGAATTTAAGGACTATTCAGTGGTGGTGGAACCTTATGGCGGCGAGGCTCGCTCGCTGCTGGTGATTGGGGAGACGAAGAAGCTCATCCCGAACAAGCCGATCCGGTACCTGGTCGCCACCCATCATCATCTGGATCACTCGGGCGGGATCCGTGCATTTGTGGCCGAAGGCTCCACTATCATCACGCACGAGATGAACAAGCCATTCTTTACGCGGGTTTTCCAACAGCTCCACACTCTCAAGCCGGATCGGCTCTCGCAGAATCCCAAGCCCGCCGTGTTCCTCACGGTAAAGGACAAGTATGTCCTGACCGACGGCGCTCGAGCGATGGAGTTGCACCTGGTCCAGGGCAATAGCCACAATCCGGGCCTGCTGCTGGTCTACCTGCCGAAGGAGAAGGTGCTGATCGAGTCGGATTCCTACAGCGTGGAGCACGAGCGTCCGGGCGCTAAGACGTTGGTGGGCTTGCAGCAGAATCTTCTCGATAACCTTCAGCGGCTGAATCTGAACGTGGAGCACATTGTTCCTGTCCACGGCCAGAGGGTGATGACGCTCGCGGATTTCCGGAAAGCGGTAGAAACGAACCCTTGATCGGCTAGGAGGCCATTATGGAAGCAATGATTGCAAGTCTGGTGAGCCGCTTCGAAAAGGGCGCACTCACGCGGCGGGATTTGGTGCAGGGACTCACGGCCTTGGCCGCGGCGGGCGGCATGGCGTCCCCCGCGCCGGCGCAGGAAGCCGGCATCAAAGGCGTGAAGATCGACCATATCAGCATTCAGGTGAGCGACCTGCCGCGCTCGATTGCGTTTTACCAGAAGATGTTCGGATTCGCCGTCGTGAGCGAGGACAAGCCCAACGAAATCGTGCGCCTCGGGGTCGGGAAGACGGTGGTCTCGCTCCACCACAAGAATCCCACCGGTATCGTGGATCACTTCGCGATCGGCGTCGAGAAGTTCGACAAGGACATAGTCACGAGGGAACTCAAAGCGCGCGGGGCAAATCCGGAACAAGACATTGACGCGGGGTTTCATATCAAAGACCCGCAGGGAATCGGCGTTCAGATCGTCGGGGCTTGAGAAAAAGGCACCTGCCGTCACGCTTGATCGCTTCGCTGGCCCGCATTGAGTGGGAGTCTGATCTCCATCGTGCCAACCTAGAGCGGCACGCCGGGTGGTAGCACTCCGCTCCCTCAGGGTCGCGGTTCGGTAACTCTGCTATTTTAAATCACCTTCGCCTGGCGCATCACGGCTTCGGCCTTCTCGCGAATCCGGCGGGCCACATCCGCCGGATCGCCTTGCTGGAACTCCGGCAGGAACAGCTCGACCGAGAGCGGGCCGGCATAGCCTTTCTCGGCGAGCTTCCGAAGAATGCGGACCAGAGGAGCGACACCGTCGCCCGGAATCACGCGCGTGGTCTGGTCCAGCAGCTCGCGAGGCATATCCGGGGTGTCCTGGAAATGCACGTGCGCGAGCTCGCCCGGCCGGAGCAGGTCCAGATCCTCGAATTTGCTCATCCCCGACCAGAAGTGATAGCAGTCCAGCATCGGATGGACGTTGTGGTGCGCGGCCTCGCGGATCACCTTGAGCGCCGTGGTGAGCGTTGAAATGAGCGTGGAGTTGCGCGCGAACTCGATCATTGCCGTCAGGCGGTACTGCTTGGCGGCTTCCCCGGCCTCGCGAATGCAGTCCGGTACGGCCTTGTAATCCTCCGTCGTGATCTTCCTCGTGGTGGCGGCGGCGACGTAGACGTGACTCGACCCGAAAGAGGCCCACTGCTCGCAGCGCTTTTTCCAGGTGTCCATCGCGGCGGCGCGCCCCGGACTGGGAACCCAGAAGTCCGGGATCCCCGCCGCGCAGGAAACCGGCGTCAACCCCAGGTCCGTGACCACGCGCCGCGCGGCCTCCAGGCTGTCGGTCTTGAGAAAGTCGTCGAGCAACCCGTCGTTCAGCTCGACGTTCTTGATGCCCGCCTTGGCCCAGCCTTCCAGCGACTTGCGGTAGCCCGCGCCGCGCGAAGTGTTCTGGTGCAGGCACAGCGTCATCTTGCCGGTGGCCGCGGCCGCGGTAGTTACTACGTCGGCCAAGGGAGCGCTCAAAGGAGCCAGTAACACAGTTCGCCGGGAGAGCATGTGTTCCTCATCGCCCCGGCGTCATCGCGCACGCTTTATACGCCGCCGCCGCATCGGCCGAAGCCAGGTAGCTCAACACCGCCTTGGCGGCCTCGGGCGACTTGGCATGGCTGGATACGAAGCCCACCAGCGCCGTCGGGGTCGAAATGTCCTTCGGCAGCGGCCCCACCAGTTCCACGCCCGGCTCGTTGATCTCACTGGCGAAGGTGACCGCGACGTCGATATCGCCCTTGGTCAGCAACTGCATCAGGCTCACGCCCTGCACGCGCTTCACTCTCGGCTTCATCTCGTCGTAGATGCCGAGCTTCTTTTGCGTCGCGTCGAAACTCACTCCCGCCGCTCCTCCCAATCCGCCCGCGCCGTCCGGATAGGAGATCGCCTTGGCCCCGAGCAGCGTTCGCTTGACCGCGTCCGGGCTCGAGATATCGGGCTTGGGATCGCCCTTCCGCACCGCCACCACCACGGCGACGGTGGCCAGGGGCGTCTCGCTGCCGGCGACGACGTTGCCCGAGTCGATCACGTCCTGATAGGGCGGCTGCACGATCGGCACATCGAAGGCCTCGCCGCGCACCACCTGCCGGTGGGTGGCTCCGCCGGCGCCGATGGTCGGCTTGACCTTGTAGCCGGTCTTGCGTTCGAAGTCCGGCATCATCCGGTCGATGGGGCACCGCATTCCGCCCGGCGCGATCAGAGTGACTTCCTGCGCGCGGGCCGCATGCGGGGCAAGAAGGAGCATGCTTAACAGGAGCAAGTATTTCATAGGCCAAAATTATACACCATCGTCGTTCGGTAGTGTCTTCCATGAGAAGGCCGGTCCGTGTCAAGCAAATTCATTCATAGCCTGCCATTCCCTCGTAGCGGAAAGAGTTCCCTGCGTCGCGGCCGGGCCCAGTCCAGGCCGAGCGCGGCGAGCCGGAGGGTAGCCTG
>JBGPLI010000002.1:0-82063 GCA_041486445.1 Bryobacteraceae bacterium
CAAACGTCTGGAAAGGCTCGGTCACCGCGTGATCCTCCAACCTCGGGAACACGCCGCCTAGAACCTACTTTCAGGGAAGCGGAGCTCTCTAACGATTGACGGTGCTCATGGCATCGGAGGGGTAGCGCGTCCCGGCGATCGCCGAGCCCGGAATTCTGGTCTCGATGCGGCTCAGATCCTGGGGAGTCAGCCGGAGAGAGAGCGCTCCGAGCGCCTCGTGCAACTGAGGTCTCCGGCGCGCGCCGATGAGCGGGACAATGTCCTGGCCGCGGTGGAGCACCCAGGCCAGCGCAAGTTGCACCGGGGAGGCGCCGATCTCCGCTGCCAGACTTTCGAGCGTCTTCACCACCGCCAGGTTCTTCTCGAGATTGTCCGCCTGGAAGCGCGGAAAATACTGCCTGGAGTCGGCGCGGGAACGAGCCTTGACCGAAGAGGTGGCGAGCAGGCCGCGCGATAGCACTCCGTAGCACACCACCGAGATGCCCAGCTCGCGGAGGGCGGGCAAGGTTTCGGCCTCGATGTCGCGCGTGACCAGGGAATACTCCACTTGTAACGCCGCGACGGGATGCACCGCATGGGCCCGGCGAATGGTCGCGGCGGAAGCTTCCGACAAACCCAGGTGGCGAACGTAACCGGCCTTTATCATGTCCGCAATCGCTCCCACAGTGTCCTCGATCGGCACGTTCGGATCGACGCGCCCGGGCTGGTAGAGATCGACGTAGTCGGTACCCAGGCGCGTGAGCGTGTGGGCCAGAAAGTTCTTGACCGAGTTGGGACGCGTATCGTTGCCCAGCCAGGAACGGTCCGGCGCACGCTGCGCGCCAAATTTAACGCAGATGAAAGCCTTCTCGCGGCGGCCCTTCAGGGCGTCGCGCAGGAGCAACTCGTTGCGGCCCATGCCGTAGTAATCGCCCGTGTCGAGCAGCGTGATGCCGGCGTCCAGGGCATCGTGAATGGTGGCGATGCTCTCGGCTTCCTCGGCCGGACCGTAAAAATCGGACATCCCCATGCATCCGAGGCCCAGGGACGAAACCAGGGGACCGTTTAAACCCAATCGGCGTGATTCCATGTTGACAGGATAACCGACATTTTCAGAACCGCGACCGTCAGGGAGCGGAGGGAGCGGCGCGGTGTTCGAACAGCCCTCCCCTCGCTGACGCTCGGGGTTCCATATGCTAGACTTCGGCCAATGAACTCCTCCGGCGTGCTGGCGCTCCTGTGCATGGTCTCCTCGGCGGCGTCTGCCGCCGATCCCGTTTCCGGCGAAGCCGTGTACCAGAAGAGGTGCGCGGCATGCCACAACCAGACCAACCCGCGCATCCCGCCGCGCGAATCGCTACAAAAAATGCCGGCGTCGCGCATCCTCCGCACGCTCGATTTCGGGGCGATGATGACCATCGCCTACCCCATGCGCCGCGAGGAGCGCGAGGCCGTGGCCCACTATCTGGGAACCGCCGGTCAGGCGCCGGGTCCCGGGCCCGCCGCCTACTGTAGCGATCGCAGCGTGGCGATCGCCAATTCTCCTAAATTCGCGTGGAACGGCTGGAGCCCGTCGTTCAACAACGCGCGTTTCCAGACGGCGGATGCGGCGGGGCTGAGCATTGGTCAACTCGCGCGGCTCAAGCTGAAGTGGGCCTTCGGATTCGACGGCGATGTCACCGCCTTTTCGCAACCGACGGTCCTCGACGGGCAGGTGTTCGTCGGCAGCGCCGGCGGCGTCATTTATGCGCTGCGGGCCGAGACCGGGTGCCTCCAGTGGGCGTACGAGGTGAACGGGCCGGTGCGTTCCTCGCTCCTCGCGGTGCCGCTCGGCAAGGAGCACGCGCTGCTGTTCGGCGATCAGACCGGCTGGGTTTATTCGCTCCAGGCCGAGACCGGGAAATTGCTGTGGAAGAAGAAAATCGAAGAGCACGACGCGGCCCGGCTGACCGGCGCGCCGGTGGCTTACAACGGCACCGTGTTTGTGCCGGTGGCATCGTGGGAGGAAACACGCTCGCTCGACCCGGACTATCCGTGCTGCACGTTCCGCGGTAGCATCGTCGCGCTGCGGATCCGGGACGGTGGCCTGGTGTGGAAGTCCTACACCATTCGCGAGGTTCCGAAGCAAACCGGGAAAAACAAGCGCGGCACGCCGCAACTAGGGCCATCCGGAGCGGGCGTGTGGGCGGCCCCCACGATCGACGCCAGGCGCGGCGTGATGTACATTGCGACCGGCGACAACTACTCTTCGCCGGCAACCGACACCAGCGACGCCGTCATGGCGCTCGACCTTGGGACCGGCCGCATCGTGTGGTCCAAACAGGTGATGCCGGGCGACGCCTACAACTCCTCCTGCGGAACTGACAAGCAGAATTGTCCGGCCGAGGACGGGCCCGATTATGATTTCGGCTCGTCGGCCATGATGATCGCGCCGGCGGGCGGACGCGACCTCTTGCTGGCGGGACAAAAATCCGGCATGGTCTACGCCCTCGATCCGCAACGCAAGGGAGAGATCGTGTGGCAGGTGCAGATTGCGAAACCCGGCCCCACCACGGGTCCCAGCGTGGGCGTGCAATGGGGGATGGCCAGCGATGGGCGGCTGGTTTACGCCGCGGCGTCGAGCGTCGGGCGCACCCGTCCCACCGATCCTCTGGACACACGCCGGTCGATCCTGGATCCCCGCCAGGGCGGTGGGCTCACGGCTCTTCGCGTCGCCGATGGCAGCAAAGCGTGGTCCGTGGCGGCGGCGCCGTGCAACGCCGGAGCGCCGGTGGGTTGTAGTCCGGCACAGTCCGCTGCGGTAACGGCGATCCCGGGCGCGATCTTTTCGGGTTCCATGGACGGCCACCTCCGCGCATTCGCCGCCGAGGATGGGAAGATTCTCTGGGATTTCGATACCGTGAGCGACTTCACCACGGTGAACGGCGTCAAGGCCAAGGGCGGATCGATCGACGGGCCGGGAGCGGTGGTGGTGAAGGGGATGGTGTTCGTCAATTCGGGTTACTCGCGATTCGGCGGAATGCCGGGGAACGTACTGCTGGCCTTCGCGCCGGACGGCCCGTAATCTCCTTCGGAAGCCGCTCACGCTCCCAGGTTGACCCGTGTCCTGTCCGCGCCCGGGGAAAATGGACTATGGCCACATCGGCAGGCCTCCTTGAAGCGAATTCGCCGATACGGGTACCCGGCTCATGATGCGCCTGCCTCTCTAGCCGCGCTGTTCCGGACTTCGATGGCCTTGACGGAGTTTTCAAACGCCCTTTCCAAAACGCGCGTGCCGATGGTCCCGAGCACGAAGCCGAGCACCCGTCCCTTGAGGTTCTTGCCGTCGCGTACGACGACCACGTCAATGTCGGTCGTGCCGTTGGGCTGACGCGTGAAGGTGTAGGTGTGGCCCGACGCGCCTCCCCACACGTTGGAGTCGGTCGTCGTAAGGACGACGCGGTTGGGATCGGACCAGTCGTAGTGCAGGCGTTCCCAGATGCCGCCCGAGCCTTCCGTGACGTCGGCCTGCGAGCGGCCCCGGTGATGCACCTTGAGGTACTCGTCGGCGCTGTTGCCAAAGAGCTTCGAGCGGCCAGGCCCGAAGTCGGTGAGCCCGGCGACGTACTGCTCGGGCGTCGAGGTGGTTGTCTGGTGGAGGTGGATCGTGGACATGCGTGCTCCTTACTTGGGCGGTGTCACACCGTTCATTGCGTCAGGTTCCAAAACAACTATAAACGATGCGGATCCGAAATCGATCACGAGATGGGCAGATTTTTGACTACCGCTGAAGTCGCATGCGGAAATCACTCAAACGTGGTATGGGCGCTAGTGAAGTGATGATCTTCGGATACGAACATCACGCTTTTTCCGCAAGGCGGATCAGGCGAACTAACTCCGCGTCTGCGCACCGCCACCCGCTTTCGATCCGCCGGCCGTTGCCCAGCACCAGCACAAAACCCGCCCTTGGTTCCGGCCGCCGACTCCACCTTCACTCGGATCAGCGTCCTGTCCGCGCCCGGCGGAGAATGGATTATGGCCAGCATCGGCAGACCTCCTTGCGACGAAGCCACGATTCTCGCCGGTTCGTGCGAGCGGCCCGCAGAGAAGAACGGTTCCTGGATTCTAGCCGCAACCATCCTCGGTTCGAGCATGGCGTTCGTTGACGGAACGGTCGTGAACGTGGCGCTGCCGGCGTTGCAATCGACCCTGCGTGCGTCTCTGGCGGACGTTCAATGGGTGGTAGAATCCTACGCCCTCTTCCTGGCGGCCTTGCTCCTCGTCGGCGGGTCTTTGGGAGACCAGTACGGCCGCCGCAAGATCTTCGCCGCCGGCGTAGTGCTCTTCTCCGTAGCCTCGGCTTGGTGCGGACTCGCGCCCAACATCCGGCAGCTCATTGTTGCGAGGGGTGTTCAGGGAATGGGCGGGGCGCTGCTTGTCCCCGGTAGCCTGGCTGTGATCAGCGCTAGTTTTTCAGAGAAGGAGCGCGGACGCGCAATCGGGACGTGGTCCGGTTTGACGTCGATCACCGCTGCGATCGGTCCCGTGCTGGGCGGATGGTTCGTCGAGCACGGCTCGTGGAGATGGGTGTTTTTCATCAATATTCCATTGGGGCTGGCCGTTCTCTGCCTCGCTGTGTTGAAAGTCCCTGAAAGCAGGTCCGCCATCCACATCCAGCGGTTCGACTGGCAAGGCGGCCTGTTGGCCGCACTGGGCTTCGGCGGAATAGTCTTTGCCCTGATCGAATCGATGCCGGCGGCAGGCGCAGTTGGAGCCATCGCCCTTATTGCGCTGTTGTATTGGGAGGGACGTACGTCCGCGCCGATGGTTCCGCTCCGCCTGTTCCGTTCCCGCAATTTTACTGGGGCTAATCTACTCACCCTCTTTCTGTACTCGGCATTGAGCGGCATGCTCTTCTTCTTCCCGCTCGACTTAATACAGGTGCAAGGCTACTCGCCGACCAAAGCGGGAGCCGCTCTGCTGCCTTTCATTGTGTTGATGTTCTTGCTGTCCCGCTGGTCTGGTGGACTTCTCGATCGATACGGCGCCAGGGTTCCGCTGATTGTGGGTCCCCTGATCGCGGCCGCCGGATTCGCGCTGTTTGCGAGGCCGGGTATTGGCGGGTCCTACTGGACCACGTTCTTCCCCGCAGTGTTGACGCTGGGGCTCGGCATGGCGATCAGCGTTGCCCCGCTGACCACGACCGTGATGAACGCAGTGGAGCAAAGCTACGCGGGAGCGGCCTCTGGGATCAACAACGCTGTCTCGCGCATCGCAGGCTTGCTGGCCGTGGCAGTTTTCGGAGCATTACTCAGCGGAGTTTTCCAGGGTGCTCTGGAACGGCGATTGGACAGTCTCCACCTGGCTCCAGCGGCGCGGGCGGAAATCGAGAGCCAGGTATCCAAGCTGGCTGCCGCTGAAACGAGCGACGTTCGCGGACGACAAGCTATCGGGGAAGCATTTGTCGCCGGCTATCGAGCGGTATTGTGGATCGCGGCGGGCCTGGCGCTCGCCAGTTCCTTGAGCGCGGCAGCGCTGATAGCAACCGAAAGGCGGTCCGCGCGTCGATAGGCGGGCCTACGCACCGGACGGCCCATAGCGGCAGCGGCTCCCACGAACCTCCAGAAGGTATACAATTGATGACACTCTAATTTCTCCTGGAGGGTCCGTCATGAGATTCACCCTTGCCGGGACCGTCGTAACGTTGCTCGTATTCGCTCAAGCCGACGCCCCGACCAATTCCGCACCGAATCCGTATCGCACCGTCGAGAACCTTTTCAAGCTCCCTGGCGGGCGCGCGTGGGGCTCAACCGCCGGCGTCGAAGTTGGTCCTGATGGAAACATCTGGGCCTATGACCGATGTGGCGCGAACAATTGCGCCGCCTCGAATCTCGATCCGATTCTCGAGTTCGAACCGTCGGGCAAGCTTCTGAGAAGTTTCGGAGCGGGGATGTTGGTATTTCCCCACGGTTTCTTTGTGGACAAGCAAGGCAACGTGTGGGTGACCGACGGCCAGGGGAAGGACGGAAAGGGCCATCAGGTATTCAAGTTCAGCCCGGCCGGAAAAGTGTTGCTGACGCTGGGCAAAGCAGGAGTCGCTGGAGGCGGTCCGGATACTTTCAATATGCCGTCGGATGTGGTCGTGGGACCGAATGGCGATATCTTCGTCGCCGACGGCCATGGCGGGGATTCCAACAACCGGATCGTGAAGTTCACGCAAGACGGGAAGTTCATCAAGACCTGGGGGAAGAAAGGGTCGGGCCCCGGTGAATTCAACTTGCCGCACACGCTCGCCTTCGATTCCCGGGGGCGCCTGTTCGTGGGCGACCGGGCCAATAATCGGATCCAGATCTTCGACCAGGATGGAAAATTCCTCGCCCAGTGGGCGCAATTCAGCCGGCCGAGCGGGATTTTCATAGACAACAACGACGTGCTCTACGTGGCGGACTCGGAGTCGAATACAGCGCGCCATCCGGGTTGGAAAAGGGGCATGCGAATCGGGAGCGCCAAAGACGGTTCGGTGACAGCGTTCATTCCCGACCCCGAACGGGACCCGGACCACTCGGGAACGAGCGCGGCGGAGGGAGTCGCCGCGGATCGCGCGGGCAACATCTACGGGGCGGAGGTCGGCCCCAAGACAATCAAGAAATACATCAAAAAATAGCTGGTTACTACAACATGGAAAAGCACTTTTTCATAGCAATAGTCGGGTTGTGTCTGGCCTCAGGAGCGAGGGCGCAGGTGACAGCCGGGGCGGACTCCGGTTTCGGCACTTTCCAGACCAGGTGCATGACGTGTCACGGAAAACCGAATATGGAGCGCGCCCCCTCGCCGGCCGCGCTCAGAGAATTTCCGCCGGAAAAGATTCTCGACATCCTCAATACCAGCGCGACCCATCAGGCGATGAATCTGACCGGGGATCAGAAGCGCCGGGCCGCCGAGGCGATCGGCTACCGGTTGGTGGGAAGCGCCGTGTCCGGCGACGCCAAGACGATGCCGAACCGCTGCGCGACGAGTTCTCCGATGGCCGACCCGGCGGCGGGTCCGGCGTGGAATGGCTGGGGCGTCGATATTTCCAACACTCGCTTCCAGCCGGCGAAGGCCGCCGGTCTCACGGCGGACCAGTTGCCGCGGCTGAAGCTCAAATGGGCGTTCGGCTTTCCAGGGGGCGCGTCCGCTTACGGGCAGCCCACCGTGGTGTCGGGCCGCGTGTTTGTCGGCGCCGACACGGGGTGGGTCTACTCGCTGGACGCGGCTTCGGGTTGCGTGTATTGGTCCTTCATGACCAAGGCCAGCATGCGGAATGCAATCACTATTGCGCCGGTGAAGGGGCGGGGGCCGGTGAGGTATGGAGCCTTTTTTGGTGACCTGAAGAACAACGTGTACGGACTCGACGCGCAAAACGGCCAGTTGCTGTGGACCACGAAAGTCGACGACAACTACACGGCGCGAGTCACCGGAGCGCCGACGGTGTACGACGGACGGCTGTACATCGGGACAGCGAAGTGGGAGGCCAACACGGCCCGCGATCTGAACTATCCCTGCTGCACGGCGCGCGGCAGCGTCACTTCGCTCGATGTGAACACGGGCAAGCCGTACTGGAAGCATTACGTGATCGAGGAAGAACCCAAGCCGACGCGCAAGAATTCGATCGGTACGCAATTGTATGGGCCGTCCGGCGGTTCGGTGTGGACCGCGCCCACCATCGACCCGAAGCGCGGAGTGATCTACGTGGGTTCGGGCGAAGCCACCAGCGAGCCGGCGGCGGACACCAGCGACTCCATTCTGGCTCTCGATATCAAGACCGGGAAGCTGGTGTGGCACTATCAGGCCTTCAAGGACGATGCGTACATTCTGGGGTGCAGCGGCTCCACCAAGACCGAGAACTGCCCGGACAGAGTGGGTCCCGATTACGACTTCGGAAATTCGCCCATCTTGAAGACGCTGCCCAACGGCAAGCGACTCCTGATCGCGGGCATGAAGGAGGGAACCATCATCGCCGTCGATCCGGATCAGAAGGGCGCTCTGGTTTGGAAGGTCAACGTCAGCTCGAACCCTCTGAGTGGCATCGTGTGGGGTGGCGCGGCGGACGACCAGAATGTCTACTACGGCCTCACCGGCGGAGGAATGGCCGCGGTGCAACTGGCCACCGGAGAAAAGGTCTGGTTCAGTCCTCTGTCGGCGGCGGATGGCCGCAACGCGCGCAGCGGCAATGGAGCAGCCACGAGCGCGATCCCGGGCGCGGCGTTTGTGGGCGGCAAGGATGGAATCCTCCACGCGGTCTCGACCAAGGACGGCCGCAATCTGTGGGAATTTGATACGGCGCGCGAGTTCCCAACGGTGAATAGGGTCGCGGCGCATGGCGGCTCGATGATCGCTCCCGGCGCGACGGTTGCGGGAGGCATGGTCTTCGTCGGCTCGGGATATGGCGTGTTCGGAGACCGTCCTGGAAACGTGCTTCTGGCTCTCTCGGTGGAGTAGAGACTTACCGGGTGTTCAGAATCTCGCCCCAAACCACCTGGTATGCCTCGACCTGGCCTTCCATGTTCCGTCCGGCGCGGACGAAAACGTGCATGTTGACGCCCAGCGCAGCGGGATCCGCGCGCATACCTTCACCCAGGTAACGAGTGTCGGAGCGCAGCAGCAGCGTGCGCTCGCCCGTGCGGGTTTTGAGCGTAAGCGTGCCGGCGTCGCGCCGGCGAACCAGCCCCGCGAATGACAAATTGCCGCGCGGCTGAAAGGATTCGATGACTCGAGGGGGAGCGGCGCGGCGGCTGACAGGCGCCGGCACCTTTACCTGCAGCATTCGCACGTAACAGGCGCTCGACCCGGGCCGCCGATCCGCCACGACTTCCACCGGATCGCCGGCCGCCAGCGTTGTGATCTCGACCGGCCAGTGGTTCCGCTCGAAGTAAGTGTGCCGGTCGTAGGAGCAGCCGGAGACCAGGCCGTCCGCATTGCGGACAGTGAGCGCTCCCGCGCCGGCCGCGCCTTCCCAGGACACCAGGCTGCCGCGCACAATGCCGCGAGGCATGCTCTCCTCGGCGTGGAGCGACACGGACATCAGGAGAAGCAGGCTCGGCCAGCAGCGCATCACCAGACTCATTATACAATCGGGAATTGACGCCATTTTTGGAAGACGCAGCCCGCTGGTTCCTCAGCTCGGGGATTCAGGAGTCAGACGGCGGCGTGGCTCGCTATTATCGCTCCGAACCCGGAGAGAACGCCCCGGTCTCGAACGAGATTACCGGCTACGCGGTGAGCACGTTGATATACCTGCACCGGCTCTCCGGGGTTTCCGAATATCTCGATGCCGCCCTGCGCGCGGCGCGCTTTCTGACGCAGCGTGCCTGGAGCCGTGAAAGCGGCACGTTCCCGTTCGAGCCCGGGTCCTCGCACGCGTATTTCTTCGACACCGGGATCATCGTGCGCGGCCTTCTTGCCGCCTGGCGAGCGACGGGCGAGGAAGAATTTCGTTCCCGAGCGCACGAGGCCGCGCTCTCGCTGGCATTCGATTTTCTCGGCGAGGGCGTTTTTCATCCGGTGATCACGCTGCCCGACAAGCAACCGCTTCCGCCTGAGCCGCGGTGGTCGCGTCTTCCAGGATGCTACCAGTTGAAGGCGGCGCTGGCGTGGCGCGATCTGGGCGATCCGGACGCCGCGCGATTGTTCGAGTGCGCGCTCGCCGGCGCACTGGCTACGCATGAATCCTTCCTCGCCGGCGAAACCGGCCCCGATAAAGTGATGGACCGTCTGCATCCGTACTGTTATTTTCTGGAAGCGCTGCTGGCGGTGGCGGATCGGGAGGAGCCCCGCCGCGCTCTGGTCTTGGGGATGGAACGCACCGGCGCGCTTCTGCGCGAAATCGCTCCGAGGTTCGAGCGCTCTGATGTTTGCGGGCAACTGCTCCGCGTCCGGCTGATCGCCCATCACCTGGGCGCCGCGCCGCTGGATGAAGCGGCGGCCTGCGAAGAGGCGGATCGCGCCGCCTCGTATCAGGCAGCGTCAGGGGACCCGCGCATTCATGGAGGTTTCTGGTTCGGCCAAAGAAGCGGCGAGAAGCTGGCGTTTGTGAATCCTGTCTCGACCGCGTTTTGCATGCAGGCGCTCGCGTTGTGGCACGAGCATCGGGCGGGGAAGTGGAGCTTCGCGCTTCATGAACTGATCTGAATGCGCACTTCTCCCTTCCCCCACACCGTTTGCCTTCCCACCCCCGTCCACTGCGCGACATGAAGGTAGGGGATGAACTCGGTCACATCGCCATCATATTCCGCCTCGCCCACAAACCCGCCGATGGAATGCACCTGCGTAGTCCGGCTGCTGCGGCGCGCCACGTCCACCTGCGCCAGTTCGCACCGTGTCAGGTGGACTCGCGCGGCGCGCTCGCCGAAGCCGCGGAAGTCGATCGCCAGCGGACCTTCGTCATACAGCTCACGCAGCGTGCTCAGGCGGTCGCGGATGCGCGAAGCCAAAATGCCGAATTCGGGCCGCGCGGCTTTTTGCTGACCGCTCTTCAATTCCGTGGGCGTGAGAAAGCGAACGATCACGCGCTCGATGCGCTCGTCCGGCGGATCGAGAGACAGCACCAGAGGTTCCGGGTTGTCTTGAAGCACTTGGCCACGGTGTGAAACATTCACCAGTTCCGCCCGCCCTCGCCCCGGCCCCAGTCCCTCGCGACCCAGTTCGGCGAACGCCTGCACCAGGTACGCGATCGCCGGATGGCTCATGTCGAACAGGTTCAGATCGAAATAGAAGGATGCTCCCGCGGAGATCGTGCAACCATCCAGGTGCGTCGCCCGGAACACAAATGGACGCGGCCAATCCGACAATCCGCTCGGCCCGCCGGCGATGGCGGTGGGCTCAAACATGCGAGCGTAGGGACAAGACGCCCGCTGTTCGCAGTATCTCGCCCCTGAACATTGCCGCGGGCACGCGAGTTTGCGAAGAATGATCCCGAACGCACCCCTCAAAATGTTGGCCGATTTTCCCGGAGGGAAGTACAAAGAATCCCGCGCGATGAAGGAAAATCGCAGCGGGTGGAGCCTAAAGTTTGCGGGCGAAGATCGCGTAATCGAGCCCCCCGAAAAACGCATCGCGCACGGCCGCGGGCAACTCGGCGAGCGCGGGCATCGAGTCCACAGCCGGGGCCAGGCGCTCCACCTCGACACCGCCGAAGCCCGCTTCTTCGAGACAAAAGCGGAGCAACGCGGCCGGAACCGGACGCGTGTGGGTCGGGTCCAGATAAAAATGCGTGGCGAAAATCGCCAGGCATTCCGGATTCGGTGTTTCGATCGCGACCAGGGCGCCGCCGCGCACCTTTCTTGCGATCAGCCGAACCAGGTCGGGCAAGCGGGCCGGATCGAGATGTTCCACGACCTGCGAGCAGTACACGCCGCCTAGCGAGGCATCCGGCAGCGCGCTCAGATACTCGAACATGTCCGCCCTGGCGGCGTCGAGCCCCTTCAAGCGGCACAGGGCGATGCATTCCTCGCTCTGGTCGATCCCGCGTGCGGCCAGTCCCGCTTCACGCGCCACTTGCAGGAACTCCCCGCGCCCGCAACCCACATCCAGGATCTCTCCGACAGAGCCGGCGAACCGTGCCACGTATTTCCTCTGGTGCTCTCGAATGCGTTCCTCGGAGCCGCGGAAATTCTCGGCGAACCGCATCCAGTCGATGGCGATGCGAGCCGCCGGCGCCGCGATGGGCGCGTGCTCCACGACGCGCTCCGCGGGCGTCCGCTGCCGGATCAGCCGCAGCTCGGTGTGGATCAACTTCTCGTACTCGGCACGAATCCGCTGAAGATCGTTCCATAGCCGCTGCTGGACCTCGATCGTGTTTCGATCGAGCGCAGCGGTGAACTCGCCATGCTGTTGCCGGAGCGACTCACGGAAATTCTGGTCGATGACCGTGACCCGGTGCTGGAAGGATCCTTGCAACTCGGAGATCGTACGCAGCATATGAATCTCCGCGGCGGACCGGCGTTCTTCGAATCCGGCGCGCCACTCGGCCCAATGCGTACGCAGGTCTCTCATCTCCTGCGCTTCCCGGTGGAGGAGGGCCATCTCGTCGCGGAGCTGCTGATGCAGAGCGCTGGTTTGCGCTTCCTGCGCCATCATGCGTGCCGCGAGTCCGGCCAGGGACCGGTTGGCGTCCTCCAGCGCTTCGAGCGAGGCCTGCACGCAGCGCATCAGGGCGCGATTGAACTCCACCTGTTCCCGCACATGCCAGTCGAGCGCCCGCGCGATGGTCTTCTTCACCCGCTGGATGATCGAGTTCTTGAGCCCCGGCGCCCGCGGATTCACGGTTCCGATGGCGGCCACCTTGGCCTCCGCGGCGTCGCGCGCATGCAGCAACGGCATCAGATCGGCGGCCGGAATTCCATTCCCACTGAGCGCTCCCTCGGGATGACGCGCCCGCAAGCGTTCCCGCACGTCGCGAATGGCCGCCGTCAATTCGTCATCTCGCACGTTTGGAGCTCCTGGTCCAGCTCGCCGTAATCTTGGTGTGGACGCCGCCGCGAGGCGTGAACTCGCCGGCCAGCGTCGCCGAAACCGGGCGCGCCGCTTTCACAACGTCCGCCAGCATCCGGTTGACGACGTTCTCTTGAAAAATGCCGAGGCTGCGATAGGCCAGCGTGTACATCTTGAGCGACTTCAACTCCAGGCAGTGCTTGTCGGGCACATAGCGCAATGTCAGCGTTCCGTGATCCGGCAGCCCCGTGCGCGGGCAAACCGAGGTGAACTCGGGCATCACGATCTCGATCTCATAACCGGTCGCGTACTGATTCGGCCAGGTCTCGATCTCGGGCAGTTCATCGCGCACCCCCGCCTCGGCGTGTTCGTCGGTGTAGACGCGCTTCACGCGGCCCCCCCCAGATTCCGCGCCAGCAGATCCAGGAACAAGCCGACATCTGCCACTACGCCGACGGCCTGGCCCGTGCCGCGGTCGCTGACCTTGGTCACCACGGCGGGGTGGATGTCGACGCAAACGATCTTCACCCAGCTCGGAAGCATGTTTCCGACGGCGATCGAGTGCAGCATGGAGCCGAGGCACAGCACCAGCCCGGCGCCTTTCACCTGCTCGGCATAGGCGTCCTGCGCGCGGTTCATGTCGGTGATGGTATCGGGCAGCGGACCGTCGTCGCGGAGGCTCCCGGCGAGCACGAACGGCACGCCCGCCCTCACGCACTCATACATCACGCCGCGCCGCAGGCAGCCGCTTTCGACCGCCTTGGCGATGCCGCCCGCGTGATAGATGGCGTTGATGGCGCGCATGTGGTTGCGGTGGCCGTGTTCCTCCTGGCGGCCGTCGCTCAGGCGCACGCCCAGCGAGGTTCCCAGCAGCGCCGCCTCGATGTCGTGAACGCCAAGGGCATTGCCGGCCAGCAGCGCCTGCACCCATCCGCCGCGAATCAGCGCGGCCAGCGGCCCGGCGCCGCCCGTGTGGACCACCACGGGTCCGCTCACCACCACGATGTTCTGGCCGGCCTCGCGCGTCTGGCGCATCAGGTTGGCCGTCTGGCGGACCGCCGTCTCCACCTGCCGCTCCGAGGAAATCCCGTTGCTCATGAAGGCGAACGCCAGCCGGTCGCGCTCTTTCGATTCGGGCGTCACGCGGATACCGCGCATGCCGACCACGACTTGATCGCCGTGGCGGAGATCGCGCAAACGACGGCAGGTGGCGCGGCCGTCGCCGGCCACGATCGTCGCGTCCATGCGCTGGTTTTCGACGTCCAGCCACAGGCCCTGGTGGCGCACCTGTGTGCGATGGTTGGTGGTGGAATAGAAATCGTCCGGCGCGCAGCAATCGCGCTCCACTTGGGCCAGTTGCGCGTCGCCGGTGTCAATCGGCGAGCAGCCCAGACCCAGGAGCTGTCCGAGCAACTGCTGCATGTCGGAGGACTGCTGCGTCTCGATCTTCAGGCGCAGGTAGGAGCCGTCCGCGTTGGTGCGCCCGATCCGGAACTCTTCCACTTCAAAGCGGCCGTTGTACTCGACCACCGTGTCGAAGATCTGCTCCATCAGGTGCGAATCGATCAGGTGGCCCTGGGCCTCGACGACTTCCTGTTGCATCGGTATTTTCAGGATACCGTGTGTCACCTGCCGGCAGAACGTGCATAATTTGCCGGTAAAGCTTCCTCAGTAACCTTAGGCGACACGTGCGTGGAACGCCTTAGACTGAAGGTTGCCGCACAGGGCCAGCAGGTGTTTTGGCGTGAACCACTGTTCGGACCAGCGCGACTCCTGGTAGAGCCGCACATCGACCAGGAAGCCCAGCGACTTCTCGTGCCGGCAGGATCGGACAAACCCCTTAAGATCATGACCTTCGCAAGCGATACGTACCTTGGTTCGGCGAGCAATGGGAGTCTCGGCGAGTACAAGAGCGCTCCATTCTCCGATCTCTTCGAGATTGCCCGACAATGTGGTGGTTCGTCCGTTCTTGGCGCAGACCAGGGAAACAAGCTCAGAGCACAAATGGCGATGAGTGGGAGTTTGGTAAGGCATGCGCCCTAAGGTGCAAGTACTATTCCATACTGCGTACTACGTTGTTTTCAGCAGCACGACCGTGATGTTGTCCGGCCCGCCTTCGGATCTCGCCGCGGCGATCAACTGCCGGCATTTGCTTTCGAGGGTCCCCTTGGAAGAAAGAATGCTGAGCAGATCGGATTCGCGCGCCACGCCGTGCAGGCCGTCGCTGCACAGCAGAAAGTACGTTCCGGGCGACGGGCGCACCAGATACGTGTGGACGCGCAGGTTCTCGGAAACGCCGATCGCCATGGTCAGCACGTGACGCATGGGATGCACCTTCAAATTTACCTCGTCCAGACCGAGCCGCCGGCCCACTTCATTCACCCATGTCTGGTCCTCGGTCACGGCGACCAGTTTGCCGTCCTCGCAGAGGTAGACGCGGCTGTCGCCGACGCTGGCGATCAGGAGATCGGCGCCCACTTCCACCGCCGCCACCAACGTCGTGCCCATGCCCTCCATGCTGGGGTCGGCCGCGGCAGCTTCCATCACACGCAGGTTGGCCTGCGCGAAGGCCTGCACCAGCTTGTCGGCGTCGATGGGAGTGCCGGCGGCGGCGATACAATCGCGCACCGTCTCCACGGCGAGCTTGGAGGCGTGCTCGCCGGCTTGCGCGCCGCCCATGCCGTCGGCCACTACGTACAGGCCAAGCGAGGGGGACAGCAGGTAGTAATCTTCATTGTTGCCGCGGACGCAACCAGGGTCCGAAGCTCCGAAGGCCTCGATCATGAGCTTTTCGATTATACCCGGTTCGGGCCCCGGCTCCCGCGGGCGGAACTTCGCGTTCAAGGTTTGGCCGGCTCGAGAATGGCTTTCAACTGCCAGTAGGCGCGCTCGTCGTAATTGGTTTTCAATCGTTCCAGCCCCTGCGTCCGCGCGTCGGCGGCCCGCGCATCGGCCGTGCGCGCGGCTTGCTTCTTCAGGCATCGTCCCAGCATCAGCGTCGCCGTCTCATCTTCCGGTTCCCGTTCGAGCACGGCGCGGAAGCGGTCGGCAGCCTCGGCGAACTCACCCTTCTTCCACAGTGCGTATCCGAGGTTGAAGTGGTAGACAGGGTCGTTGGCATCGCCTTCAACAGCTTTGCGAAAGCTCTCGATCGCCTGCGGCAGGTTGCGGCGGCTCTCGGCGGCTCCGAGGTTGTTGTAGACCTCGCTGAGCGGCACCGTCTCGGCGATCATCTGGAAGGCTTTCTGCGCGCCCGGATAGTCTCCCGCCTGAAAGCGGGCCAGGCCGAGCAGAAAATTGGCTTCGCGATAGTGGAAATCGTCGGGGCCCACCTTTTCCAGCCATTCGCTGGCGAGCCGGTAGTTCTTGCGATCATAGTGAATCCGGCCGAGCTGGAAGCAGGGATGGGCAAAGCGCGGGTCGAGACGAGCCGCCTGGTTGAAATACTGTTCCTTCAGCTCCGGCGTGCGCGCCAGCAGGCCGCGCACGTAGTTTTCCTCGGCATCCAGGCGGATGGGAGCGCGGAGGGTGCGGAAATCGGACTCCGGTGGAGCGAGCTGGGGAGCCAACAGAGTGAGCGCCCGCCAGGCCAAATGCGCTTCCAGCGCCGCCAGGTCTTCCAGCGCGCCCGTCTCCACGAATTCCGGGCCCTGCCGCAGACGGCGCCGGTCCACGATCCGGGCCGTGAGCTTGAGCGACCCGCGGCCTGCGGGCCCCGGCGAGGCCGCAGGCGTGAAATCGAACGCGCCGTAGACCACCTGCTCAGCGTCCAGCGTTTCTCCGATCTTCATCACCGAGGCTTCGGATAAGCTGCCGCGCTCTCGCAATCCGAGCCGGCGATAGGCCTCCTGCGTCTCCTCGTGGTCGAGCGTCGCCATGCCTCGCCAGGCCAGCGCCTCGCGAAGGTTTTCGGCGACGCTTTCTCCAATCCAATCCAGGTTGGCTTGCGGCGTTACGCTCGCGGGGGCGCGGTTGAAAAAAGGAAGAACCGCGGCCGTCTCCGCGTGCCCCGGAAGCCCGGCGAGCACGGCCATGCCCAGGATCCAGCAGCACCGCACGTTCTTAGTCTACTAAGCCAGGAGTCACGATTTCTGTGCATTTCTCGATTACAGCGGGCTCGTGACCGAATCCGTACAGCCACTGCACCTTCGGATCGCGCCGGAACCACGTCAACTGGCGCTTGGCGTATTGCCGCGTCTCGATCTGGGTGGAGACAATCGCCTGGTCGAGCGTGATCGCGCCACGTAGGTGCTGGAGCGCCTGTTTGTAGCCGAGCGACTCGAACGGCTTCTCCGCGCCCGTGCAGCCGCGAGCGAGCAAACCCGCTACTTCATCAATCAATCCGGACTCGAACATCGAGCGCGTCCGGTGGTCGATCGCCCGGCGGAGTTCGGCGCGATCCGGGTCGAGTCCGATGGTGACGACGCTGTAGCCGCGCAGCGGTTCGGCGGCGGCCGGCGCGGGCAGGGGGACGCGCGTGAGGAGCCGCACTTCGAGAGCCCGGATGGTTTTCTGGACATCGCGAGCGTGAATGCGGGCCGCGGCGGCCGGTTCAAGCCGCGCCAGCAAGCCGTGGATGCTGCCCGGACGTTTCGTCTCGCGTCCCATCAGGCGGGCGCGCAGCGCCGGATCGCGAGCCGGCAGGACGGGCAGTCCCTCCAGCAGCGCGCGCAGGTAGAATCCCGTGCCGCCCACAATTACGGGAAGACGCCGGCGTCCGGCAATCCCGGCAATCGTGTCGCGGGCGAGGCGCACATATTCGCCCGCGGAGTAACTCTGCCGGGGCTCCAGCACGTCGAAGAGGTGATGAGGAATGCCGCGGCGGTCCGCAACGGGCGTCTTAGCGGCGCCCAGGTCGAACCCCCGGTAGAGCTGGAGGGAATCGCAGTTGACAATTTCACCCGCGAATGTTTCGGCCACGGCCAGGGCCAGCGCGCTCTTCCCCGATCCGGTCGGACCGGCGATGGCCACCAGCGGCCGGTTCACGTCCGGCTCCATATTTCGCTATCGTACCCCGCGCGGCCAGGCAAGCCGGTATACTAATGATGGGAAACGCCAGCGCGAGTTTCAGGCGCGGAAAGAAGGCGAGAGGCAAACGATGAGGAAGACAGCATTCGCCATATTGCTGCTTGGAGTTGCCGCTTGGGCGCAGCCGGCCGGACAGAACCGCGCCTCGGGACCGAACGTGGACCGGGCGTCGTCGTATTATTACTACACGCTCGCGCACATGTACGCCGAGCTGGCAGGCGCCTACGGTAACCGCGGCGACTACGTCAACAAGGCGATCGAAAATTATAAAGCAGCGATCAAAGCGGATCCCAGAACGCCGATGCTGAGCGAGGAACTCTCCGAGCTCTACATCCAGGCCGGGCGGCTTCGCGAGGCGCAGAACGACGCCGAGGACGCGCTCAAGCAGAACCCGAACGACGTGGCCGCGCGGCGTCTGCTGGCCCGTATCTTCACGCGGCAGATCGGCGACGCCCAGCAAAACAAGATCGACGAGGCGATGCTGCGCCGGGCGATCGAGCAGTACCAGAAAATCACCGAGCTCGATCCCAAGGACACCGACTCGTTGCTGATGCTGGGGCGGCTCCAGAAGGTGGCGCAGAATTCGGTCGAAGCCGAGAAGGCGTACAAGAAGGTGCTCGAAAACGACCCCGCCAATGAGGACGCACTCACCGGACTGGCGATCGTGTACAGCGACCTTGGCGACAATAAGAAGGCCGCCGATCTGCTCAAGGAACTGGCGGCCAAAAATCCGACGCCCCGCAGTTTGCAGGCTCTGGCGGCTGCCTACGAACAGATGCGCGACTTCAAAGGGGCGGCCGAGACGCTGCGGCGCGCGCTCGAATTGAACCCGCCCAACGCGGCGGAAGTCAAGCGCGCGATGGCCCAGGATCTCTTGTTCGCCGAGCAGTATCGGGACGCGCTGAAGGCTTACCAGGAGTTGGTCGCGGACGAGCCGAACGACGCGCTGTCCTACCTGCGCATGTCGCAGATCTACCGCCAGCTTCGCGACTTCGCCAAAGCCCGCGAGGCCTCCGACAAGGCCCGCGGCATCGAGCCGAACAACCTGGAGATCCGTTACAACGAGGTCAGCATCCTCGAGGCCGAGGGCAAGACGCCCCAGGCGATCCAAGCTCTGAAGGACATCCTCTCCAGCACGGCCAAGCGCAACTACAACCGGACCGAGCGCGCCAGCCGCGTGCAGTTGCTGGAGCGCCTGGCCGCGCTCGATCGTTCGATCGATCAGACCGATGCAGCGGTGGAAGCTTTCCGGCAGATCCTGGAACTCGACTCCGAGCTGGGCCCGCGTGTGTCGGCCGAGATCGTCGATGCCTACCGGACGGGTAAACAGTTCGCCCGGGCCGAGCAGGAGGCCGACTCGGCAGTCAAGAAGTGGCCCACGGATCGAACCGTGGTGGTGGTGCGGGCCACTCTGCTGGCCGACCTGGGCAAGACCGATGCCGCCGCCGCCGATGTCAAGAAACTCCTCAACGGCAAGGACGATCGCCAGACCTATCTGTCGCTGGCCGAGATCTATCAGAAGGGCAAGCGCTGGGACGATACCTCCAAGGCCCTGGACGCCGCGGAAAAACTCTCTCAGAGTGTGGAGGAAAAACAGGACATCTGGTTCATGCGCGGCGCGACGTTTGAAAAGCAGAAAAAGATCGAGGCGTCGGAAGCCGAGTTTCGCAAAGTTCTCGCCGCGAATCCCGACCATGCCTCGGCCCTCAACTACCTGGGCTTCATGCTGGCGGACCGCAACATCCGCTTGCAGGAATCGCTGAACATGATCAACAAGGCGCTGGAGAAGGATCCCAACAACGGCGCGTATCTGGACAGCCTGGGATGGGTCTACTATCGCCTGGGCCGGTTCACCGAAGCCGAAGAGGTGATTCGTCGCGCCATCGAGAAGGTGCCGCTCGATCCCAGCATCCACGACCATATGGGCGACGTCCTGATCAGGGAATCGAAGCTGAGAGAGGCGATCGGGCAGTGGGAGGCCTCGCTCAAGGAGTGGGACTCGAGCTCGCCCGCCGACCTGGAACCCGCCGAGATCGCCAAAGTGAAGAGCAAGCTCGAGAGCGCGAAGGTGCGGCTGGCCAGGGAAGGCTCGCAAAATCAGAATAAGCAGTAGTGGAACCGGTTGCACTCAAATTCGCAAGCTTTGAAGAGGCCGATGCGGCCGACCGGGCTTACTATCGGCAGCTCACACCGGCGGAACGTCTCGCGATCATGCTGGAGTTAATTTTCCCCGAGGGCAGCGATGCGGCTTCCGCGAGACTTGAAAGAGTTTATCGAATTACTCAACTCGGAGCAGGTTGAGTACGTCATCGTCGGCGGCTGGGCTTTCGGATTCCACGCGAGACCACTCAGGATCTGGATATCCTGGTACGGCCCACGGTGGAGAATGCCGGCCGAGTTGAGCGAGTCATCGGCCGGTTTGGGTTTGCTTCCCTCGGACTCTCCGCCAACGACTTTCTTGTGCCAGGCCGGGTCATTCAGCTTGGCCAGTCGCCCCATCGAATCGACCTTTTGACCTCTCTGACCGGCGTGGAGGACGACGAGATTTGGCAATCCCGAGTGGCGGCCGAATTGGACGGTGTGCCCGTGTTCTTCCTTGGGCGATCCACACTGATCAAGAACAAGCGGGCGACCGGACGGAGTCGCGACGCCGCCGACGTCGAGGAGCTCGGGGAAGAGTAGGTTTCTTGACGAGCGCTCAATCGAGCGGCAGGCGCAGGATCTACGGTCACAGCGCTACACTAAGAATTCCATGCGCAAGTGGATTCTCGCTCTCTTCGTTTCCCTCCCGCTTGCCGCGCAACCGAAGGCGCCCGCGCAGCCCAAGCTGGTTCTGGCGATCGTCGTCGACCAGTTCCGCTACGACTATCTGACCCGTTTTCGGAGCGACTACACTGGCGGTTTGAAGCGCCTGCTGGATCAAGGCGCCGTGTTCACCAACGCCCGCTACGAGCACGTTCCCACCGTCACCGCGGTTGGACACTCGACGTTCCTTACGGGTGCCACGCCGGCGATGAGCGGGATCATTGCCAACGAGTGGTGGGACCGGGCCACCGGGAAACAGATCACCAGCGTCTCCGACGAGAAAACCACGCTGGTCGGCGGCTCGGGCGAAGGGTCCTCGCCGCGGCGGCTCCTTCAATCGACGCTTGGCGACGAGCTCAAGCTTTCCGGCAAGGGCGGGAAGGTGATCGGCGTATCGATCAAGGACCGCAGCGCGATTCTGCCCTCCGGACACATGGCCGACGGGGCGTACTGGTTCGATGGCAATTCCGGGAACTTCGTGAGCAGCACGTACTACTTCACCCAGTTGCCGGACTGGGTGGCGGAGTTCAATCGCTCGCGGCCCGCCGACAAGTACGCCGGCAAGGAGTGGATGGGGCACAAGACGGCGGCGGCGGCCGGGACAGCCCTCTACAACGAGCTGCCGGCGACCCCGTGGGGCAACGAGCTGATCGAACAATTCGCGCTGCGCGCGCTCGCGTCCGAAAAACTGGGCGTCAGCGGCAGGATCGATGTTCTGGCCGTCAGCTATTCCTCCAACGATTACGTCGGCCATCAGGTTGGCCCGGACGCCCCGGAAACGCGCGACATGGCGATTCGGGTGGACCGGCTGATCGGCGACCTGATGCGCGCGGCCGAGGTGCAAGCCGGGACAGGGAACGTGCTAACGGTGATGACGGCGGACCACGGGGTGGCTCCGCTGCCGGAGGTGAATCAGAAGCGAAGGATGCCCGGAGGGCGGCTCGATCCGCAGCAGCTTCGCGGCGCGGTGGAGAAGGCGCTGACGGCGCGGTTCGGCGAGGGGCGCTGGATCGCTTTCGCCGGCGACTCGATCTTTTTCAATGCCGAGCCGATTCCCGGGCGCACGCTGGACGTGTCGGAGATGGAGCGCGTCGCGGCCGAGGCGCTGCGAACGCTGCCACACGTCTTTCGCGTCTACACGCGCACGCAGTTGCTGAACGGAGCGATTCTGGAGGACGAAGCCGGCAGGCGCGTGCGGAACGGGTTCAACGCCGCGCGATCGGGAAATCTGACGGTGATTCTGGACCCGTACTGGATGGTCAGCCCCGCGGGCACGACGCACGGGGCGCCGTTTGGCTACGACACGCACGTTCCGATCCTGTTCCTGGGCGCGGGGGTGCGGCCCGGACGCTATAACCGAAGTGTGGCGGTGAACGACATCGCGCCCACTCTGGCGGCCATGCTCGACGTCGAGACGCCCAGCGGGAGCGTGGGGCACGTGCTGGACGAAATGCTGAAATAGCCATCCCTACTGCTAAAATAGATTCGACAAGGAGTCTGATCGCCCATGTCTCGTTCGTTCCTCCTCCTCCCGGCCGTCGCCGTGTGCGCCGCCGCGCTCGTTTCTCCGCCGCTCGCCTCCGCGCAGACCAAGGTCGGCGTGATCAATCTTCAGCGCGCGCTTCTGGAAACCGCAGAGATCAAGAAGGCGTCCGCCGACATGCAGGCGCGGTACAAACCGCGGCAGGACGCGCTCGACAAGGTGCAGCGCGAACTCAACGACATTCAGGTGCAGCTCCAGAACGGCCAGGGCAAAATCAGCGCTGCGGGGCAGGCCGATCTCGAAGCGCAGGGCCAGCGCAAGCAGCGCGAAGCCACCCGCCTGAACGAGGACCTCCAGGCCGATGTGGAGCGCGACCGCAACGATATCCTCCAGCGCGCCGGCCAGCGGATGACGGAGGTGGTCAAGAAGGTAGCCGACGAAAAGGGTCTGGACGTGGTGGTGGACGTCACCACCGCGATCTTTTTCAAGCCCGCGCTTGAAGTCACCAACGACGCGATCGCCGCCTACGACAAGGCGTATCCTCTAAAGTAAGATGGCCGGGTACCTGGACGCCTACGGCGTGGGCGACGAGCGGCGCGAGCGGATCAGAAAGCGCGTCATTCTGTGGGGTCTGGCGGCCGTGGTCACCGGAGCGGTTTTGTATTTTACATTCCGCACGTGGCCGCAGGAGCGGGTTGTCAAGCGGTTCGTGACACTGCTTGCACAAAAGGATTACCAGGACGCCTACAAGCTGTGGGGCTGCACGCCCGAAACTCCGTGCAAATATTATCCGCCCGAGAAATTCACGGACGACTGGGGCCCGTCCGGCGCCTACGCCGAGATTGCGGCCGCGCATATCGACAACGTGGACTATTGCGACACCGG
Organism: Bryobacteraceae bacterium; assembly: GCA_041486445.1. Classification (GTDB taxonomy): domain Bacteria; phylum Acidobacteriota; class Terriglobia; order Bryobacterales; family Bryobacteraceae; genus Palsa-187. The sequence continues at coordinate 22,631 of JBGPLI010000002.1, forward strand.
CGTCGTGTTCTCCGTGACCTTCCCCAAGACCGACGCCATCGGCCTGTGGGTGGAGCGAGAGACCAACGTGATCAGTTTCGCTCCCTGGGTTCGCTGCCCCGGCCGCCATCTGCATCTGTGGGAGTTCCTGAAGTCGCGCTTCTCGTCGTAGCGGAACGAACCGGCCCCTTTCCATGAACATTCTTCTTGCGATCGATTTTTCGACGGCGAGCGAAGCCGCCATCCTTGAAGTTGCGACCCGGCCCTGGCCGCCCGCCACCTCGGTTCAAGTGGTGACGGTGGTCGAGCCCTCGCAACCCTGGGCGCTCTCTGAGCTGGTCGAAGAGGTCATGCGGTTGAGCCGGGACTTGACTCAACGGACCGCGGAGCGGCTGCGGTCATGCGGCTTGGATGCCACGCCTGTGGTGCTTTCCGGCGATCCGAAACACGTCATCGTCGAGCAAGCCGAGCGCACCGCCGCGGATCTCGTCGTGGTGGGTTCGCATGGAGACAAGGGCCTCACGCGATTCCTGCTGGGCGGCGTGGCGCGCGCCGTGGTTCGACTCGCTCCCTGCTCGGTTACCGTCGTGCGAACCACCCCCGGCAAAGGCGCCCGCCGGGCAGGCATGAAGGTGCTGCTCGCCACCGATGGCTCCGAGTGCTCCGGGATCGCCGCGCGCGCGGTCGCGGAACGGCTTTGGCCGGACGGGACAGAGGTGCGAATCCTGAGCGTGGTCGAGCTGTCGCTCCCTACGTTCCAGGCGGCTCTGGAGCCTCCCTTCGCCAATACGGAGGCGATGGAGATCCTGCGGGCGAACGCGATGAAGCACGCTCAGGACGCGATCCGGAGCGCCGAAGAAATCGTCGCAGCGGGTGGTCTCAAAACGTCCGAATCCGTTTCTGTTTTGCTGGAGAGCCCCAAGCAGATCATTCTGGATGAAGCCGGCACATGGAGTGCGGACCTGATCGTAGTCGGCTCCCATGGGAGGCGCGGGTTCAACCGGTTTCTTCTGGGCAGCGTATCGGAGGCCGTCGCGACACACGCCGGGTGCTCGGTCGAGGTCATCCGGAAACGGCCGAGTGCAGGAACCAGCGCTTGAGCACGATCTCCCGCGTGAACCAGTGCGTGCCCAGCAGCCGCGCGGCGAGCGAGTTCACCAGCCGCGGAGGAAGCCGCTTCGCGACACGGGTGATCCACTGCTTCTGCGGTTCTCCGAAGAGCCGTCCGAGCTCGGTACGATAGCGCTCCAGCCGCTCCCGTCCGTATTGTCCACGTGCGGCGGCGATGGTCTGGGCCGCCAGCAGGCCGGATTCAATCGCCGGGAGAATGCCTTCCCCACTCTGCTCATACGCCAGGCCGGCGGCGTCGCCGATGAACAGCAAGCCGCCGGCGGCCACGTTGCGCGTGGAAACTCCCTGGAGAAGATAAGCATGTCCGTGGAACGCCCCTGGCACGTCGAATAACAGGCGGCCCGTCGATTTGAGAAAACGGACAAAAGCGGCGACATGCTCGGAAAGGCGGTGCGGATCCATCCTTCCCAACCCGATATTCAGGAAATTCTGCTTGCGGAAGCACCAGCCGTAGCCCTTCATGTCGGCGCAAAAGTAGAGCTCCGGCGTATCGCCGCAGGGATGCGAGCCACGGTTGGGAAGACCGGCGGCCCGTTGGTCAAGCACGCGCGATATTGCTGGCTGCTTGCGGAAAGCCAATCTGAGGCGACTGTTCGGGGCGACGGTGCGAAAGATTGCCGCCTTACCGGTGGCGACGGGGAAAACGGAGGCTGTTGGTACGCGAAATCAAGGGAAAAAGGAGATAAGGGACGGACCGGGCGGACGGAACTTACTGGAAACATGGGACTTGCCGATCTTGATGTGTTGTGGCAGATGCGAAAGCGATGCTTGGGCGGGACGAAGGCGGCTCCCAGCGGAAGAAAATGCAACTCGCTGGATAAAAAGGATAGTGGCTGGGTGTATACTAAACCGACCGCCTGTGGACAGATGCTAGCGGCGGTCATCGGCTCCGCTGTCTGGAGCCGCTCGCCTCTCCGCTGGTGGGAGCACGAGGGCAATTCCAGTTGGATAGACGTCAGAGGAGCTTATGCCAAGGAAGCAACCCGATTTCGGACAAATAACTGAACATCCGATCGCCGTTATGCTTGGATTCGTCGCAAGCGCAGCCACATTGTTGACGATTCTTTCGCAGGGACTGCGCAGCCTGCCGCTACTTGCCGCGGCAATAGCAGCAAGTTGGCTCATGTGGAACATCATCCGCGTGAAGTTCCCAGACGACCAGCCTTTACGCCCGAACGACTTTGGCGCGAGTCCTTTCAGCAAGGAATACTGTTGGGAGAGGCCTAGTTTGACGTCAGAGGTGCAAACGATCATCGAAAAGTCTCACTCTAAACCTGTCATCCTTGTCGGGCGGAGTGGCGTGGGCAAGTCGTTCTTGATGTCCATGGTAGTTGAACGGTTAAGGGAGGCATCCTGGAAAGTTGACACTATCGAGCGGTATGATGACTTTCCGAAGGCGTTTCACAAATCGCACTCGCCTGACGATACTCCACAAGTTCTCGTATTCGACCAATTCGAACAATTCCTCGCCTCAGCGACAGAAGGAGAAAGGCAATTCCTATTACAACAGGTGGCGCAAATACTACGGAATCCACAACACCGCCTCGTGTTTGTCGTGCGCGATGATGCCTTTTACAAGTTCGTGACCTTCCTGAACCTAGAGCACAATCGCCTGGACATCGCCGGCATACAGCGAAAATCTGAAACAGGAGAAGAAATCGTGGCGCGACTTAGGCGTGCAACAAAAGCGCCACTAGAAGATGTCGATCAGATCCTAAGCAGTCTACTCTCTAACAATGAAATGCTACCTTTAGAAGTCAGAATCGTTGGCTATCATCTCGCGGAACTTCAGCACGAACGTGGAATACCGATCGATTGGAAATACTTCCAATATGAGCTCGGGGGTAAGGATGGAGTCATTAGGAGCTATTTCAATCGCCGCATTGATAATTTAAGCGATCCTGAAACTGGGATGGCTGTTTTATTTGCGCTCGCTTTGGGCGGCCTCTACAAGACGGCACTTGACGTGAAACACCTCTCGTACGTCACACACCGAGATTCAAAGGTCGTATCTAAGTCCCTTGAGGGCTTGCAACTAGGCGAATTGGTGCGTGAAGCGAACTATACCTTCGAATTATCTCACGACTTCATCGGAATGCACGCTCGCGATGTCACTGGACTGCGTCTAAATCCGATCGACCGTGACAATATACTCTATTTCACGGAGGGCCTTACTGCCGGTCACAGGAGTCACCATAATAGTAAGCCCGGCGAAAATACCAGCAGTGCGCTCCGACCTCTGTCTGATCCGCTCTTTATTCTATTGGGATTAGTGCTGCTGATGAGGCTAGTCTACCCAGTTCTACTGCCGTTACTCGGGTTGTCGGGACGTGATTTCTTTCTGGGCGTGCCCACGGTAGAGGTAAATACGGCATCGCGCCTAGTGCCTACGCTGGATCGTAATTTTCTGCCTGTTGCAATTTGCATCATCGTGTGGATGTACTTCATTTCGGAATTCCATCGGCGCGTTCTGAGGCGAATAGACAATGACGGTACGCGATGGTTCTCCTGGACACTTTGGGCGCTTTCGTCTGCTGGAGGAATGGTCACCGCGTTTGTGCCAAGCGTTTTCCTCGTATTGATTTTTGTCGCTGGCATTTTGCTCGGCCTTAAAATGTTTTGTTTGTCTAGAATGCGCGGTTTAGCCCGCTCCTCCGCGGAGTACTTTAAAGACAGCGCGGCGAGACTATTCTGGTTTTATCTCTTTGGTATCGTTGTCGTCGTTGTGATATTACGGGAATTCGTGATGTGGAACCCTTCTGAGTATTTTTTCGTTTTCGGATGGCTTTCTGTCGGCCTTACAGCGATTTCTTTCAGTGACGCGTGGAATTCGTACTTGGCTGTGTCAACACCGAACCGACTTCTGGGCTTGGTAGATCGACGTCGGTGACCGCAGGCCTCGTCGTCACCGCAAAGATACTCGACCATCAGTTCACGCCACAGGGCGAGATCGAATAGCAATCGCAATAGAGTCTGTACGGAGAGTGGAGCAACAGTGAAACTCGGTGCTAGTGACGTTCTGGCACATAATGAACGGAGGCGACATCTGCAGCTGTATGCCCGAACCGCTGCGAGGCGAGGCGGGGTTAGGAAGGTTTCGACGTCACACCTGTTTCGGTATAGTGATAGACCCAGGAGGTCCGTGGGGGAGCGTGTTTCGTTAGCTGCATTCAATCACGTTATCGGTGTAGATTCGGCTGAGCACACTCTCGATGTTGAAGGGTCAACGACGTACGATGCAATAGTGCGACACACGCTGCCGTACGGATTACTTCCGACGGTGACTCCAGAATTGAAAGGAATCACTGTTGGCGGGGCCATCGCTGGAATCGGCATTGAGTCTTCGTGTTTCAGATATGGATTTGTTCACGACGGGGTGATTGAGGCTGATGTGTTGCTGCCGGATGGTGATATAGTAACCTCGTCCGCAGACGGTGTCCATCAGGATCTGTTCGCAGCGCTTCCTAATTCGTACGGCACGTTAGGCTACGTCTTGCGAGCCAAAATCGAGTTAATCGATGCGGAGCCATTCGTCCGGGTTACGAGTGCGCGTTGTGATTCCGTTACTGAATTTCTCGATGTCATGCTGGCGTCGACACGCGATGAAGCCGTCGACTTTGTGGACGGGTTAATCCATTCAGATCGAGAGATGTATGTGATTTGTGGCCATTTCGCGCCATATGCCACAGACACCGTTGATATTTATCATCGGGAACCCTACTACAAGCAGGCGTGTTCGCTTCGCGAGTGTTTTCTAAGGACGGAAGATTACATTTTCCGGTATGAGCCGGATTGGTTTTGGAACATTCCGGAAGGAGGGATGTACTCAGTGTTTCGGAAAGTAGCGCCGCGGTGGTTAAGGCGTTCTGAGGTTTATCGACGGTTCAGTGAGTACAAGGCGGCGTTGGTGAAAGCCGAGAACTGTGACGAGGAACAGCTGATTCAAGATTGGGAGGTCCCGTGGAGTGCGGCTCGCGAACTTATTCAGTGTGCGCTAGAGAACGTGGATCTTGGCGGTAAGCCTTGGGCTGCTGTGCCAGTATGTAGCAGACGGCGTGCAACTCTATATCCGATTGAACCAAAATGTCTGTACTACAACCTTGGTTGCTATTGCTGGACTAGGAAACCCGTGGGCAAGGAGCGATTCTATTACACGAAGCTTTTGGATAGGCGATGTTTTGAACTCGGTGGAATCAAAATGCTGTATTCGTCGACGTTCTTGAACGAAGAGGAGTTCGACAGGATTTACAATGGCGCCACCTATCAAGGTCTCAAAGCAGTGTACGATCCTCACGGGCGGGCACCGACGCTTTATGAAAAAGTAAGCAGCCGCGCATGACCCTGTGTATTGTTTCGATTGAGGTACTTGCTGCTTTAGGCGGTACAGAAGTGCTCTCCATTCATGCGGCGGTAGGTTGAATTATCCAATGTTGATCGGCTGGATCACCCAGGCGGAGGAAGAGCCCCCGCCGGTCCTCTTCCGACGATCAGGACATCGCATGCGTCCATTGCGGCTTCCGTTCCGCGGCGGCTTCGGCGCCGGGCGCGCCCGCGTAGAGCGGAGCGCGGGTCCACAGCATGGGCCGGCAATCGGGTCCGGCGAAGACCATCTGGAACAGCTGCATGGTGCCGGTCTCAAACCCGGCCACCGATCCCGCCAGGTACAGCCGCCAGGCGCGCACGAAGTCCGCGCCGTACATCGTGGTAACCTGCCGATTCGCTTTTTCGAACCGGTCCAGCCAGTGTTCCAGCGTCTTGGCGTAGTGCAGGCGCAGGTTCTCCACGTCCAACACGGAGTAATTCCAGCGCTCGAGGATCTGGATGGCCTCGCCGAGCGAAGGCGGATATCCTCCCGGGAAGATTCGCTTCCTGATCCAGCGGCTCAGCAGCGTCGGGCGATTGCGCCCGATGAAGTGGAAAAACCCACGGCCGGAATCGCCCAGCACGCGATGGATCAGATCGCCCAGCTCGGCGAAGTGTCTTTTTCCGACGTGCTCGAGCATGCCCACGGAAACGAAGACATCGAATTTGCCCGAGATGTTGCGATAGTCGTCTTCGATGAACTCCACCCGGCCGGCCAGACCTTCCTGCGCCGCGCGTTCGCGGGCAAAGCGGATCTGCTCGTGGGAGATGTTGAATGCCTTCACGGAAACGCCGTAGTGGCGCGCCATGTGGAGCGCCAGCGCGCCCCAGCCGCAGCCGGCCTCCACGACGGTCTCGCCGGGCTGGAGCTGGAGCTTGCGGCAGACGTGGTCCATTTTGGCGATCTGCGCCTCTTCGAGCGTGGCCCAGGGCGTGGGAAAATACGCGCACGTATACAGCAGTTGCGAGTCCAGCCAGAGCTTGTAGAAATCGTTGCCCAAGTCGTAATGGCGGTGAACGTTGTGGCGGGAGCCGCGCAGAGAATTGGTCTGCCACCACCCCAGCCAGCGCGACACCAGGCGGCCGTACCTGCTGTCCGGCACTTTCGCCATCGAACGGTAGACGGCTTCGAGCATCCGGAGAAGGTCGCCCTCCACGGCGATGCGTCCTTCCGTGTAGCCCTCGCCGAAGCCGATCTCGGGATCGAGCAGCACGGCGGCCAGCGTTCTGCGATCGCGGAAGCGCAAGGCGCCGATGGGAGAATGACCCGGCGGAGTAACTTCCACGCCGCCAAGAATCAGACTAAGAGGCGCTCCGCCGATGCCCTCCGAAATCTGCCGGAGCATCCATCTGTCAGCAAAGGAAAACTCAGGAAGGAATGACATCTTTCCCATGGTTTTCTCCAAATGTCGGGTATGACTACTCTATCAAGAGAGAGTAGCACGTCAAAGGCCAATGGGCCGCCAAGCCCCTGTCATGCCGAGCGGAGCGAGGAATCTGCTGTGGCTACGGTGCGGGCTTCGTGTCGGTTTCCGCCGCACCCAGCTTCAGCAGCAGATCCGCCGTGCGCTTGAGTCCGGGCGGCGGCTCGCCGTCGCCGTCGCCGTATCGGGAGCGAACGCGCGTCATCGCCAAAGGCGTCTGCCCGCGCTTGTTCTTCACGTCCAGCTTGGCGCCCTTTTCCGCGAGCAACTGAACCAGCGGGGCATTGCCTCGGGCCGCCGCGGTGTGCAGCGCGGTGTCGCCGGCCTGGTTGACCGCGTTGACATCGGCGCCTCCCTCGAGTGCTGCTTTGGCGGCTTCGACTACCAGTTTCTCCGGCGCGCGTGGCACGCCATTGACGGTGCCCTGGCGCTGGTCGGCGGATGCAGCCGCCATCAGCGCCGTGGTGCCATCCTTGGCGGTCAGCTTCGGATTGGCGCCGCCGGCTGCCAGCACCGCCATCATATCGGCCGAAGCGTATTTCGCGGCCAGCCAATAGGGCGTCGCGCCGATCATGGCTTGGGTAAGGATGTAGTCCGCGCTCTGGCGCCGCACCGGGGTTCCGTTCTGGACTTCCGCGTTCGGATTGGCTCCGTGCGCCAGCAGCGCCTTCACCAGGTCCGGCTCGCCCCGCAGCACGGCGGCATGCAGAGCCGTGTATCCGGCTCCGGCGGCGTTCGGATTCGCGCCCTTGTCGAGCAAAAACGCCGCGAACCCCGCATGGCCGCTGTGGGCCGCCACCACCAGCGCGCTGTTGCCGCTGGCGTCGGTGTCATTGACGTTCGCTCCGCCCTCCACCAAGGCCCGTGCGCACTCGACATCGCCCTGGCGGGCCGCAAACAGGAGCGCGGGGCTGCCTCCGGTTTCGATGTTCTTCGCAACGCCCCGCTTGTCGTTGGAGGTGGTGCCATTTCCGGCGATGAACAGGTACGCACTCTCCGAGCGGGACCGCGCATTCACATCCGCGCCATGCTGGAGCAGCGCTCGTGCAACATCCGCGTGCCCTTGCGCCCCCGCCCACATCAGAGCCGTCTGACCGCGCGAGTTCTCCCGCACATTCACATTGGCTCCGTGAGCCAGCAGCGCTTTCACGGCATCCGCGCTGCCGGAGCGCGCGGCCGTCATCAGTGGCGACACTCCGGTCGCCGCGACGATGTTCGGATTAGCCCCCGCCGCGATCAGCTTCTCGACCATGGCCGCGTTGCCGTTCTCGCCGGCGAGGTAGAGCGGCGTCACGCCCAGCTCATTCGCCGCGTTCACGTTCGCCCCGGCGCGAAGGAGCAGATCGGCGGTCGCCAGATCGTTCCAGTGGGCCGCCCAGTGCAGCGCTGTGGCGCCGTCCGCCTGGGACACGTTGACATCGGCGTGCTGGCCGACCAGCGCTGTTGCGGCGGCCTTGTCCTGGTTCTTCACCGCATCCACCAGCCGAAGATCGCCGCTCGATGCGGCCAGGCCGGCGATCGACAGCAGAGGGATCATCCACCACTTGACGGGGCACTTGTTGAGCATCGCGCGTTCCTCCCAGGGTTAAACGGAGAGCTCTGCGAACTTGCCGGTGCTGTCGCCCATGTGATCCACGCCGTGCACATCCAGCTTGTCGAGCAGCGTCACATGGAGATTCGCCAGCGGCGTGTTCTTTGCAAACCGGACATGCCGTCCGGTCTTGAGCGTGCCGCACCCGCCGCCGGCCACCAGAACCGGCAGGTTCAACGGATCATGAATGTTGCTGTTGCTCAGGCCCGCCCCGTAGACGATCATGACGTGGTCGAGCAGGGACCCGTCGCCGTCCGGCGTCGCCTTCAGCTTCTCGAGGAACTTCGCGAACAGGCTGATGTGATAGTTGTTGATCGCGGCCAGCTTCCCGAGCCTCACCGGATCGTTCTGGTGGTGCGAGATGGCGTGGTGCGCATCCGCAATGCCCAGGTTGGGGAAGGTACGGCCGCTCTGCTCGCGGCCGATCATGAACGTGACCACGCGGGTCATGTCGGACTGGAAGGCCAGCGCGTACAGGTCGTACATCAACTTCGCGTACGCCTCGAATTCGGAGGGCGCGCCCGGCGGGCGTTCGGTCACCGGCACTTCCCGCGAGCTCTGCTCTTCGGCGTTCTGGATGCGCCGCTCCACGTCGCGAATCGAATCGAAATACTCCGCCAGCTTGGCCCGGTCGCCTTGGCCGAGATCGCGCTCCAGGCGTCCGATCTTCTGCTTCACCGAGTCGAGCACGCTGCCGTCCTGCCGCATGCGTGCGCGCCGCGCGGCCGGGTCCGTGCTGCCGCTGTCGCCGAACATCCGTTCGAACACCACGCGAGGATCGTGCTCCATCGGCAGAGGCGACGTCGCCGTGCGCCAGGAGATGGTGCTCGTGTAGGCGCAACTGAAGCCCGCCGAACAGGAACCGGCGGACTCGCTCGATTCGAGGCCCAGCTCCAGCGAACCCAACTGCGTGTGTTGACCCAGTTCCTTGGCCGCGATCTGATCCATCGAGATTCCGGCGTGCAGGTCGGCAGTGCCGCGCGTGGGCTTCGGGGCGATGTCGGTCAGGAATCGCGTGCTGGCCTTGGCGTGCGTGTCGGTCGGATCCGCGCCGGGAGGCGGGACGGCGCTCATGCCGCTCAGCACCAGCAGGCGATCCTTCACCGGCTCGAGAGGCTTCAGAATCGGCGATAAATCGTAGCTGACCCCGTCCGCCTTCGGCGTCCAGTCGGCCATCATCATCCCGTTCGGCACATACACGCAGCCGAACCGGTTCACCGGCTTGGCCGGCGTCTTGTCGAAAGCCGTGAGAGCCGGCGCCATCGAATCGAGCAGCGGCAACGCCATCGCCGTGCCCATGCCGCGCAGCACCGTGCGGCGATTTATCGATTTCTTGGTGATGATCATCGGTCCGATCTCCTTGTCCCGGTCTGGGTATTGCTCGCGACGCTCTTTTGAGCCGGCGCGTTCCGGACACTGCTCATCTGGAACGGCGTGCTCATAACGATTCCTTCAATGAGGGAACTCCAGCGGTAGTCGCCCGCAGCGGCCTCCCGCGTGATCTTCCGGATCGCCGGATTATCGTAATACTCGACGCTGCGGCCGAGCGCCCATGCCATCAGCTTCTCGGTCAGCGCTCCGGCAAACTGCTCCCGGCGGCCAAGCAGCAGATCGCGCAGGCCCCCCACGCTTTGAAATTTCGTGCCTTCCGGCAGCGAGCCCAACGAGTCGATGGGAGCGCCGTCCCGCATGGTCTGCCACCGCCCGATCGCATCGAAATTTTCGAGCGCGAACCCCAGCGGATCCATCCGCACGTGGCACACCGCGCAGGCGGCGTTGGCGCGATGCTGCTCCATCCGCTCGCGCACGGTGAGAACCTTTGCACCCGCCTTGTTCTCCTGGAGAGCCGGCACGTTGGGCGGTGGTGGCGGCGGCGGCGAAGCGAGAATGTTATCGAGCACCCACTTGCCGCGCAGCACCGGAGAGGTGCGGTCGGCGTAGGAGGTCACCAGCAGGATGGCGCCCTTGCCGAGCAGTCCCTTCCGGTTCTCATCGGTCAGCGTCACGCGCCGGAAATGGCTTCCGTAAACGTTGGGGATTCCGTAGTGCCGCGCGAGCCGTTCGTTGACGAACGTATAGTCGGCGCGCAGCAGGTCCACCACGCTGCGATTTTCGCGCACCTGGCTTTCGAGGAACATCGCCGCTTCCTGCTCGAAGGCCCGGCGCAGGTTCTCGTCGAACTCGGGAAACGCGTCCGGATCGGGCGCCGCGCCGTGCAGCTTGGGCAGCTCCAGCCATTGCATGGCGAAATCGTCGGCCAAAGCCTTCGAGCGCGGATCGGCGAGCATTCGCTGAACCTGCTGCTTCAGGACTCCCGCGTCCTTGAGCTTGCCTTGCGCGGCGAGGTCGAGCAGTTGATCGTCGGGGACGCTGTTCCACAGAAAGAACGACAGCCGCGAGGCCAGCTCGACACCCGTTAGCGGGTAAATCGAGCCCGGCGCGGCATTCGGCGGATCGCGCTCGATGCGGAACAGGAACTCCGGATCGGCGAGGACCCTTTGCAGAGCGGACTGGATGCCGGCGTCGAAGCTCCCCTGCTTTCGCCCAGTCTCGTAGAAGCCGAGCAACGGCTGGAGGTCGTCATCGGCGACGGGACGCCGGTAGGCTTTGCGCGCGAGAGTCGAGAGAATCTTTCGGGCGCAGGGCTGCTCCTCGGCGGTGGTCTTGGGGCGGCAGATGAAGATGGCGTTGCGGCTGGGTGTGTCGCCCGGTCCGGTTGCCTTGTACGGGCCGCCCACCGAAACCGTCTCGACCGCCGGATAACCTTCATATAGGTGGTTGTACGCGGAACCGGAGCCGCCCGACTGCATCGGCTGGAGCACTCCTTCCTCTTCCGGCACATCCTCGGGGAAGGAGACGGCCACCACGCGCGTGCCCGCCTGCGCCGGGAACCGCCATTCGAGAGCCGCGTCGGCGGAGTGCATGTACTGCTCCCATTCCGCGCTTCCGGGGACGTTCCCCGCGAAACTCGATGGCGCGGGCTTGCCCGGCGCGTCGCCGCCGATCGAGAGCGTCTTCACCCGCTTGCCGTCCACGCGCACTTCGATCGGGTGGGCACGGCCGAGGCCCATGATGTATTCGTACGCCTGGCCGCGCAACTTGATCTTGACGACGTATTCGCCGTCCACCGGGAAGCGATGGTGAATCGCGACGCCGCCGCGAGAGCCGAACGGCAGATCTTCGCCCATGCGTTCTTCCTGCACGAGCATCTTGGGAACGCTGTACGTCTCAAACACCGGATCGAGCGTCACGGCGCCCACGGCCACGCCGCTGATCTTGCGGGCGGCGGCGACGTATCGCTCGACCAGCGAGGGCGACACCGAGAGGGCCGCGGCCATGTTGTCGAAGCCGCCGTCCTCGCCGGCCTCGTCGATTCCCAGCATCGCGCGGCCGTCGATTTCGAGCGCCAGCAGGTCGCGGATGGCGTGCGTGTATTCGGCCTGGTTCAGCCGGTGGACGGCGACTCGACCCGGATTGGGTTTAGCCGCCGCCGCGCGGTCGAGCGACGTTTCGAGCCACGACGAGAAACCGTCGAAGCTGGACTGATCGGGCCGCGGCATGCCTGCCGGGGGCATCGCGCCGGTCCGTACCTTGCGCAGCACCTTTTCCCACGTTTCCGCGCCGCCGGCGACATCCTCGACGTCCATTTTCTCGAGCGAGAGTCCAGCCGTGTGGAGCCGCTCGCTGTGGCATGTGACGCAGTATTTGTTGAGCAGCGCTCGCTGAGGCGCCGATTGCGCGCTCGCGATCTGGACGAAGAGCGAGCAGGCGAGCGCGATGCCTGCTCGTGAGGTAACCAGCATGCGACATCAGGATACCACAGAGGATATCCGCGCTATAATCGTTTTGCGCTGACTTGATTGCAGCGACAACCGACCCTGCGGCCCTTCCGAGGGCAGCATGTAAGTCCGGGACTTGATCAGGAGCTGACAGGTACCATGGCGATGCCGAACGTTTCCTCTCTTCACATTCAAAGTGCTTCCGCGTTTCTCCAGGCCAAACGCGAGGGCCTGAAGCTCTCGATGGTGACCTGCTACGACTACACCTTCGCCCGCCTGCTCGCGGCCAGCGCGGTGGACGCGATTCTGGTGGGCGACAGCGTGGCGATGGTCGTGCATGGCCATCCCTCCACCGTGACCGCGACTCTCGACATGATGCGCATCCACACCGAGGCGGTGGTGCGCGGCGCCGCCGGCAAATTCGTCGTCTCCGACATGCCGTTCCTTTCCTTTCGCAAAGGCGTGACCGCCGCCCTTGACGCGGCTCAGGCGCTGATGAGCGCCGGGGCGAACGCCGTGAAGCTGGAGGGCGTGGACGGGCATGAGGACGTTGTCGAGAGGCTGGTGCAGAGCGGAATCCCGGTGATGGGGCACCTCGGTCTCCAGCCTCAATCGGTCCGGGCGTACGGAGGTTTCCGCGTTCAAGGACGCAGCGACGAAGCCGCCCGCGAAATCGCGCGCCAGGCCCGCGCGCTCGAACAGTTGGGCGCATTCGCGATCGTGCTCGAGTGCATCCCCGCCAGGCTGGCCGGCGAGATCACCGCCGCGATTCGCACTCCGACGATCGGGATCGGCGCAGGTCCCTGTTGCGACGGCCAGATCCTGGTGCTCCAGGATCTGCTCGGCATGAACACCGATTTTCATCCCAAGTTCGCACGCCCTTTTTCCGAGGGCGCCGGCATCGTGCGGAACGCTATTGCGGAGTTCGATGAAGCCGTGAAGACCGGAGGCTTCCCGGCGGCGCGGGAGAGCTACTGATGCGGATCTCGACCACCGTGGCGGATTGGATCGAGCAACGCCGCGCCATCGCGGCGGCCGGCGTCGGCTTCGTGCCGACCATGGGCGCGCTGCACCGGGGTCACGCGTCGCTGGTGGAGCGATGTCGACGGGAAAATGAAATCGTCATCGTCAGCATCTTCGTGAATCCGTCGCAGTTTAACGACCCGAAAGACCTGGAGCGATACCCGCGCACGCTCGACCAGGACCTGGCGATGCTCGAAGGCCTGGGCGTCGACCACGTGTTCGCGCCGGCTTCGGCGGATCTCTATCCGCGCGGCTACCGCTACCGCGTCGAGACCGAATGCATGACCGGGATGATGGAGGGAGCGCACCGCCCCGGTTTTTTCCAGGGAGTGATGACCGTCGTTCTGAAGCTTTTGAACCTCGTGCGCGCCGGCCGCGCGTACTTCGGCGAAAAGGACTACCAGCAGCTCCAGGTCATCGCCGAAATGACGCGGGATTTCTTCATACCGACCGAGATCGTTCCGTGCCCCACGGTGCGGGCGGAATCCGGCCTGGCGGAAAGCTCGCGGAACGCGCTGCTATCGACCGACGCGCGTGAAAAAGCCGCGGGACTGTTCCGCGTCCTTACGCATAGCGCCGATGCCGGCTCGGCCGTGGCGTGCCTCGAAGCGGCCGGATTCCAAGTGGACTACGTCGAAGAGCACTGGGGGCGGCGATTCGGCGCGGCATTTCTCGAAGGCGTGCGGCTGATCGACAATGTGCCGCTGGCGGAAACGGCGAGGGAAGCGCGCTGATGCTGCTGTGCCTGGACGTCGGCAACAGCCAGCTCTTCGGCGGCGTCTATGACGGCCCCGATCTCAAAGTGACCTTCCGGCGGACCTCCAGCGTGCGCGCCTCCTCCGACGAATTCGGCGCCTTTTTTCGGTCGGTGCTGCGCGAAAACGAAGTCGAGCCGGGCCAGATCGATATGGCGGGGATCTGCTCGGTGGTGCCCGACGCCTTGCACTCGCTTCGGAACTGTTTCCGAAAATATTTCCATTTCGAGCCGTTTCTGCTTCAGCCCGGAGCGAAAACGGGGCTCAAGATCCGCTATCGAAATCCGTTGGAGGTCGGAGCGGACAAAATTGCGAACGCCATCGGGGGCATCGCGCGATTTCCGGGACGCAACTTGCTGATCGTCGACTTCGGCACGGCCACGACGCTCTGCGCCGTGACCAAGGACAAGGAGTATCTGGGCGGCATCATCACCCCGGGGATTCAAATCTCGATGTTGGCGCTCGAATCGAGGACCGCGCAACTGCCTTCGGTGGCGATCACGCGTCCTTCCGAGGTTCTGGGACGCTCGGTGGTGGAGAGCATCCAGTCGGGGTTGTACTACGGAACGCTGGCGACGGTGCGGTCGCTGGCCACTCTGGTGACGGCGGAGCATTTCGCCAAGGAGAAACCCGCCGTGCTCGGCACCGGAGGATTCGGACGGCTGTTCGCGGGCGAGAAATTCTTCGACGCGTTCATACCCGAGCTTCCCCTGATCGGCTTGCGCCGGGCAGTGGAGCTTTCGCGCGCGACTACCCCCCAGGGGTAATTTACACGCGGCCGAAGCCGGCGTAAGCTGTGGCCGTATGATCCGACTCCTGCTCTTTGCAGCAATCACATTTTTCGGAGCCGTCGCGCCCCGCTACACGCTCGAGGAGCTCGCGGCTCATTCCGAGTTCATTGTGCACGGCAGGATCGCCGCCTCCAGGGTCGCCTGGGACGCCAGGCACAAATACATCTGGACTCATTACGATGTCGCCGTCATCGAAAGCATCCGCGGCGGACCCGCGGCAATCGCCGTCAGCGAGCCGGGCGGGAGTCTCGACGGAGTCAATCAGCAATTCAGTGGCGCCGTGTCCTACTCGGCCGGAGAAGAGGTTGTGCTGTTCCTCTATCGCACTCCCATCGGGTACTTGCGGACCACGGGCGGGCTGCAAGGCAAGGTCAGCGCCGGCCCACGTCTCGACCTTTGGCGATTCACTGCGCGCGTGCGGGAAGCGGTGGCCGCCCATCCATACAGGGAGGCGCGGTAGCTATGCATTGGATCGTTCTCACGGCCTTGTTGTGCGGCGCTCCGGCGTCCGCGTACGTGCGCTTGGTGACCAAGACGGGCGTTCCCCTGTTCCGTCCCGACGCGGCAGGCATTCAGTTTTTGGTGAACCCTTCGGTTCAACCGGGCGCGGCCAACGCGCAAGGCGAAGTGATGATCACGCCTGGCAGCGACCCGATGTCGGCGCTCGCCGCGGCCGCTCTAAGCTGGAACGCCGTCGACACCTCACTCGCCCGCTTCCTGCCGCTCCAGACGGCTTCGCTTTCAAACAACCCCAGCGACGGCAACCACGTGATCACTATCGAAGATACTCCGGAGAACCGCAGCGTCGTGGGTTCTCTGGTCGCGGTCACAGTCTTGCAGTACAACCTGAACGGAGCGGAGATGGACACCGACATCATCATCAATCCGGGAGCGGCGTTTTCGACCGACCATTCCCAAGGCACCTACGATCTCCAGGCCGTGATCACGCACGAGCTTGGCCACGCGCTGGGAGCGAACCACTCCGGACTGATCTCGGCCACCATGTTCCCGTCGACGTTCCCGTTCGCGCCGTTCGTCTCGGTGGCCGAGGCGACCATGCAGGCCACGCTGTCGGCCGACGACGCCGCTTTCGTCACCGAGGTGTATCCCTCGCCCGACGCCGATACGCGGCTGGGGAACATCGCCGGAACGGTCGCTCTCACAAATGGCGTTCCCGTCGCGGGAGCGCTGGTCGCAGCGGTCGACCCGTCGACGGGCGTTTCGGTAGGCGGTCTCGCGAGCCTGACCGACGGCAGCTTCAGGATCGCGCGCGTGCCCCCAGGCAACTACCTCGTGTATGCGCACCCGCTCGATGGTCCGGTTTTCCCGTTCAACCTGGCGCTGGCCGCGACGGCCCCGCCGAACACTACGTTTCGCTCGACGTTCTTCGGGGGCAACGACTCGCCCCTTACCGTTACGATCGGGGCTGGAGACAACGCGCAGGTCGGTATTGTTGTTGACTCGGCCCCCACCGCTCTCTCGCTCCCGTTTCTGGGCTTCGGTCCGGCGGACGGCAATGGCTGGGGCTATCTCACCGGCGCCAGCGCGGTCGCCAGCGGCGGCCCGGTTGACTTGTATTTGTGGGGCGCGGGAATCGACTCCCACATCACGGCTGGTCAGATCCGGTTGCTCGGCCCCGGAATAACGCTTCGTCCCGGCACCGTGACAAGCGTGCCCGACGCCGCCGTGGCTGGGATGACGCCGCTGCGGTTTACCGTGGACATCGCCGCGATGCCTTCGCGCACGATTGCCAGTATCGCCGTGATCGACGGAACCGATGCGGCGATCTACTCGGGCGGGCTCGTGCTGCTCCCGGTTGTTCCGCCCATGAGCCGCGCTTCCCCCGAGTAAACGTTGAACCGCCGGTCGCGGACGAAGCCGGCGAGCGTCATCCCGAACCGCAGCGCCAGCTCGACCGCCAGGCTCGAGGGCGCGCCCACCGCCGCCAGCACCGGTATGCCGGCCATCAGCGCTTTCTGCACCAGCTCGAAACTGGCCCGTCCGCTGACCATCAGCAGGCAGTCGTTCAACGGCACGCTTCCCTCAAGAAAAGCGCAGCCCACCAGCTTATCCACGGCGTTGTGACGGCCCACGTCCTCGCGCACATTGAGCAACTGGCCGGAGGAATCGAACAGAGCCGCGGCATGAAGTCCACCCGTACGTTCGAAAACCATCTGTTTCGTCCGCAGTGTTTCGGGCAGCGTGTGAATCACGCCCGGCTCGATCCTGGGCCGGTCGCGAGGCAGCGCGGGGCAACCTATGCTCTCGAGCGCCTCAATCGATGCCTTGCCGCATACGCCGCAGCTCGAGGTGAGATAAAAATGACGCTCCAGGCGGTCCAGATCGATATCGGCGTCGCCGGCCAGAGTGAGAGTGATGACGTTGCGAGGCCCCGCCTTGATCGACGAAATCTGACTGGCGCGCTGGAGAATTCCTTCGCTGAATAGAAACCCCGCGGCGAGCTCCGCGTCGTTGCCCGGAGTGCGCATGGTGATGGCGACGTTTCGTTTCCCGACTCGAATTTGAAGCGGTTCTTCGACGGCTAGCAGGTCCTGTTCCGCAATGGCTGAGGAGTCGCTCACCTTGCGAATGGGCACCGTGATGATGTTCCGCTTCATGTGATTTTGAGTATAGCGAGGCGTCACAGTTGAGGTAGACTGGAGGCACAGCATGGAGGGCAAGGAGAAATCCGCTAAAACCGCAAGCGGCCCGCATGGCATGCGCGACCGGTGGGCCCTGAGAATCAAGGACCGAGCGGCATTCGGAGAATTCTGCGTGACTCTTCGCGAGGAGGAGGTGCCGTTCGCGTTGCCCGGATTTCAGACCGTCGCCCTCGCCGTCCCGGCATGGAAGCTCCAGAGTAGGTCGAAGCAGTTATACGAAGAGTTGAAACGCAACGATGTTCTGGAGCAATACGCCATCACGTCGGAAGGCAAACGACATCTTCCCGGCCCGGAGGAGGCCAAGGACCTCCTCCGGAAGTTTACCGAAGAACTCCGCTCCCGCAAGTATGCGGCGGCGTTGCCAGCAGCCCGGTCTTTCCGGAGCCTCACCACGACTCGGCATTCCACGGCTGGTGGCACGACACCAAAGCCGGAGGCGTCGTCAGCGATTCAAACATATTGCTCGTCGCAAGCGCACCTCTTCCGACGACCGAGCCATTGCTCCACACGTATTTGGAAATATTAAAGCTCAACTGTCAGCAGGACTTTGCGCAGGACATTGTTTGGCTCACCATCCACCCCGTCGAACGCATCGCCGGTAACGATTATGTTCGATAGCGGATCGCGGCCGCACGCGCGCGGTAACTCGCCTCTCCTCCGCACTTGGCGCCCCGAAACGCTCTTCGGGCGCGTCCGCTCGTGTTAACCGGAGAGGAAGGCAACGCACATGGCAACACGAACGCGGCTCATTCCCAACTGCACTTCGATGGGTTCGTTTTCAAAAGGGGTTAACAGTTAAAGACTTGTTTTTACTTGAGGTTGCCATAAAAAGTCATGGGTTCGTTTCGTATTTTTTGTTTGCCGCGCTCCCCGTTGCGCCGGCGAGTACGCCGCACCCTCGGATGAGTCCATACTTTCAAGAACTTCTGCAACCAACCCATCCGCCACAACCGATCGGCGAGCGAGTGATAAAATCACTACAGTGACCAAGCACATCCTCCGCATTTCGCTGGCCCTCCTCGCCAGTGGCCTGGCCCTCGCCCAGCCCATCCCCTCCCCGGAGCAGTATTTCGGCTTCAAGATCGGCGCCGACCGGAAACTCGTCCGCTACGACAAGATCGTCGAGTATCTCGAAAAGATCGCCGGCCAGTCCGACCGGGTGCGCATCCGCACGCTGGGGCCGACCACGCAAGGCAATCCTTTGGTGCTGCTCGAGATCGGCGCACCGGCGACTCTCAGGCGCCTGGATCACTACAAAGCGCTCGAGCGCAAGCTGTACTTCCAGGGCGGCGCGCCCACCGAGGCCGAGCGGGAGCAGATCTTCCGCGAAGGCAAGTCAGTCGTGCTGGTGACCAATAACATCCATTCGAACGAGATCGGCGCTTCGCAGATGGTGATCGAGGCCGTCTACAGGCTTGCCACCGAGGATTCCTCCACCATCAAGAAGATCCTCGACAACGTCGTTTTCCTGCTGATTCCGTCGCTCAATCCCGACGGCCAGATCATGGTGACGGACTGGTACAACAAATATCTCGGCACGCCGCAGGAAGGCGGTCCGATGCCGTACGTCTATCACCCCTATGCCGGCCACGACAACAACCGCGATATGTTCCTGTTTTCTCTCAAGGAAAGCCAACTGACGGCGGGGGTCCTCTGGCACGATTGGTTCCCCTCGATCTGGCTGGACGAGCATCAGCAGGGCAACAGCGGGCCGCGCATCTTCACCATGCCCGCCACCGATCCCATCAATCCGAACGTGCACCCGCTGATCTACCGCTTGAACACCATCTACGGTCAGGCGCAGGCGGCGGCGCTCGAAGCCGAGGGTCGGGAAGGGATCATCCATAACGCCAACTACACAAATTTCTGGGAGGGCGCGATGGCGTGGTCCGGCTGGTGGCACAACCAGGTGGGCCTGCTGACCGAAGTTGCCAGCGCGCGCATCGCCACGCCAGTGGTGCAGGCGAAGGCGGATCCGACCCGGCCGCCGGCGGGCGCTCTCGCCCAGATTGGCCGCGCGGGCCTGGCCGGTCCTGGAGGAGGCGCCGCCGCGCAGGATCTCGGTCCGAACACTCCTCTGCCGCCACCGGCCGACATCGTTTCACGCACGGAATATCCGCGGCCCTGGCTCGGCGGGCCGTGGCGCTTGCGGGACATCGTGGATTACGAGCTGACGGCGACCTTCGCGTTGCTTGAGGCCGCGGCGGATCAGCGCGAAACGCTGCTCCGCCAGATCTACAACGTCAACCGGAACACGGTGGAGCTGGGCCGCCAGGGCAGCCTCGGATTCGGCGACCGGGAGAAGAACTTCGGCGTGTTGATTCCCACCGCCGGCCAGCACGATCCGAATGAAGTGGCTGAGCTGGTCGGCAAACTCATGACCGGCGGCGTCGAGATTTATCAGGCGCGGATTGGATTCACCGAGGACGGTGAGAGCTATCCGGCCGGCACCTACGTGATTCCCTTTGGCCAGGTGTTTGCGCGCTGGGCCAAGGATATGCTCGAGAAGCAAACGTATCCGGAAGTGCGGCGCACGCCGGGCGCGCCGGCCGAGGTTCCCTACGACGTCTCGGCATGGTCGTTGGGGATGCAGTTCGGCGTGAAGACCGTTTTCGCCCGGACTCCTCTTCCGGATGGTCTGCCACTGGAGCCGGTGACGAGCGCTCCCAGGTTCGTACTCTCGGCGGAGAAGATCGCCGGGCGCCGCAGTTTCCCCTACACCGGAGCGGAGAGCTCGGTGGTGGTGAACCGCCTTCTCAACGCGGGCGCGAAGGTCAGCATCGGGAAACCGCGCGGGCTGGAGCCGCCGGTGGTCCAGGTGCGCGCGACCGAAGAGGCGTGGAATCGCGCTGTCGCCGGTTTCGAGGTGAACATGAAGACAGCAGCCGCGTCGCGCCTGGAGGAGCTGGGCGCCGCACTGCGCGCGCCGCGAGTCGGGCTGTATCAGTCCTGGACCGCGAACATGGATGAGGGCTGGACGCGCTGGGTGCTGGAGCATTACGAGTTCTCGTACAAAACTCTGCACAACGCCGATATCCAGGCGGGCGGACTGCGCCGCCAGTTCGACGTGATCGTCCTGCCGGACCAAACCGAGCGGAGCATCCTCGAAGGGCAGGTTTCCACGTTCATCTCGGCTGAATATCGTGGTGGCATTGGAGAGAAGGGATGGGAGTCGTTGCGGGAGTTCATCGACCAGGGTGGCGCGCTCATCGCGCTGGGCGATGCGTCAAATCTGATCCTGGATCGGATGCCGCTGCCGGTGAAGGAACTGAAGCGCACGCTCGCCCGCGACCAGCAGTACGCACCGGGAACTATCGTCAATCTGCAAGTCGATACCAGCCATCCCATCGGGCTCGGCTCCGCGCCAGATACGTTCGGCTTCTACATCAACTCGCCGTTTTTCCAGCTCACCGAGGGGTTCTCCTCGCAGAAGGTGAGCGTAGTGGCCCGCTATCCCAACATGGGAGTGAATGCGTCGGGATGGTTGCGCGGGGAAGAGTATATGCTGGGCCGCGCCGCGGTGGTCGCCGTGGAAACCAATCCGGGCAAAGTGGTGCTGTTCGGAATCCGCCCGCAACACCGGGCCCAGACGCACGCCACTCTGCCCATGCTGTTCGGCGCGCTGTACTGGTCTGCGGAAGGCGATCTGACGGCGGGAGCGCAGTAAACCCTCCGGCCGCCGCTCGCGTCTCTATCAGCAGGAGTACATATGATGAAAGAGACGCTGACCGCATTCCTTCTCACTTCGGTATTTGCCACCTCGATGCTGGCCCAGAGGCAGGGCGGCCCGCGCGACCCGGCGACAATGATCCAGCGCCGCGTGAATTTATTGACCACCGTGCTCTCACTCACCAATAACCAGCAGACGCAGGCGAGCACGATTTTCACCGCTGCCGCGGCGTCCAACATGGTGGTTCGCAACAATCTTCAAAATGCCCGCCAGAGCCTGGCCGACGCCGTGAAGAACAATGACACCGCCATGATCGACCAGCTTTCGACCACCATCGGCAACCTGACCGCCCAACAGACGTCGAGCGACGCCAAGGCCAACGCGGCCTTCTACCAGATGCTGACCCCGGATCAACAGACCAAGCTGAATGAGATCAAGAGGCAGCGTCCGGGCATGTTCGGAGGGATGGGTCCTGGCGGTCCGGGCCCCGGTCCGGCTGGCCGGCGGCCTCCCCCGCAGCAGTAATCCGGGCCTGATTTGTCAAGAGAAATCCCAAGCGCTCGGGCAACTAGTTTGTGTGCCGAAACGGTTGCTTGCGCTGATCGTATCTTTTTCCGGGATCGCGGCCGCCCAAAGCCGCGCCGAGTACCTTGGGGGAACGGCGGCCACTCTCGATAGCGGCAACACCGGCTCGATCGACGTCTTCGACGACCGCTATTTCGCCTTTTACGCCAAAAAAGGCGAGGTGCGGGTGCGCTACGACCGCATCAACCTCATCGAGTATGGCCAGAAGGTGGACCGGCGCCTGGCGATGGCGGTGATCATCTCGCCCGTGTTTCTGCTGAGCAAGAAGCGCCAGCACTTCCTCACCGTCGGTTACACCGACGAGAGCGGCACGCAGCAGGCGCTGGTTTTTCGCGTCGACAAGAACGGGATTCGCCCGACGCTGGTGAGTCTGGAGGCGCGCACCGGGCTGAAGGTGCAGTATCAGGACGAGGAAGCGCGCAAGGCCGGGAGGGGATGATGAAGCTGCCCGTCGCATTGCTCCTGATGGCGAGCGCCGCCGCATTCGGCGAGGACGACCTTTCGCAACAATTGCTGGGGATCAAACGCGTCTTCGTCGACCGGCTCACGGGCGGCGAGACTGCCGCGCAGATGCGCGACCTGGTGATCAGTGCTCTCCAGGGTTCCAGGCTCTTCGTCCTCACGGAGAACCAGGAGCGCGCCGATGCGGTTCTGCGTGGCGCGGCCGAGGACCTGATCTACACCGACGCATTCAGTTCGTCGGAGGGCGTGAACGTGCGCGGAGGCGCGTCGGCCGGCTCGGGCTCGAGCAGCGGTTCGCGCTACAACGGCGCCGGAGCCAGCATCAGCGACCGCAGCAGCCGGTCTGTGAATCTCGGGATCGGCGAGCATGAATCGACGAACATCCGCGAGCGCCGGCACGAGGCGCTGGCCACCGTGCGCCTGGTGAACAAGGACGGGGACGTGATCTGGTCCACCACGCAGGAAAGCAACGGCGCGAAGTTTCGCGGCGCCAGCGCGGACGTGGCGGACAAAATCACGCGGCAACTTGTCGCCGACTACGACAAGGTGAAAAGAGTGAAATAGCACGATCGCCGCAACGCGCTGAGACTTTGCACTGTTCTCTCACTCCTCGCCGATGTCCTCATTCCACAATTCAGGGTGCTTTTGTTGGAACCGTTGCATCATGGCCACGCATGTGGGATCGTCCCAGACGATCACCTCAACACCGCGCTTGCGTAGGTAGTCTTCCGGGCCGCGAAAAGTGCGATTCTCGCCAACGATCACTTTGGGAATCTTATAAAGCAGAATCGCCCCGCTGCACATGTCGCAAGGCGAGA
The DNA here is from genome assembly GCA_041486445.1 of Bryobacteraceae bacterium. Lineage (GTDB taxonomy): Bacteria > Acidobacteriota > Terriglobia > Bryobacterales > Bryobacteraceae > Palsa-187. The sequence goes on from JBGPLI010000002.1 coordinate 45,664, forward strand.
GCGTCGAGTAAAGTGTGGCTCGCCGATAGTCTTCCGGCGACAGCCTGCCGGCGTTTTCAAGACAATCCATTTCGGCATGCAGGATGGGACTCTCCTTCTGCACCCGTTGGTTGTGGCCGCGTCCTACGATCTTGCTGTCTATGACGAGCACTGATCCGATGGGGATCCCACCGGCCGACAGTCCCTCTGTTGCTTGTTCGATTGCTTCCTTTAAAAAAAGGTCCATGAACGTTTCTCAATCGGGTATTTCCCTCGCCTAGCTTGGATAAATCCTGCCACCTCACCTCTCGCGGGAATGTGCCTGCCGCGATCCGATCGCCTCGGCGATGATCGCGGTCACCAGGCTGTTAATGCTGACGCCCTCGCGTTCCGCCTGCTTCTTTAGCCTGGCATAAAGCGTCCGCGGCAGGCGCTGCCGCCATTGAGCGGCCTCGATGCTGGGTTTCGGTAGCTTTCGGCCCGACTCTCGGAATACGTCCAGGCAATCGCGAAGGGCTTCCCTGCCGTTGGCGATCGCCTCTTCGACGGTCTCTCCATCGGACATGCATCCAGGTATGTCGGGATACTCCACCAGATAGCCGCCGCCCTCATCCGCTGAAAGCGGGCGAACCGTAAACTGGTACCCGTCAAGATCTCGCTTTCTATTTGCTCTCATGGCTCCTGACCTCCCGAACAGCGTCGACAAGCGCCACAAACTTCTTGACGTAGACCGGCTTTATGGGGCGTTTCGCGGGCACTGATACGAATCTGCTGGAGTAGTTTGCCAGCCGCCACCAATCCCATGATACCGTATCCGGTATCATGAGCAGCGCCGCTAGAGTCCCATAATCTGGAACCCCATCGGCGATCGGAGCAGCCGGTCTGTGAATCTCCGAATCGGCGAGCACGAATCCACCAGTGTCCGCGAGCGCCGGCACGAGGCGCTGGCCACCGTGCGCCTGGTGAACAAGGATGGGGACGTGATCTGGTCCACCACGCAGGAAAGCAATGGGGCAAAGTTTCGCGGCGCCAGCGCGGACGTGGCGGACAAGATCACGCGGCAACTTGTCGCCGACTACGACAAGCTGAAAAGGGTGAGATAGCGCTATCGCATGTTGGTGTTCCCGATGCCCAATGGAAAACGATGATAGGCTGGAATCAAAGACTCTAATATGACGAACGGCAGCGAGCGATTGGATCGCATAGAGCGCATTCTCGAACAGGTGGCCAAGAGCCAACAGGAGATGGCCGCGCGTCAGCAATACCACGATGAGGCTTTTGAGCGGCACGATGCGGAGATGAAACGGCACGATGCGGAGATGAAGGTGATCCGGGAAGCCATCGCGGCCGATGCCGAAAATATCCGGGCCCTGGTGCGCATTGCTGAACTTCATCATCGGCTGGAACGCCTTGAAGGCGGCGAAGAGGCCTAATTTACCGACGTAGAGACATAGGTGAAGACATTGTCTCCGGTGATTCCCAGCGGTTACGCGCAGGCCTCTACAACCCCATAATCTGGAACCCGGCGTCGACGAAGAGCACGTTACCCGTCACGCCGCGGCCGAGATCGCTGGCCAGGAACACCGCCGTATCGCCGACCTCGGCCGGGTCGGTGTTGCGCCGTAGAGGAGCGTGCGCGGCCACGGCCTCCAGGACTTTCGAAAAATCCTTGATGCCGCGCGCCGAGGCGGTCTTGACGGGGCCAGCTGAAATCGCATTCACGCGGATGTTGCTCGGCCCCAGCTCGCTGGCCAGGTAACGGACCGACGCCTCGAGCGCAGCCTTCGCCACGCCCATCACGTTGTAGTTGGTCACGACGCGCGAGGCGCCCAGGTAGGTGAGCGTGGTCATCGAACCGCCGCCGGTCATCAGGGGCGCCGCCGCCCGCGCCACCGCGATCATCGAATACGCGCTCACCTCCTGCGCCAGCAGGTAACCCGCGCGCGAGGTCTCGACAAACGGCCGGCTCAGATCCTCGCGATTGGCGAACGCGATGCTGTGGATCACGGCGTCGAGGCGTCCTTCCCGCCCGATCGTATCGGTGAGCCGCGCCAGGTCTTCGTCCCTGGTGACGTCGCAATCGAACACGCGCGCCGCGCCGAGCTCGGCTCCGAGCTCCTCCACCGTCTGCTTTAGGCGCTCGCCCTGATAGGTGAGCAGCAATTTGGCGCCCTCGCGGCGAAACGCCTTCGCGATGGCGTAGGCGAGGCTCCACTTGTTGGCGACGCCCAGAATCAGCGCAGTTTTTCCTTCCAGCAATTGAGACATGAAACCGCATTGTACACTGGGGACATTCCCTGGATCTGTGGCTTTGGATCTCTCCACTCCACTCATGTACGTGAAAGGCGTTGGGCCGGGCCGCGGCGCGATGCTCGAGGCCAAGGGACTCAAAGTGGTGGAGGACCTGCTCACCTACGCGCCCTTCCGTTACGAGGACCGGCGCAACGTCAAGTCGATTCGCGAGCTGGCGCCGGGTGAAATGGCAACGGTGCTCGCCGAAGTGCGCTCGACGAAAGTATCCGGCTTCCGGCGGCGAAACCTGGGGTTGTTTGAGGCGACGTTCACCGACGCGTCGCGCGGCGTCCTGTCCGCCAAGTGGTTTCACGGCGCCTATCTGGACGACGTCTTCGCGCCGGGGCAGAAGGTGGCCCTGTTCGGGAAGGTCGAGTTCGATTCCTACTCCGGAAATCTCGGGATGATGCACCCGGAGTACGAGATTCTCTCGGGAGACGACGACGGCGACGCGTCACTGCACACCGGCCGCGTCGTGCCGATTTACGAAGCGGCCGGCAGGGTCACTACGCGCGTCCTCCGCGTGCTGCTCGACCGCATTCTGCAAGGTATCGCGCCGCTCGAAGATCCTCTGCCGCCGCACGTACTGGCGCAACTGAAGCTCCCAGACCGCTGGAGCGCGATCCGCGCGCTGCACTTTCCGCCGCCGGAATCCGATGTGCGGCTGCTCAACGCGTTCCGTTCTCCGGCGCAGTTCCGGCTCATCTTCGAGGAATTTTTCTGGCTGGAGTGCGGACTGGAGCTGAAGCGCGCCAAGGCGCGCGTGTATCCAGGCATCGCTTTTCAACTGACGGATCGCGTGCGGGAACGGATCAAGGAAATGCTGCCGTTCAAGCCGACCGGAGCGCAGAAACGCGTGCTGGCGGAAATCGCTCACGACATGGCGGCGCCTCATCCCATGTACAGGCTCTTGCAAGGGGACGTCGGCAGCGGCAAGACACTTGTGGCGGCCGAAGCGGCCATCATCGCCATCGAGAACGGCTACCAGGCGGCGGTGCTGGCGCCGACCGAGATCCTCGCCACGCAGCACTATTTCTATTTCAAGCGGCTCTTTCAGAAGCTGGGATATGTGATCATCCTGCTTACGGGCTCGGCAACCGGCCGCGAGAAGACGCAGCTCAAGAAGCTGGCGGCGGCGGGACTCACCCACGTGGTGGTGGGCACGCACGCGCTCCTCGAAGCCGACGTGGAGTTCGGCAAGCTGGGCCTGGCGATCGTGGACGAGCAGCACCGCTTCGGCGTGGAGCAGCGGCTGGCGCTGGCGGGCAAGGGCAGCCACCCCGACGTGCTGGTGATGACCGCGACACCGATCCCGCGCACGCTGGCGCTGACGATTTACGGCGACCTGGACGTGAGCGTGATCGACGAAATGCCGCCCGGCCGAAAGCCCATCGTCACCAAGCATGTGACCGAGGAGCGGATCGAGCAGGTTTACAGTTTCCTCAAAACGCAAATCGACCTGGGCCGTCAGGCCTACGTCGTCTACCCGGTGATTGAAGAATCGGAAACGCAGGCGATGAAGGCGGCACAAAAGATGCACGATCATCTTTCGCGGATCGTCTTTCCCGGCATTCCGGTAGGGTTACTGCACGGACGGCTGCCACCCGCCGAGAAGGAAGCCGCCATGGAGAAATTCCAGCGCGGCGAGACCAAGATCCTGGTGTCGACCACGGTGATCGAGGTCGGTGTGGATGTGCCCAACGCGTCCGTGATGCTGATCGAGCAGGCCGAGCGATTCGGACTGGCGCAACTGCACCAGCTTCGCGGGCGCGTGGGCCGCGGCGCCGCGCAGAGCTACTGCGTGCTGGTGACCGGCAAGTTGAACGAGGCCGCGCGCGAGCGCATCCGCACGCTGGTGGAATCGAGCGACGGCTTCCATATCGCGGAGATGGACCTGAAGCTGCGCGGGCCGGGAGAGTTCTTCGGAACCAAACAGTCCGGGCTGCCCGCCCTGCGGATCGGCAACATCCTGCGCGACGCGGACATTCTGGAGATCGCGCGAAATGAAGCGGCATCGTTTGTCGCGCATCCGCCCGCGGAGGACGACCTGCGGCGCGCCGTCGCGTTTATCCGCGACCATTGGCAACGGCGCTACGGGCTGGTGCAGGTGGGATAATCGGATGCGCGTCATCGCTGGTGAGTTCCGCAGCCGTCCGCTCAAGAGCCTCCCGGGTCTCGACGTCCGCCCGACGCCGGATCGCCTGCGTGAGGCGTTATTCAACGTGCTGGCCCCGCGAATCGTGGGAACGGTCTTCGCCGACGTGTATGCCGGAACCGGCGCCGTGGGCATCGAGGCGCTGAGCCGGGGCGCGTCGCGGGTGGTGTTCATCGAGCAAAGCCACGCCGCAGTCCGCGTGATTCGCGAAAATCTGCGCACGCTCGGAATCGAGGACCGGGCCGAGGTGCGCCATGGACGGGCCTCCGCGATCCTGCCGAAAATCGAAGCGGACATCGTATTCCTCGATCCCCCGTACCGATTGGAGAACGAATACGAAGTATGGCGGCCACCTGCCTCTGCACGGCTCTTCATCGTGCAGCATGCCGCGCGTCACACGCTGACAGAATTCCACGGCGCTCTCTATCGCACCCGCGTGCTGAAGCAGGGCGACAACGCGCTCAGCTTCTACGCCGGGGCCTGATCAGCGGGAGTACGATCTTCTTAGGTCGGGCTTTAAGGCTGCTTACGGCGAGTGAAAGCACATCGTCTCAACTATCTTGTCGAAGTAATCAGCCACACCCGGGTTCGCATTTTTGTATTCGACGGCATCGGCGAGTGGCGCCCCCACCCATCGCCACCGTTTACCGTCTTTCGTTTCACCTGATAAATCCAGCCCAGCGATGTCGCCGAAAAACCACCCACGAATCTTGATGCCTTGCGACGCTGTTAGCGTGCTTTCCAGTGGCAGCCCCGAATGCCAGGCGTATCCGTCCACGACGTGAAGAGTGTTCTGATTGAGCTTAAAGTACCAATGTGAATCGTGTTCTCCATATACCGGGCCTTCATAGCGTCTGCGAGTGGCGTTGACACGTAATCCGCCACCGACCCACTCTCGGCCTCGATTTGGCAGAGCCGCGCACGAGGGAACACTCCATACGGTATTATCCACCCGGTCGAGCTGGATGCGAACCGGCTCGATTAGATCTGAAGTAGCGATCAGACGAGGCTTGAAACCTAAACGGCGGACACTGATGAATGCACCTGCGCCGCGTAGGTTGAAGGATCCATCTGCCTTGGTTGTTGCCCAACCGGTAAAGCCAGCTCCGGAGGCCACTATTAACGCTCCTTCGACGCCGCTTCCTCTTTCGTCAACGACCTGGCCATCGACTCCCTGGCGTACGTGTTGCGCCTGCAGGGGAGCAAGGTAAAGCAAAATCCAGGTGACGTCGATCCTGCGCATTTGCTCAGTGCAGGGCAGTGCAAACGCCCTGCTGACGGGTTCCCGTAGCCCTGATACTCATTGTGCCAGATTGGAAATCACGCATCGGGGGGCTGAAAAAAAACGGCGAGGGTGTCCGCTCCGTGTGGTCGCGGCTCGATAACTGCTGCGAACACAGAGTGCCGACTCTGAGCCGCGACCAAAGGAAGCGGTCTTTGTTGGGTTTTTTCGCAAATCTTTTGAGGGGCGCTTCCCGCGCTGTGTCACCGTTACGGATTCCCCTGCGTAGGCGGCGTGGTCCCCTTCGTATTCGTAAGCGTCACCGTATACGACACCACCGCCTGTGCATTGCCTTGCACCGTGAACGGCATCGTGAGCGTGAACAGGCTGCCGAAAGCGAAGGAGGCGGAGCTTTGATAATAGGTCGAAAACGCCGGTCCAAGCTGCACGGTGAAGTCGCTCGTGGCAAACGAATTGTTGGAGGCGGGCACGAAATGGAATTGCGCGCTCGCCATTTCGCGCGTGTTCGAGTAGCCGGTGACCGTGACGGTGAAGCCTCCCGGTTGCTGCTGGAACGCGACCCCCGTGATCACAGGCGCCGCCGGATCGATCGTGATCGTTCTGGAGGGAGGAGTGGCCGGCATGATATCGGTGTTGCCGGTTCTCAGGCTGGTCACGGTGAGCGTGATTGTGCCCGCTACCGTGGGCATCAGCAAGGGGGCGCTGGTAGCGCCGTTGGCGAATACGGCTTGCGTCGTCGAGGCTCGAATGGTGAAGGTAGCCGTCCGGCCGCCGCCCGCAGCAAACGCGAGCATCTGGTCGTCGCCGCCCACCGAGGAATTAAACGAGAGCGTGAGGGTGCCGCTGACATCCCCGAAATACGCGCTGGCGAGAGCTATCGATACCGGCGGCTGGGCGCCTGTACCCGCAGTAATCGTCAGCGCGGGAGGAAGCGGCGGATTCACCGTCACCGTAATCGTCTTGCTCGCCACCTGCTGGCGCGCATCGATGATCGCCACAGTAATCGTGCTCGATCCCGGAGCCGTGGGCGTCCCGCTGATCAGCGCGCTGCCCGGATCGAATCGCAAGCCGGCCGGAAGGCTCCCCGAGGAGATCCCCCATACGTAAGGGGGTGTTCCGCCGCTGGCGGCCAGGGTAAGGGAAAACGCCACGCCTGCGGTGGCGGTGAAGTCCCCCGTCGTGATCGTCAGCGGACTTGCCACCAGGATCGCCAGCGCCTTCGACGCCGTCTGCCGCGAGGCGTCGGTCACGGTCACGGTAAAGGAGGAGGCGCCGGCGAAGGAAGGGGTGCCTGCGATCGCGCCGGTGGTCACGTTCAGCGTCAGTCCGGCCGGTAGAGCGCCCTGGGAGATCGACCAGAGGAGCGGCGCCAGCCCGCCGCTGCTGGCAAGCGTCTGCGAATAGGCCGATCCAACGGCCGCGTCCGGGAGCGCCGAGGTGACGATGGTCAGCGAGGAGCGGATGTTGATCGCGATATTCGCCTGCGCCGAGCCACCCAGCGAGTCGGTCACCTGGACCGTGACAGTGAGCGTACTGACGGTGTTCGGAGTCCCGCTAACAGTGCCGGACCCGGAGTCGAGCGCCAGCCCGGAAGGAAGCGATCCGCTGACGATGGACCAGACGTACGGAGAGAGGCCGCCGCTGGCCGCTATCGTCTGCGAATACGGCTGGCCGACCGTGCCGTCCGGCAGAGACGACGTGGTAATAGTCAGGCCCGGACCAATCGTGATCACGAGATTCGCCTGAGCGACGCGCTTGCCGAAGTCCAGCAATTGCACGGTAAACGGGTAGGTTCCGTTACCGGACGGCGTGCCGCTGATGACGCCCGTGGGACTCAGTTGCAGGCCGGGGGGAAGAATACCCGTCAGCAGCGACCACGTATAGGGCGGCTGCCCGCCACCCGGCGAGAGCGCTTGCGAATAGAAAGTCCCCGAGGACCCGTTTGGCAGCGACGTGGTCAGTACGCGGAGCGGCGTTGCCACGAACAATTGAAGCGTCTGCCGCGCGGACGCCCCCACGCTGTCTGTCAACTGAACGGTCAGAAAAAAGATCCCGGGTGTCGGCGGGACGCCGGTGATGGTCCCGGTCGTGAAGCCGATGGATAATCCCTGCGTATCAAAGCTGACGAAAGTCCACTGATAGGGAGGCACGCCGCCGGAGGCGGTCAGCGTGGCGCTGTACTGCGTGCCTTGCACGGCGGGTGGAAGGGTGTTTAGGGTGATCGAGGGCGGCCCCGCGGTGATCGTAAGCGTGTAGCTCTGAAACGCGGACCCGATGAACGTATTTCCCGAGTTCTCCTGGACGGTGAAGGTGAGGTAGAACGTCCCGGCGACGGTCGGCGTGCCCGTGATCACGCCGAAGTTATTCGAGTTGAGAAAGTTCAGTCCGGCCGGGAGCAGTCCGTTGGTCAGCGACCAAATAAAAGTCGGGTTAAGGACATTGGGGTCCGTGGCCGTCAGTTGCGTGTAGTAGCTTTGCTGAAAGGCGCCCGTGGGCAGAGACGCCGTGAGAATGGTCGGAGCCGCGAGCGCGGGACCACCGGCGGCCAGCGCCAGCATCGCGACGGCGAGCCTGCGTTTCATGGCAGGCCTCCCGCGCTTGCGGCGAGCGGCGCGAACAAAACGTCGCCGGTGGCTGCCTCGAATAGCTTCAGCGCGCCGGGACCGAGGCCGGTCAGACGGAAGACGGAGCCTCCCATCGGGAACAGACCCTCCGGGGAACAGGAACAATCCAAGGCGGCCGCGGCGCCCGTCGAAAGGTCGACCGTCAGCAACGCACCGCCACGATCGGCCGCCGCCAGGCGGAGATTGTCGAACGACAGCGCGATCGCCACAGGCGATAACGGGCTCGCGGAACCGTTATACACAACCGCCGGGACGGCGCTGCCGCCCACGCCGGCGATGGTCAGGATCGCGGTGGGAGTCGCCACCGCCAGGTCCGGGCGGCCGTGGAAAAAGGCCAGCGCCATCGTGCCTGCATCCACGGGCAAGCGGTTCACTTGCCCGGCGGCGCCCAGGACGTAGACTCCGTCCGGCCACGCGCCGGCCACCCATTGACCGTCGTCGCTCACGGCGAGCGCATCGGGCGGCGCGCCCCGGAACGTTGTATCGATGTCTAGCACCGAGGGCGACAGAGGCAATCCGGAGACGATCTGAAGATGGCTGGTGACGGGGAACCATAACGCAGCAGCCGAGCCATGCGGGCTCATCACGATCCGGTCTGCTCCGGGGGCTGCGCCTTCCAGATGAACCACGCTAACGCCGGGCGTGATCAACAACGCCTCGCCGTTGCCGGCGGCGGTGGCGAGCACATAATTCTGCCGTGGCGATACGGCGACTCGATCCAGGTCCCGGCCTATGTCGACGGCTGGGCCGACCACGGCTGTCGCGGGAATCCCGTATACCGGACGGAGGCGGCCTCCGTCCGGGAGGTAGCCGAGCACCGGCGCGGCGATCTGAGCGAAGGCCGGTGCGATCCCGAGCATGGTGACAAGCGCGGCGGCGCGAATCAACGTGGACCTCCTACGCTGGGAGTTCCCGGAGTGATTACGGTCGGCGTCCCACCCCCGCCCCCCCCACCGCCACCACCGCCGCTGCTGGAGCCACCCCGCGTGGCGGCCACCACTCCGCCGGCGGCGGCTCCTCCGGCGATCGCAAGAACGATCAGCACTTTCGCCGTTCCGCTCAACCCTTTCGAGGAGCCCGCCAGCTCGGCATTGGTTTGCGTGATGACGGCGCTGGCCGCCTGGCCCTGGAACGATGCCGTCACGCGAATCTGGAGCTGGCCGCTCAGATTGTTGGGGCGAATCCCGACGGCCGACGCCTGACCCTGGGCGTCGGTGTTAGTGGTGAGTGTCCGCGATCCGTTCGGAAACGTGCCGCTAGGGCCTTGCCCCGGCAGGGAGAAAACGACCGCGGCGCCCGCCACGGTTCTGCCGTTGACGTCCTCCACCCGCACCACCGGACTGCGGTTGACCCGCTGCTTGATATTGTTAATCGCGCCCTCTCCCTCCACAACCACGATCCGCAGCCCCGTCACGGGCTGCTGCGCCCACGCGGGCGACCGGACCAGATTGAGAAGGAGAAGCAGCGTCAGCAACATCGAATGCCACGCACCAGGCCGCATCGGGTCCTCCGCTCCACAACAAAGTACCATTACTACGGGGTGGGACGCACGCCGCCTCACATCGCGTGGTACTTGCCACGCTTGAAATTCCAGACCACCGAGAGGACGGCGCACCCGTATTTGATCGGGTTCAGATGCGATTTTTCTCCAGCGTAAATCGTGGGAATCGCGACCTCGGCGATGCGCAGCCCTTTTACGCGCGCCAGAACGATCATTTCCAGGTCGAAGTCGAAAGAATGGGACAGCTTCTCAAACGGGATCGTCTCCAGCGCCTTGCGCGAGTACAGCATGTAGCCGCTGTGATACTCGGCGAGTGTCATGCCGAAGGCGCGGTTCTCGATCGCCGTGAGAATCTTGTTGGCGGCGAATTTGTACAGAGGCATCCCGCCGCGCAGCGCGCCGCCGTCAAGAAGGCGCGATCCTTGCACCAGGTCGGCCGTGTCGCGGTCGAACGGACCCAGCAGCTCGACGATCTTCTCGGGCGAATACTGTCCGTCGGAGTGCAGCAGGACGCCGGCGCCGGCGCCTTCCCGAAGCGCGTAACGCAGCAGGGTTTTTTCGGCTTCGCCATAGCCGCGATTGGACGGATGCGTCAGCACCACCAGGCTGGAGAACTCCTTTTGCAAACGTTCGAGCGCGGCCGCGGTGTCGTCCGAGCTGCCGTCATTGACGGCGACGTATCTCCGGATGCGCTGCCTTGCCTCGGGAGGAATCCGCGCGAACACCTTCTCGATGGTGGCGCCGGCATTGTAGGCCGGCATCAGTACGAAGACGTTCTCAACCATTACTCACTGACACTGGCGGCGGTGCTGACGGTTTCGGCGGACCTCTTGTAGCCGGAAACGTAGTATCGCATGGTGGTCTCGAGCGTATCGCGGATGTTCCACACCGGATTCCAGCCCAGCAGCGTTCGCGCCTTGGTGATGTCGGGGATGCGGCGATCGGAGTCGTCGTAACCCTCCCCGTAGAATTCCTCGCCCGGCACGCTGACGATCTCGGGCAAGGGCGCCTGGTCCTGGCGGAATTTCTCCGCATAGATCTCGCACATCATCTCCGCCATCTGGCGAATCGAGACCTCGTTGTAAGGCGAACCGATGTTGAAGATCTGGCGGTCGCACACGCCGTTGGGGTTCTCCACGATGCGGTACATGCATTCGATCGCGTCGTCGATGTAGGTGTAGCAGCGCCGGCTCACGCCGCCGTTCACCAGCTTCATCCTGGTGCCGTTCAGCAGCGCTTCCATGAAGAAGGAAAACACCCTGGGGATGTCCTCTTCCTGCTGCGGAAGGTAGTCGATTTTCGGCCCGATGAAGTTGAACGGCCGGATGATCGTGTAGTTGAAACCCTGCTCCAGACCGTAGGCGTGGAGCACCCGCTCCAGCAACTGCTTCGCGCACGAGTAAATCCAGCGGTGCTTGGAGACCGGCCCCAGGATGAACTCGCTCGAATCCTCGGAGAACGTGGCGTGGATGGGGTCTTCCGGGTCGGCGACGTTGGCGTGCTTCAAGCTGGCCGCCGTTCTGCCGTAAACTTCACAAGTCGAGAACTGGATCAGACGTTTCGAGTGCCGGACGCAGGCCTCGGCGATCTTCAAGTTCTCGATGAAGTTGAGATGAAAAACCTCCAGCGGGATGCGCAGATACAGGCCGGGATTCGCGTAAGCGATGAGATCGATGACCAGATCCGCGTCCCGTGCCAGGCGGTCGAGATCCCACTCCGGGCTGCGGATGTCCTGCTGGATAAATGTCAGGTTCGGATGATCCAGACAGTCCGCGACCTTCTCCGTCTCCCGATCGACCGCGATGACCGTGTGCCCCTCCTTGAGCAAACGATGAGTGAGATGAGAGCCGATGAAGCCGGCGGCTCCCAGAGTAAGGATGTTCATTTGGTACGCTGTCTCCGAGCCTAACGTACTATCATATGCCACAGAATCCCGAGACTGCTCTGGCGATCGCCGTGTTAGTTTTGGCTCCGGCGGCCGCCTGGCTCGGGCTCCGGTGGCTGGGATGGTGGGAGCGTCCGCTGGCGCGATTGGCCCGGCGGAAGTGGCTGGCGATCTGGATTGCCGCGGCGGCTCCTCTGGTTGTGCGTGCGCTGCTGCTGGCGTGGTATCCGATTCCGGAAGCGCGCGTCCACGATGAGTTCAGTTTCCTGCTGGCGGCGGACACCTTCACTCACGGGCGCGTTGTGTATCCGCAGCATCCGTTCTGGGTGCATTTCGAGAGCATGCATATTCTCTCGCGGCCCGTCTATGCGAGTGCGTTTCCGATAGGTCAGGCGTTGGTGCTGGCGGTCGGCAAGGTCCTGTTCGGCCAATTCTGGTTCGGGGTCTGGCTCAGCGCCGGATTCATGTGCGGCGCGATCTGCTGGATGCTCCAGGGATGGTTGCCGCCGAGGTGGGCGCTTCTTGGTGCGGTGCTGGTCATTCTGCGAATCGCCATCGCCAGTTACTGGATGAACAGCTATTGGGGCGGATGCCTGGCTGCGGCCGGAGGCGCGCTGGTGCTGGGAGCGCTGCCGAGAATCATGCGCACTCCCCACTGGCGCTACTCGGTGGCGATGGGCGTGGGGCTCGCGATTCTGGCGCACAGCCGTCCCTTCGAAGGCGCGGTCTTCGGCCTGACGGTCGCGGCCGTTCTGGTTTCCAAGCCGGCCGTGTTACGCCGGATCATCCTCCCGCTTGGTCTGGTGCTGGCGCTCACGGGTGCGGCGACCGCGTACTACTTCGCGCGCGTGACCGGCAAGCCCTGGATGGCGCCTTACGTTCTCGACCGCGACACTATGACCATCGCGCCTCACTTCATCGTGCAGCGGCCCACTCCGGAACCGCTCTATAACAACCCGGAGATGCGGTTCTTCTACACGAGCTCGGAGATGAACGATTATCTGAAAGCGCGTTACTCGCCGCTTCGAGAGCTGTGGAATAAAGTGGGCGCTTACTGGCGTTTCTACTTTGGACCGCTGCTCGCGATTCCGCTGGTGAGTGTGCTGTTTCTGTGGCGGGACCGCAAGAGCCGGCAACTTCTGTGGATGGGCGCGGTCTTCTCGCTCTCGCTGGCCGGCCAGGTCTGGCACAACGAGCACTATGCGGCGCCGGCGACCGGACTCGCGATCCTGATCGTCATAGCAGGCATGCGCAGGCTGAGGCTCTGGTGGTGGAGCGGCCGCCCGGTGGGGTTGTGCCTGGTGCGCTGTCTGCCGCCGGCTTGTCTCATCATGCTGTTGATCCGGATCATCGCCGGCCCCGCGCCAGTCGGGTCCACGGAGGCGAGGAGTTGGCGCTGGCCTTCGGAAGGAGGCGTGGCGCGCGCTCGCGTCCTCAAGCAACTTGAGAGTTCGGGCGGGAAGCAACTGGTGTTTGTGCGGTATACAGCGGCGCACGATCCCGGCGACGAGTGGGTCTACAACGGCGCGGATATCGACAGTTCGCCCGTGGTCTGGGCGAGAGAACTGGATCGCGACAGCAACGCCAGGCTGATGCAATATTTCGCGGCCAGGCGCGCGTGGCTGGTGGAGCCCGACCTGCCGTCTCCCCGTGCGACTCCCTACCGGGAGGCTCCGCCCCGGCCGATGCCGTTCGTCCAAGTCGGCGCGCCCGGAATCGAAATGCTGCGCTCGCCCGAGCACGTGAGACAAGAAATCCTGGAGAAAGCCCAGGCGCGCGAGGGCACGCTATTGAGCTGCGATCAATGGAACTTCTACTTCACCCAGGCGACCGGGGTCGACGGCCCGGACGTCGCCAACGGATGCTTCGCCGGAAGCGATCGCGGCCAGCCCGTCAGCTTTGAACGATTCTTTTCCTGGCTGCGGGTTCAGCGCTAGACTGGAGCTATGACAGTCCATCTCTGTTCCGCTGTTCTGATCGCGGCCGCCACGGCGTCGCTCTTGCACGCGCAAAACAATCCGCTCAGCGCCGATGCCAAACGCGCCTTTAACGGAATCAAGAACAACGTCTTGCGATCCGCCGAGAAGATGCCCGAGGAGAACTACAGCTTCAAGCCGGCTCCCGACGTCCGCAGCTTCGGCGAGCTGGTGGGTCATGTAGCCGATTATCACTACATTTTCTGCGGTGGGGCGAAGAGCGAATCGAGGGACCCCGTCATCGAGACCACGAAAAAGTCCAAAACGGATCTCATCGCGGCACTCAAGGAATCCATGGCCTACTGCGACGCCATCTTCGACGCGCAGACCGATGCGAAGGCCGCCGAAACCGTCAAAGTCGAGAGCAGAGAACGAACCAGGCTGTCGGCTCTTTACACCGCCGTCGCCCATGACAACGAGCACTACGGCAACATGGTGACCTATCTGCGCATGAAAGGCCTGGTGCCTCCGTCGAGCGAGGGGCGGTAGCGGGGTGCTACAATGAGTTCGTGGCTCGCGGTTGGGAAAGTAAGTCCGTACAAGCTCAGATCGAGTCCGCCAGAGCCCGTCAGGGAAAGCCACGCATCATCCTGACGGCGGAACAAGTGGACACCGAGCGCAAGCGCGACAGCTTGCTGCTCCACCGCACGCGCGTGCTTCACGATATCGAGGGCTGTCAGAATCCCCGCTATCGGAAGACGCTGGAGGACGGGCTCGCTTATCTCGAAGGACAACTGGTCGAGCTGGGGTGGCAGCGCTCCAAAGCCTAAACTATTCCCACTCGATCGTCGCCGGCGGCTTGTTGGTCAAATCGTAAAACACTGCCGCCACGCCCTCGACGGTTTGGAGTTCCCTGGCCATATCGCTGCGGCGTTCCGGGTTCATCCAGACGGCGTTGGCTGTCATGCCGTCCACCGATTGCACCGGGCGGAGCACCACTGAGTCGGGGCGGCCGGAGACGCCGACCGGAATCAGGATGACCGGGAACTGCCAGACTTCCGCATCGAATTCCCGAGACATCCGGCGCACGATGGCGTCGGCGCGCCGCAGCCGATCCAGCCGCTCCGCCGTCAGGGTCGCAGGATGGACGCGCATCTCGCCAAAGGGAGGGTGGCGCCCGACCACCGCAATCACGCGATTGATGCCGGTGAGACGATTGACCAGCCGCCCTGCGTCCTGTTCGGACTCGGGGAACGACTCGAGCGCCAGCACGTGCCGATAGGTCCGGGAATCTCCCTGCACGCCCACCGAGCGCACGGGAAGAATCCAGCCTTCGACGGTCTGCTCGGGCGCTCCGCTCTGATCCGAGCAGAGACAGCGGATCGCCAGGCCAGGGCCGGGGAACGGATGCCTGTCCAGCAGCTCGGCCGCGATTCCCAACTGGCGGCCGATCGACCTTACCTCGTCCTTATAGAACGATGCCAGCGGCTCAATGATCCGGCCTCCGGCGATCAGCTCCTGAATTCCCGCGACGCGATTGTGATGGGTCTTGATCAGCTCGGCTTTGGCGGTGCCCCCGGACTCGATCGTGTCCGGGTAAATGGTCCCCTGGCCGAGTATCCAGTGACCGTCGAGAAAGTGTTCGCTCTCGAGAATCCGTTCCTGCACCTCGACGAATTTTTCTCCAATGATGTGCCGTTTCCGCTCGGGGTCGGTGACGCCTTTGAGAGCGGTCAGAAACTGGTCGCGGGCGTCTTCCACGGCGAATGACCGGGCACCCAGGCGAGCGAAGTTGGCGCGCACGAACTCGGTTTCGCCCTCGCGCATCAGGCCCGTATCGACGTAAGCGCCGTGCACACGCTCCGGTCCGAGCGCCCTCAGGCATAGCGTGTAGGCGACGGTTGAATCCACGCCGCCGCTCACAAAGAAGAATACGCTGCGGCCGCCCGCCACCTCGCGGATCTGTTGTTCCACGGACGGGATCTGCCCGGCCGGGTCCCAATCGCGCGCGCACCCGCAAACATCGAACAGGAAATTGGAAAGGATCGTGCGCCCGCTCGGAGTGTGAGCGACTTCCGGATGAAATTGAACCGCGAACAGACGCTTCTGAGGCGCGGCCATCGCGGCGATAGGGCACGTGTCGGTGCGGGCCAGAACTTCAAAACCGGAGGGCGCTTTGACGACCAGGTCACGATGACTCATCCAGACCTGCTGGCGGCCCTCGACGCCGCGAAAGATGGTGTCGGCGGCGCCGATGTCCAGTTGCGCGAAACCGTATTCCCCCTGGTCGCCTTTCTGCACCGAGCCGTCCAGCAGGTGCGCCATCAATTGCTGGCCGTAGCAGATTCCGAACACGGGCGTGCCGGAGGCGAGCAAGACGGGGTCGATGGTGGCGCTGCCCGGATCGTAGACGCTCGAAGGCCCCCCGGAAATAATCACGCCCTTGTGTCCGGCGAGCGCGGCGGCCGGAGTCTCACTGGGCGCGACGATTGCGTAAACGCCCAACTCGCGCACTTTGCGGGCGATCAAATGGCAATACTGCCCGCCCGCATCGAGGACGGCGATCTGCGCTTCCGATCCGATTGCTTTAGGGACGGCGATCCTGTTGCGCGAAGCGCTGCACCAGCAGCTTCTTGGCGTTCTCGAGCAACGCTCGGGCTTTCGGCAAGGCTTCGATGGACTTGGCCACGGCCGGGTCCTGCTCGATGTCCACGCGCTGCGCATCTTCGTAGCTGAACGCGGTGATGTACATCTCGCGCTTCAGTTGTTCCTTGATCCACTGGTGGTTTTCGGTGAACTGGGCCTCGGTGAACTCGGCGCCGCTCTTGAGCAGGGCCTGGTGGAAGTCGTTGACCAGGTTCTCGTCCGGCTCCCAGCCCTTGGGAAGCTTGGCGTCGGCCTTGCCGCCGAAGTACTTCGCGGAGAAGTTGAAGAAGGCGTACTTGCGCAGCGCCTCGATCTGAAATTTATTCAGCTTTGCGGGCGTGTACTTTTCGTCGGGCGTGATCCCGCCGCCGCCGTAGACGGTGCGGCCGCTGTCGGTCATCTTCACGTCGGCCGGGTTCTTCTGCTCCAGGTTGTTGTGATAGTAGTAATCGAGGAACGAGATGTTCGAGTAGTCGCGCTGGATCAGGCGGCCGCTGGGCGTGTAGTAATGCGCCGTGGTCAGCGCCAGTCCGGTGCTATCGCTGAGCGGGAACACCGTCTGCACCAGGCCCTTGCCAAACGTGGTCTCGCCGACCACCCAGGCGCGGTCGTGATCCTGCAGCGCGCCGGTTACAATCTCCGCCGCCGAGGCCGAGGTCCGATCCACCAGCACCACGACAGGGTACTCGCGCCCGCCGTTGTCCTTGTGGGCGAAGTAATTCTTGTTCGGCTGGGCGCGGCCGCGGTGGCTCACCACCAGCTCGTTCTTTTTAAGGAAGTGGCCCGCCACCTCGACGCCCTCGTTCAACAGCCCGCCCGGGTTGCCTCGAAGATCGAGCACCAGCCCCTTGACGTCCTTTTCGCCGAGCGCCTTGAGCTTATCCTCCAGCTCCTTGCTGGTGGTTTCATTGAACTGTGTAACCTTGACATAGGCGATGCTGGGCCTGATCCAAAACGCCTCCGGCACGCTGAAGCGAGGGATCTCTTCGCGGACGATGTTGAACGCGATCGGCATCTCGACACCCTCGCGCGCCACTGTCACCTGAACGTGCGTTCCGCGCGGCCCTTTGAGCAGGTCCGCGATTTCCGTGGTGTTCAGGCCCTCGGTCTTTTTGCCGTTGACATCGAGGATGACGTCGCCCGGCCGCAATCCCGCCTTGGCGGCGGGCGATCCGCCGAACGGAGCGATCACGATGGTCTTGCCTCCGCGCGGGCCCACCTGCATGCCGACGCCGAAGTAGTGGCCGCGTTGATCCTCGCGCAAGGCCTCATAACTCTTGGGATCGAAGAAATTCGAGTGCGGGTCGAGCGTGCGCAGCATGCCCGGAACCGCGCCGTTGTAGATGGCCTTGTCGGCCTTCACCGAATCGGCGAAGTTCTGCTCCACCGCGTCGTAAACTTTGGTGAACGACTTGAGGCTCTGGCTGACCGGATCGTCCGGCGGGCCGGCCGCGAAAACTCCTTTTCCGCCAAAGACCCCAGCGGCGAGCGAACAGAGTGCGATGAAAACCGGGACGAGAAGATAGGATCGACGCGACGGCATCCGGTGGCCTCCAGCCATCCCCAGTATAACAGCTTCTGGGAAATTACAAGCCCCTGAATTTGAATCCGGTTAGCCCACCCGCATCCGGCGGGCGGCGAGCCCAGGCTCCATGCGGACCGGCTTGCGCTCCACCTCGGTCAGGCGCCGCGCCTGGTCGCTGACCGACACCAGGAACATGGGCTGGCGGGCGTTCTTGAGGATGTCGATGATCCGGTCGTGCTGGTCTTCCAGGTAGATCGATTTTCCGTCGGTGACCAGGTGCAGCTCGGAAGACGCCTGGAGCACCTCTGCCAGCCTCTTGCCCATCTCGCGCTGGAGGAACCGCAGCACCCGCCGGATCTTCTGGAGGGAAAATCCCTTGCGCCGCAGCTCGGCGATCACCGTGATCTCGATCACCTCGGCCGCGAAGTACACGCGGCGGTGCCCCTCATGCCGCGGTGAAACCACCTTGCGCTCGTCCCACCATTGCAATTGCCGCAGGCTCACGCCCGCAATCTGGGCGACATCGCTCGAGGAATAAGTCCGATCCTGGCTCGGGGGTTCGGGGCGGCTCTTGCGGGCTTTAAACATATCGGGCTCTTTCCGTTTTTCCGTCGATTGGGAGCGACCTTTCGATTGTACTCGACCCAGGGGTGGTGTCAATAGGGTGTTCCGCCCGTCTCGAGTGTTACCCTTCTGCGGAGCGATCCTCGCCATCCGTCGCTCCACTTTAGGAGAGTTGCTGGCGTTCGGCGTCGATTACCCTTCGCCAGCCCCATCTGCCCGAGCACGGCGCGGCCGAGCACGCCGTAGGGGTTCCCCAGCGTGTCTTCAATCTCAAAGTGATTGTAGCCCTCACCGCGGATCAGCTCCACCGGTTTTCCCGCCGCCTTCACTGCCGCGGCGAACTCCCGTGCCTGGCGCTGGAATTCCGGCGTCTCATGGCTCCCGTAGGCGACGATGACGGGTGCGTGAATCCTGTCGATGTACCGCTGCGGGCTCAGCGCGTCTTCGGTCGCGTCGTCGAACTTGACGTAGGTGCTCCGGTAGGACAGGCGCGGCCCTCGCAGGTCGTACATGCCGCTCGCCAGCAGCGCCCCTTTAATGATGTCTCCGGGAACGCCGAAATCTTTTTTCCAATCCGTGATGAGCGCCGCGCCGGCCAGATGCGCCCCGGAGGAATGTCCGGAGATGTACAGGCGGCCGGGATCGCCGCCGAAGCTCGCGGCATTCTGGTAGACCCACGCAATCGCGCGGCGCACCTGCTGTTCCATCACCATGAGGCTGCCGCCGGCGTCCTGCACCCGCACGAAATCCGGCGCGACGAAATGCGCTCCGGCATTGATAAATAATTCCGCGAGATAGGCCGAACCCCTGGCCGAGCCGCTCTGCCACGCACCGCCGTGGACAAAGAGATGCACCGGCGCCCGCGCGGTCTTGGTCCGGTAGATGTCTAGCCGTTCGATCTCAGTGGGACCGTAAGCCATGCGTGTGGGCTCGCCCAGTCGCGCGCGGGCCAGCTCCGCGTTGTGGGCGTGACGCTGCTCGACCTGCGTCCGATTCGGTGCGTACGCGGTTTGGTTGTACGCCGCGTCAAGCTCCACCTGGTCGTAATCGAGGAACACCTTCGGGCCCTTGGGATGCGGTGGAGGTCCGACCTGTTGTTGCGCGAGCGCCGGCGATCCCAACGCCGCCGCACCGGCGAAGAGGAGTCCTCGCCTCGTCACGGGATCGGACATGATCTACTAGTGTAAACTGGACCTACCTATGAACGTTGCCGCCGCGTTGTTCCTCGCGATCCTGATGCCTCTGGCAACGGCACAGCCTCGCTCGGTTCGGCTGTACGTGTTCGATTGCGGACGTTTGAAGAGCGGCAATCCGGACCCGTTGCTCCAACGAGGAGTCACCACAACCGACATGTCCGTCGCGGCTTTCCTCATCGTGCACCCGCGCGGAACGCTCCTGTGGGATGCGGGCGTCGTCCCCGACGAGCTCGTCAAACCGGGCGGGACGACGGATTTCCGGGCCACGGTCACCAAGACGATCAAGAGTCAATTGGCCGAGATCGGCTACCAGCCCTCCGGCATCACGTACCTGGCTCTGTCGCACAACCATTACGATCACTCGGCGAACGCCAACCAGTTCGCGGGTTCCACATGGCTGGTGCAGCGGGCGGAGCGCGAAGTGATGTTCTCCGGCGCGCCTCGCCCCGGCTCTCCGAACAGTCCGAGCAATGCGACTGCAAGCGAACGCTTCGCCGCGCTCAAGAACGCCAAGAGCATGGTCCTCGACGGCGACTACGATGTGTTCGGCGACGGCACGGTGGTCATTTTATCCACGCCGGGACACACGCCAGGGCACCAGTCGCTGTTCGTGAAACTGGCGAAAACAGGGCCTGTCGTGCTCAGCGGAGACCTGTATCACTATCCAGCCGAGCGCACGTTGAAGGATTTCACGCCGTTTGCCGCCCTCGGCAATCCGGCGCAGGAAGTTGCGTCGAAAGCGAAGGTCGAGGCTCTGCTGAAGGAGAAAAAAGCAAAGCTGTGGATTCAACACGACATCGTCGCGAACGCCGAATTGAAAAAATCGCCGGCGTATTACGAGTAGCTATTGTTGTTTTGGCGCTGGCGTCTCTGCCGGCAGCCGCACAGGACACGGGCGGCGAGGCGTATCGGGCGCGTTGCGCCTCCTGTCACGGCGCGGATGCAAAGGGCACGGCCGCGGGTTCCGATCTCACTGGGCTGTGGGCGGCTGGCGCCACCGATCAGCAGCTCTTCGTGAATATCCGGCGCGGACTCCCCAACACGCTCAAGCCGCATAGCTTCGGACCCGACAGCGAAGTCTCGGCGATTCTCGCGTACCTGCGGACGTTGAACACCGCGCCCTCCCCAAAACCGGCGGGCGATGCACAAAACGGAGAACGTATCTTCTCTGCGAATTGCAGTACGTGCCATCAGGTGAACGGCCGCGGAGGCCGCCTGGGTCCGGACCTCTCGCGAGTGGGCTCCAGCCGCTTGCGCCCGGCGCTGGCGCACAAGATCCGCCACGCCAGCTCCTACATCATGAGCGTCTACGCGGGCGGCTACGTGATGGACGGTTACCAGCCCGTGACGTTGATCACGCGCGACGGCCGCAGAATTCGCGGAGTGAAGAAAAACGAGGACGCCTTCTCGATCCAGATCATGGACACGCAGGAACGGCTGCAAGGATATCTGAAATCCGGGCTGCGGGAGTTGGTGAACGATGACGCGTCGGTGATGCCGGACTTCGGCCCGGACCGGATCAACGATGGCGATCTGGACGATCTGCTGGCATATTTGGGGACGTTGAAGCGCTGAGGAAACATCGTATGTGGGCTGGCAGCTGCGGCAGTCGCCAGCGTCACTAATCCGCTTTGTCTATGGCTTGTTGATGCGTTCTTGGCGGAGAATGTCGAGCCTCGCTCCATCTTGCCAGTAGTTAGTATATTCGCCAACGACAAAACGGCATCCGTGACCACGGTTAGCAATTGCACGCCCGAGCGATCCGTGAAGCGGATTTCCAACGCTTTTGACGACAGGATCGTTCACCACGTATTCATAGTCAAGACCGACGATCAGTAGCTGTGTGTCTGGATTACCGCATGATGGACTGCGGTCGTCGCTGTCTGGCTCGTCGTGGCAGCGCCTGCCCAACAATGAACGCCAATTACCACGTAGCTGGCCTCATCCAATCCACGCTGGCGTTGTTTGACCGACACATGCCGTTCGACACTGCGCGGCAAATCCAGACTGCGGAACGCTTGCAGCAAAACGGGAATCCCGGCCAGCGCCGTCAAGCCTTGCTCGGCATGTCCTTCGTCGTAGTCGAAACCCAGCGGCTGTTGCGTCGGTGACTGCCGGTCCGGGTGATGGCATGCACGCATTCTAAGGCCTTGTTTCACCCATCGGGTGAAAACTTGCGGCTCTCCTTCATCCATCTGGGCTTGACTGAAACCTTTACTCCACATCGACTACCAACGGATTACGGTTTCGACGGCGACTGAAGTCGCCGTTGCAGGCTAAAGCCGGCTAAAGCCCGCTCCACAACGCGCTACAGTAGCTTCAGGAATGAGTGTCGTTTTGGAGCTTCGCCGCGTATCGAAGCATTTCGCCGCGCATCCGGCGGTGACCGACGTTTCGCTCGAGATCCCGCACGGCTCATTCTTCTCGCTGCTGGGACCCTCCGGGTGCGGAAAGACGACCACTCTCCGTCTGATCGCCGGTTTCGAAAGCCCCACCGCCGGCGAGGTCTGGCTCAACGGCGCCCGGATCGACCATCTGCCACCGTACCGGCGCAACGTCAACACCGTGTTTCAGAGCTACGCGCTGTTTCCGCATCTTTCGGTGCGCGGCAATGTCGAGTTCGGACTTCGCCGCAAGGCCGCCGATGGAATCGATGCGCGCGTGCGGGAGGTGCTCGATCAAGTGCAGCTATCGGGCAAGGAGTCCCGCATGCCCGGCGAGCTCTCCGGAGGAGAGCGGCAACGAGTCGCACTGGCGCGATCGCTGGTGCTGGCGCCCGACGTGCTGCTGCTCGACGAGCCGCTTTCCGCGCTCGATCCGCACCTTCGCCGGCAGGTGCGCGCCGAGCTGAAGGACTTGCAGCGCCGCGTCGGCGTCGCGTTTCTCTTTGTCACGCACGACCAGGAGGAGGCGCTGTCGCTCTCGGATTCGATCGCCGTGATGAACGGCGGACGCGTGGAGCAGGTCGGCACGCCGCAAGAAGTCTACCTGCGCCCGCGAACGCGCTTCGTCGCGTCTTTTCTCGGAGCGATGAACTGGATCGATGGCGTGGGCGTCCGGCCGGAGGCGGTGCGGTTGTCGAGCGCCGCGCCGGGCTGTAAAGCGACGGTCGCGAGCGCCGTCTTTCTGGGTCCGGTGCTTCACATTGAAGCCAGGCTGGAGAGCGGGGAACTGGTCACCGCACAGCTCGCTCCCGGCTGCGCGTTTCAGCCGGAGCAGACGGTGTACGTCTCCTGGAGCAGCGCAGATGAGGTGCGGTTTTAAATGAGGCTGCGCTCGTGGTTCGTGGCGCCGGCCGCGGCGCTGATGATCGCGACACTCGCAATTCCGCTCGTCATCATTTGCGGTTACAGCGTGCTCACGCGCGGCGGCTATGGAGGCGTGGAACAGCCGTGGACCTTCGAGAACTACGCGCGCCTGTTCGATCCGCTCTATGGCGTGATCTTTGTCCGCTCGTTCTGGGTCGCGGGCGTGGCGACGCTGCTGTGCCTGGCGCTGGGATTTCCGCTCGCTTTGTTCATCGCGCAATCCGGCGAGCGCAAGAACCTGTACCTGAGCCTGGTGATCCTGCCGTTCTGGACCAGTTTCCTCATCCGCACCTACGCGTGGATGTTTCTGCTCCGCGATACGGGGCTCATCAATACTGTGCTTCAGGCGCTGGGCGTGATTCGCGAGCCGATGCCGATGCTTTACAACGACGGCGCAGTGATCCTGGGACTGGTCTATGGTTATCTGCCGTTCACGGTGCTGCCGCTGTACGCGACTCTCGAACGGCTGGACCGCAGTCTGCTGGAAGCGGCGGCCGATCTTGGCGCGCGTCCGCTGGACACTCTGCTGCGAGTGACGTTGCCGTTGTGCGCGCCCGGCATTCGGGCCGGAGCGATTCTGGTTTTCGTTCCGTGCCTGGGCACCTACCTGACCTCGGATCTTCTCGGCGGCAGCAAAACGATCCTGATCGGCAACCTGGTGCAGAACCAGTTCACCACGGCGCGAGACTGGCCCTTCGGCGCGGCGGCGTCGCTGCTGTTGATGGCGGTGGCGATGGCGCTGCTGTTCGCCGTGAGACGGCGCGGCGAGGAACTTCTATGAAAAGAAGCCTGGCCTTATACGCGGTGGGCGTCTACGCGTTTCTCCACGTTCCGCTGCTGATTCTGGCCGCGTTCAGCTTCAACGCTTCGAGGTTCACCGTCTGGCAAGGATTTTCGTTTCGCTGGTATCAGGCGGCGTTCGCCGATCGCGAGCTGCTCGAATCCGCGATGAACAGCCTGATCATCGCCGTGGGCGCGACGGTGCTGGCGACGGCGATCGGCACGCTGGCGGCGTACGCTCTCTGGAAACGGTCGTCGGGGTGGCTGGCCGGGTCGTTCTATCTTTCGTTGGTCACTCCCGAAATCGTCACCGGTGTTTCTCTGCTCGCATTTTTCCAGGGCGTGTTTCGATTCATGAATCTGCGGCTGGGCATGCACACGGTGATGCTGGCGCACGTGGCTTTCTCGGTGGCCTACGTCGTCGTCGTGGTGATGGCGCGGTTGCGCACGTTCGACCGCACGCTCGAAGAAGCGGCGATGGACCTGGGCGCGACCGAACTCTCGGCTTTCCGGCGAGTGACGCTGCCCTATCTCGGACCCGCGATTGCCGCGGCCGCGATGCTCGCCTTCACCGTCTCGATCGACGACTACGTGATCACCAGCCTGGTGGCCGGGGTCGATTCGCAGACGCTGCCGATGGTGATCTACGCGCTGGCGCGCCGCGGCGTCACTCCGATGCTCAACGCGGTTTCGACGCTGGTGGTGGTGGCGCTGGGCGCGATGGTGATGATCTCGGAAAGGCTGCGATCGGCATGAACCGGCGCGTGTTTCTCATGGGCGTGGCCGGAGCGGCCGGGTGCAGCCGCGCCGCGCAGCGCCTCAACGTCTACAACTGGTCCGACTACGTCGCGCCGGACACGATCGCGAATTTCGAGCGCGAGTTCGGCGTGAGCGTCCGCTACGGCACGTATGAGAGCGTCCAGGAAATGCTGGCCAAGGTGATGAGCGGCAACTCCGGATGGGATGTCGTATTTCCGTCGGCGGATTTTGTCGAGCCGATGCGGACGATGAATCTGCTCCAGTCGCTGCGCCACGACAAGCTTCCGAATCTGGAGGCGCTCGATCCGGCGTTCCAAAGCCCGCCGTGGGATCCGGAGCTGGAGTGGAGCGTTCCCTACATGCACGGCGCCACTGGCATTGCGTATCGGAAGAGCCTCACGCCGGCGCCGCGTGCATGGGCCGATCTGTGGGAGCCGCGGCTGCGCGGAAAGATCACCATGCTCGACGATGCCCCGGAAGTGATCGGCGCATGCCTCAAGAAACTCGGGTTTTCGGTGAACAGCGGCGATCCGGCGCAGCTCGCGCTGGCCAAGCGGGAGGCGATCGCGCAGAAGCCTCTGCTGCGCGCCTATCTGAACGCGGAAGTGCGCGACCAACTGGTGGCGGGCGATGTGGCCGCAGCCCAGGCCTGGGCGGTGACGGCGGGGCAGGCCATCGCGGCGGCTCCGGACAAGCTCGCGTTCGTGCTGCCGGCGGAGGGCTTCGCCCGATTCGCCGACACCATGGCGATCCTACGCGAAAGCCGCCGGAGCGAGCTGGCGCATCGCTTCGTCAACTACCTGCTCCGGCCGGCGGTGGCAGCGGCCATCGTCCAGGCGACACAGACCGCGACCGCCAATGGCGCCGCGCAAAAACTCCTGCCGGCCGCCGTGCGCGACAACCCGGTGCTGTACCCGCCGCCGGAAGTCCTGGAACGCGGGGAGTGGTTCGCGCCGTTGTCCTCGGCGTCGCAGCGGCTGCGCGACCGCCTGTGGACCGAGATCAAGAGCGCGTGAGCTGGGTTTCCCGGGTCTCCACGGCCGCTGGGGCGCCGCGCCACCACGCGTCGAGCGAGAGCGCGTTCAAATCGCGGCGAGCCAGCAGGAAGTAGTAGAGGAAGCAGTAGATCAACTGCAACCCCGCGACGTTCCAATCCTGCGCGAGGTTGGTGCCGAACACCAGGGCCGCCATCACCAGGCCGCCGGCAATCAGCGTAAACCGCGTGGCCAGACCCAGCAACAGAAGCAGTCCAAGAGTCGTCTCCACCGGCGGAAGCGCCGTGGCGAAAACTCCGTTGAAGCCGGCCGGCATGAGCGGCGTGTGCTCGAAATAGTGGTTGAGGTAGTTGAGAAAAGCGGCATGGCCGGCCAGGAGCCGGCTCACGCCGTGGAGCATGATATTGACGCCGAACGACAAGCGCAGAATGCCGTAGGCGATCACCGCGTCGGAGTATTTCATCCTGTCGATGGTAGCACGGGTCTAGGGGCTCGCCCGCACGGGGCCGCGCCGGCGTCCCACTACGGTAGAATCGTTCAGATTCTATGACGCTGGCCGCTGGTGACCGCCTCGGACCCTACGAGATCCTCGTACAGATCGGCGCAGGCGGCATGGGCGAGGTGTACAAAGCTCGCGACACGCGCCTGGATCGCATTGTCGCGCTCAAGGTTTCCAAAAGTGAGTTCAGCGAACGCTTTGAGCGCGAGGCTCGGGCCGTGGCCGCCCTGAATCATCCGCACATTTGCACGCTGCACGATGTCGGATCAAATTATCTGGTGATGGAGTACATCGAGGGTGCGCCCTTGAAGGGTCCCTTGCCGTTCGATCAGGCGTTGAAGTATGCGTCACAGATTTGCGATGCGTTGGATGCCGCGCATAAGAAAAGCGTCACACATCGGGATCTGAAACCCGGCAACATCCTGGTGGCTAAGGCGGGCGTGAAGTTGCTGGACTTCGGGCTGGCGCGAGTGAGCGATGCCGACGCCACCGTGACGATGGGAGTCATGGGCACGCCCGCCTACATGTCGCCGGAGCAGTGGGAGGGCAAACCCGGCGACGCGCGGTCGGACATCTACGCGTTCGGCTGCGTGCTGTACGAGATGCTCACCGGCAAGCGGGCGGCGCAGGAGCGGATGCCGGTCCAGCCGCCGGCGGCCGAGCACGTGATCAAGCGGTGCCTCGAAAAAGACCCGGACGAGCGCTGGCAGTCGGTGCGGGACGTGAAGGCGTCGTTGGAGTTCGCCGGTGAGGAGTCATCGCCGGCGACAAGATCGCCGGCGCCACGGACACCCTGGCGGTGGATGGCGGCTGCGGCCGTACTGGCAATGGCGACCGCGGTAAGCCTCTGGGCGCCGTGGCGCGTTGCTTCCACCGTGGAACAGCCCATCGTCAAGCTGGATCTCGATCTCGGCGCCACGGTTTACGAGTCCAATGTAGGCACCGACACCATCCTCTCTCCCGACGGCACGCGCCTGGTTTTCGTCTCGCAGGGCGCGGAAGGAAAATCGCGCCTCTCCACTCGTCGGCTCGATCAGCCCAAGCCTGCCGAACTCCCCGGCACCGACGGCGCTTACAGCCCGTTCTTCTCACCCGATGGTCTGTCGGTCGGCTTCTTCGCCGGCGGAAAACTCAAGAAGACCCGCCTCGATGGAGGTGATCCAGTGATCCTCTGCGATGCCCCCGCGGGCCGCGGCGCAACGTGGAGCGAGGACGGCAGCATCATCGCGGCACTCGAACCTGTCCGCGGTCTGACTCTGATTTCGTCGGTGGGTGGACAGCCCACCCCGCTTACGGAGCTCGAAAGTGGCGAGACTGGACATCGTTTTCCGCATACACTGCCCGGCGGTAAGGCCGTGCTTTTCACCTTCAGCAACTTGAACGGCAACTATGAAGAAGCCGGCATCGCAGTCGTGTCGCTGAAGGATCGCCTCCGCAAGAACATCCTGGAGCACGCTGGAATGAATCCCATATACCTGCCCAGTGGCCATCTGGTCTACGTCACGAAGGGATCGCTGTTCGCTGTGCCCTTCGATGCCGAACGATTGGAGGTGCGTGGCGAGGCCAAGCCCGTCATCGAAGATGTCGCGAACGACTTGGCGTTTGGGAGCACACAGGTATCTTTCTCCCGGACTGGACATGTTCTCTACCGGGCGGGCCGGGCCGGGCTTCTCCGCGACGTGCTGTGGCTCAGCGAAGACGGCCGGACGCAGGCGCTATGGCCGGAGCCGGCCATGGCCCAAGAGCCCCATTTCTCCCCGGATGGCCGCCGGGTGGCCATGTTTGTCTTCAACGGACCAACCGCGGATCTTTGGATATATGACATAGACAAGACCACCAAGACTCGCCTCACTAGTGGATTGTTTGGAAGAGATCCCGTTTGGAGCCATGACGGGCAGTTCATCGTGTTCCAGGCCGCTGGCGGCATCTTCTGGACTCGGGCGGATGGCGCCGGTAAACCCCAACCTCTGGTCGCCTCTAAAGCCTACATGCGTCCCAGCTCGTTTTCGCCAGACGGGCGACGCCTTATCTATGCGGAGCTGCTCTCCGGCGGAGGGGGCGCGATCAAAACCGTGCCGGTTGAAAACGCTTCCGGCCAGCTTCGAGCGGGACAGCCAGAGGTCTTTTTTCAATCTACCGCCACGTCGAACCTCTACCCCAGGTTTTCTCAGGACGGGCGCTGGCTGGCATACATGGACGCCGAGTCCGGCGGCTTTGAAGTGTATGTCCGAGCCTTCCCCGATAGCGGAGCCAAATGGCAGGTTTCCAACAGCGGCGGGAGCTTTCCCGTGTGGTCGCCCAATGGGCGTGAACTGTTCTACCGGAGCCCGGACAATCGCATCATGGTAGTAAATTACGGCGTCCGGGGCGCTGAATTTTCCGCGGACAAGCCTCGGCTCTGGAGCGACCGGCGGCTCTTTAATCAGGGGGTTGCACCGACATTCGATCTGGCGCCGGATGGCAAGCGCTTCGCGGTCATGATGCTGAGCGGCGGCGACCAGCCACTCCCCAATCAAGACCATGTCACGCTGCTGTTGAACTTTTTCGACGAATTGCGCCGGCGCGCGCCGGCTGGCAAATAAATCCGGACTGGCATTCAGGCACAGGCGGACGCAACAGGTGTAACGCGCAAATAGTGCGGCGCCCACCACGCCGCGAAGCCACAACCATCTGGCGCCTCCATCGGCTTGTGGGTCCTTAGCGGCCGCAAGCGCGCTGTAACTCCCCTCCACTCCGCACTTGGCGTCCCGAAACGCTCTCCGGGTGCGTCCGCTCGTGTTAACCGGAGAGGAAGGGAATGAAGATGGCAATCACACCGCTACCGCAGCGAAAGCGCCTCACACCGAGCCGCGGCCATGAGGGAGCGGTTTTGCAGTGCAAAGGGAAGTTACGGACGATTACGGGTCATTCCCAACCCCATCTCGATGGGTTCGTTTTCAATAGGGGGTTAATGCTTAAGGACTGTTTTTACTTGAGGTTGCCACAAAAAAGCATGGGTTCGTTTGGTATTTTTTGTTTCGCCGAGCTCCGTTTTGCCTCGCCTCGACTGGCAGAAGCAGGCCTGACGCCGGGTGTAGGAAACAGCACGCGGCAGCCCGCTTGACGCGATAATGGAAGAAGCGATTTGCGTCCATGCCCCATATTTCGCTGCCAGTCATTCCGAAACTGACCGTCATCTCGGTGATGGACATCCTGGCGGTCGCCATTCTGCTCTACCAATTCATCCTGATGGTGCGCGGGCGCCGCGCGGCGCACGTGCTGAGCGGTCTCACCATGCTTGTGGTTCTGTACCTGGTGGCCGTCGGGGCGCATCTGGAGCTGCTGCGGAGCGTGCTGGCGGGCCTGGCGCCGTACACGGCCATTGCGCTGATCGTCATGTTCCAGTCCGAGATTCGCCGCCTGCTGGCCCGCATCGGGCGGTTCCGCTGGCTGGGCCTGGGCGGCCAGCTTGAGCGCCGTGAGGTGCTCGATGAGATCATTCTGGCCGTGCAGCAAATGTCCGAGGAGAAGACCGGCGCACTGATCGTGGTGGAGCGCGACATCGGCCTCAGAACGTTCATCGAGAGCGGCGTGGCTCTCGACGCCACCGTCTCGCGCGACCTGTTGTGCGCGATCTTTCACGCCGGCGGCGCGCTGCATGACGGCGCTGTGATCCTGCAAGGCGATCGCGTGGCCGCGGCGGCCTGTTTTCTTCCCCTGACCATGAACCCGGTGATGCTGCGGAGGCTGGGCACGCGCCATCGGGCGGCGATCGGCATCACCGAGGAGTCCGACGCGCTCGCGGTGATCGTCTCGGAGGAAACCGGGCAGATTTCGGTGGCGGCGCGCGGCGATCTGGAGCCGGATGTGACGCTGGACCGCGTCCGCGAGCGTCTTACGCGGCATGCGTCGGCGCGTCATCGCAAGACGGAACCTGCGCTCGAGCCGCGCTGGAAACAGGCCGAGCCATGATCCGCCGCCTGTTCATGCACGATTTCGGCTGGAAGCTGGCCTCCCTGGTGGTCGCGGTGCTGCTGTGGTTTTCCATCATCGGCGAGCAGGAGGTCGTGACCACGCGCCCCGCGCCGATCTTGTACCAGAACCTGTCGCGCGACCTCCTGATCGGCACAGACGCTCTGGACAGCGTGCGCCTGGAGTTGCGAGGGCCCGCGAGCAAGCTCACGGCGGACCGGCTGGCGGCGGCCGAGGTCCAGGTCGATCTTTCGAGCGTAAACGGCCCGGGTGAGCGAACCTTCACGCTCTCCGGCGCCGACTTGCGATTGCCCGAGGGCGTCTCGTTCCTGCGCGCCGTGCCGTCGCAATTACGCGTGCGGTTCGCGCGGATGATGACCCGCGAGGTGCCGGTCGAAGTCCGCATTGGCGAGCCGCCACCGGCCGGCTATCGGGTGGCGCGTCAGGAAGTCACTCCCGACAGATTGAGCATCACTGGTCCGGAGGCCCGTGTGACGACGACCCAGAAAGCGGAGACGGATGCGCTCGACCTGAGCAGCGTGACCGACACAGCCGAGATCCGTGTGAACACGTTCATCGCCGACCCTCAGGTGCGGCTCGAGTCGCCGCCGATGGTCACGGTGAGGGTGACCGTCGAGAAGACGAACTAGGTCATGCGCCAGTTATTTGGGACGGATGGCATCCGCGGTGTGGCCGGAGAATACCCTCTGGACCGGGCCACGATGTTCGCGGCCGGCGCCGCGCTGGCGAGGTGGGTGAGCGCCCACCATCTGGATCCGGAAGTCGTGATTGGAATGGACACGCGCGAATCCGGCCCTTGGATCGCCGAATACGTCGCCGGAGGTCTGGAGCGCAACGGTGTGCGCGCCCGTCTGGCGGGATTGATCACTACGCCCGGCCTGGCCCACGTGACGCGGACCGGGCCGTTCGCCGCGGGCGTGATGATTTCCGCCTCCCACAATCCGTTTCAGGATAACGGCATCAAGATCATCGATCATTCCGGCTTCAAGCTTCCCGATGAGCAGGAGCACGCGCTCGAACAGCAGATCCTCGCGTTCAACGGTTCCGGTGCGGCGCCCGCTCCCAAGGCCCTGTCCGTGGACGAAGGATTGGATCGCGCCTACATCGAGCATCTCGCGGCGACGTTGCCTGGCGGTCTGGAGGGCATCCACATCGTGGTGGATGCGGCGCACGGCGCAGCGACGTATCTGGCGCCCAAGCTGTTCGAGCGGCTGGGTGCGCGCGTCGATTGCATCAACTGTGCGCCGGACGGGCGGAACATCAACTTGAATTGCGGCTCGCTGCATCTGGAGGGCTTGCGGGAGCGGGTGCTGGCCACCGGCGCCGCCTTGGGAGTGGCGTTCGACGGCGATGCCGACCGCGCTTTGTTCATCTCCCACTCCGGGAAGATTGTGGATGGCGACGCGGTGCTGCTGATCGCTGCGCGTGTGCTGCACGCCCGAGGACGGCTCACCGAAGTCGTAGCCACGGTGATGTCGAATCTCGGCCTGGAGCGCGCGCTCGCCCGTCACGGAATTGCTTTGCTCCGGACGCCGGTCGGCGACAAGTACGTGCTCGAGGAGATGGTCAGGCGCAACGCTCCTCTCGGCGGCGAGCAGAGCGGCCACATCATTTTCCGCGACTACGCGACTACGGGCGATGGATTGCTCACCGCGCTGCGTGTGCTCGAAGCGATGCGGGAGTCGGCACAGGACCTGGACGCGCTGACCGCGGAGCTGGAGATTTATCCGCAGCGGCTGGTGAATGTCCGGGTCAAGCAGCGGCGGCCGCTCGACGAACTGATCCTGGCAAACCGCGAGATCGGCCGCGCGCAAGCCGAGTTCGGCGACGCCGGACGCGTGCTGGTCCGCTTCTCCGGAACCGAGCCGCTGGCGAGAGTGATGGTGGAAGGGCCCGATCTGGCGCGGGTGGAGCATTTTGCGCAGAGCATTGCCGGAGCCATTCGGGAGCAGCTTGGGGAGTAAACTGGAAAGATGTTCTTTCGCCGCGAAAAGCTCAGGGAACTGACCTTCGAAGACCGCATTGCCGGGCTCAAGCCATTCGGGTTTGAGAGCGTGCGCCAGTCGGTGGACAAAGTCCGCGTCACGCGCGAGGGATGTGGGGCCATCGTCGATAGCCTGGGCGGCGGCAAGGTGGGAATCGGCAAGGTGGGCGTGTTGATGGGCGATGAGATCGCGATGCTGGTCAGCCGCGGATTTCAGATGTTCCTGCGGACGCCTTCGGGCCACGAGGCGCCGGCGCTGGCGTCCCACTTGAAGTCGCTTCACGCCTTCGACGAGGATCTCCGCGAAGGCCTCGGCCTCACCAGCCTCTACAATCTTTCGCTCGGCACCACCTCGGACGAGCACCTCTATGACCGCATCGTGGATCGCGACCGCGGCCCAACCGCGCACGCCTGGGACAAGAAACCCGCTTGAGACTCACACTCATTTTGACGTTGGCGGTGTGCTGCGCTCGCGGTGAGAGTATCCTCAGCGACAGCAGACCCCTCGATGCCGGCTACCGGCAGATGTACAACCTGCAATTCGACGCCGCGCACCAGACCTTCGGCGAGTGGGAGCAGCAGCATCCCGACGATCCGATGGGCCCGGTCTCGGATGCTGCGGCGTACCTGTTTTCTGAATTCGACCGCCTTCACATCTTCGAGGGCGAGTTTTTTCTGGACTCGAATTTTCTGACCCGCCGTAAGCTCAAGGCGGATCCCGCGGTGAAGCAACGGTTCGATGCGGCGCTCGCCCAGGGCGGCCAGCTCGCCGACAGCATTCTTCGGGGATCACCGCAGGATCATGACGCCATGTTCGCCAAGGTGTTGCGCTTCGGACTGCAAGCCAACTACATGGCGCTGGTCGAAAAGAGGAACCTGAGCGCGCTCGGTGACGTGAAGAGCAGCCGCTTGCTGGCCGAGAAATTACTGGCCGCCTCTCCGGATTTTGGCGACGCTTATATGGCTGTCGGGGTGGAGAACTACCTGTTAGGATTGTTGCCCGCGCCGCTGCGCTGGCTGCTTCGCGCGGGAGGCGCGCAAACGGATAAAACCGCGGGACTCGAGAAGATTCGTTTGACGGCCGAGCGCGGACACTACTTGCAGCCCTATGCGCGGGTGCTGCTTGCCGTCGCGGCCCTGCGTGACAAGAATCCTGGCCGCGCGCGAGAGATCCTAACGGATCTGTCGACCGAGTTTCCGCGGAATCGGCTGTACGCCGAACAGCTCTCCCATTTGCGTCCCTGAAAGCGGCTACTCTAGGTCAATGCGAATTGTGAGCGCCGCAAGCGCGTTCCCGAAGCACTACTACCCCCAACACGTTTTGGCGGGCGCCTTCCTCAAGCACTGGAACGGCAAGCTGGATAACCCCAAGATGGTGGAGTGGCTGCACGCCCGCGTCGGCGTGGACGGGCGCTACCTGGCGCTGCCCATGGAGACCTACGAGACGCTGACCTGGACCGAAGCCAACAACCATTGGATCGACGCCGCGCAGGAGCTGGGCGAGCAGGCCATCTGTGGCGCTCTTTCCCGCGCCGGGATCGCGCGCGAGGATCTGGGCGCGATGTTCTTCGTCTCCATCACCGGGATCGCGAGCCCTTCCATCGACGCGCGGCTGATCAACCGGATGGGCCTTTCCCCGCAAATCCGGCGCACGCCGATCTTTGGGCTGGGATGCGTGGCGGGCGCGGCCGGCATTTCCCGCGCGGCCGATTACGTGCGCGCTTATCCGCGGCAGGCGGCAGTGCTGCTCGCGGTGGAGCTGTGCTCGCTCACCTTGCAGCGCGACGACTTTTCGATGGCCAACCTCATTTCGTCCGGCTTGTTCGGCGACGGGGCCGCGGCAGTGATCGTCGCCGGCGACGAGTGGGAAAGACCGGGGCCCGAGATCGTCGCCACACGCTCGGTGTTCTACCCTGGCACGGAGAACGTGATGGGCTGGGACATCTCGGACAAGGGATTTCGCATCGTGCTGTCTCCCCAGGTGCCCGAGATGGTTCGCAAGCATCTGGCCGGCGATGTGGACGCCTTCCTCGGCGAGGCCGGGCTGACGCGTTCCGATATCGGAAGCTGGATCATCCACACGGGCGGGCCGAAAGTGCTGGAAGCGACGCAGGAGGCGCTCGAGCTGGGCGACGGCGCGCTGGACGTGTCGTGGAAATGCCTGCGCAAGACCGGAAACCTGTCTTCGGCGTCCGTGCTGGTGGTTCTGGAGGAATTCATGAACGGTCACCGGCCGGAGCCAGAGACGTGGAGCGTGCTGGCGGCGATGGGGCCTGGATTCTGCTCCGAGCTTTTGCTGTTGAAATGGTAAAGTGAGCGACCAATCGAAACAACGCATGCAGTGCATGGAAGTCTGGGGTGGAAGCCAGCTCACCGCGCGCGGCGTCGAATTCGGAGGGCTGGACGCCTGGGTCTACAGCAAGCCCTATCAGCAGGCGCATTCCGGCGGTGACGTTTACTACGCGTCGAGCTGCGCCACGGGACGGATCAGCCGCCTGTTGCTGGCCGATGTGGCGGGGCACGGCAAACCGGTCGCGTCGACCGCGGCGGATTTGCGGACGCTCATGCGGCGGTTCGTCAATCGCCTGGATCAGGCGGAATTCGTGCGTCTGCTCAATCGGCAGTTCGGCGCGCTGTCGCGGGAAGGCGTTTTCGCGACGGCCATCGTCAGCACTTTTTTCGAGCCCAGCCGCCGTCTAAGCGTTTGCAATGCGGGTCATCCGCGGCCGCTGCTCTACCGCGCGGCGAAGGGGCAGTGGGATTTTCTGGGACACGAAGGAGCGGCCGGTCCGCCAGGTCCTCGCAACTTGCCGCTGGGGATTCTGGATTTGACCGAGTACGATCAGTTTGATGTGGAGCTTGAACCCGGCGATTGCGTGCTGAGCTACACCGACGCCCTGATCGAATCCCGCGATGCGGACGGCGAGATGCTGGGCGAGGACGGGCTGTTGCGGATCACGCGCCTGCTGGGGGATCTGGAGCCGCAGCAACTGATCGAAACGTTGGTGGCGGAGATCGCGGAGCGATATCCGGAGAATTTGTCCGACGACGACGTCACGGTGCTGGTGGCGCGGGCCACCGGGCGCCCGCTGCGGTATTCGCTGGGCGAGAAGCTGGGAGCGCTGGTCCGGTTTGCCGCGTCGCTGATGCGAGCCGAAAGGCCCCCGTTGCCGGACGCGAATCTGGCAAACATC
Source organism: Bryobacteraceae bacterium (assembly GCA_041486445.1). Lineage (GTDB taxonomy): Bacteria > Acidobacteriota > Terriglobia > Bryobacterales > Bryobacteraceae > Palsa-187. The sequence goes on from JBGPLI010000002.1 coordinate 80,681, forward strand.
GGAGGGGCGATCATTCCGGCGCTGGGGCGGCGATGGCGGGCGGCCGGCCCAATGGATCGCGAGCGCAGGTAGTGGCCAATTTGCCCTGTGGGGCAGGTTGTTTAACCTGCGGCGGGTTCGTTACCCGCCTCGTGCGCCGGTCACCAACCGGCGCGCAGAATATCAGAGGCTGCTGAAAAACCCACGGAAAGTAAATGGCCGCGGATGCACACGGATGAACACAGATTGAAAGCGAACGCCTTATCCGCGTTCATCTGTGTGCATCTGTGGCCAAGAATGCATTATTCAGCGCCCTCTGTCATCCTGCCGGGAGGGGAAGATGATTTCCGGACTCGGAGAACCAGATGAAATGTTTGTTATGCAAACACGGCGAGACAAGTCCCGGACAAGCCACGGTGACGCTCCAGCGGGGGGAGACGACCGTAATCTTGAAGGGGGTGCCGGCCGACATCTGCGATAACTGTGGCGAGTATTACTTGTCGAGCGAGGTCACCGGCCAAGTGATGGAAAGGGCTGAAGCCGCCGTCAAGAGCGGCGCGGAGGTAGAGATTCTTCGGTTCGCTGCGTGAATCGTCACCCGCCGATCGAATACATCGGCCTCGGCGGAGGAACGAAACGCGCGGAGTTGATCTCGTGGCCGATCCATTTCTCCGCGACCGACGCCCGGATCGCGGCGCGGATCGCATCGTCGGTTCCGCCGCCGCGCAGCAGCGCCCGCACATCCGACTCCTCGATCGCGAACAGGCAGTAGCGCAGGTGGCCGTCCGCCGTCAGCCGGATGCGATTGCAGTTCAGGCAGAACGGCCGGCTGACCGAAGCGATGAATCCGACGCGGCCCACACCATCGGCGAATTTGTATGCGGTCGCCGGGGCGCGCGGGTCGCGATCCGGAATCTCCACCAGCGGGCTGATTTCTCTCGAGAGCATCGCCACGATATCGTCCGCGAGCAGCACACGGTCGCGCTCCCACAATCCTTGCGCGTCGAGCGGCATGAACTCGATGTAGCGGATCTCGATATCCCGCTCGCGTCCGTACAGCGCCAGAGGAACGATATCCGGCTCCACCAGGTTCTTCACGGCCACCGCGTTGATCTTGATCGGGCCGTAGCCCAGGCCGCGGCAGACCTCGATGCCTTCGAGCACGCGGTCCAGATCGTCGCGGCGCGTGATGGTCTTGAACCGCTCGCGGTCGAGCGTGTCCAGATGCACGTTGATGCGGCGCAGTCCGGCGTCGTATAATCCGGTGGCCTGGGCGGCGAGCAGCACGCCGTTGGTGGTGAGCGCCAGATCCTCGATCCCCTCGATCGCCGTCAACTTACGGATCAGCTTGGCGAGATCCTTCCGCACCAAGGGTTCGCCGCCGGTGATGCGCAGCTTCCTGAC
>JBGPLI010000003.1:0-68078 GCA_041486445.1 Bryobacteraceae bacterium
GTACATAGGCACAGAACCTTGCGCCCGAACTGGCGGGGGAGAAGAGATCGCGGAGGCGATCACCCACACGACAACTGTCCCGGCGATGATGCGATATCTCGTTTTCCCTCGCATATTCGACCTCACTTTCGAAATCGATTCCAGTGAAAAACTCGTCTTCTGGCGCTCGAGAGACAGTCACGTTCCGGTTCGGACGGCGCCGGTGAATCGGAGCAAGTCAGTCTGCCGGAAGCTCCTCGGTCGACTCGATGCGCGTCCCGACAGGATCCGTGACGGAGGCGCTCTTCAATCCTGTCCTACGCAAAAATTCGGCCTGGTGCAATGGTAACACGGAGTGTCCATGTTGTAAGTTGAGCAAAGCAACGGCTACGAGATTGACTACAAAGCGCTGTTCGGATGCCTTGGGCGCAGGGCGGTCCGCGGTTCAAATCTGCGCGCCCCGACCAAGTCCTCTGTTTTCAGCGTTCGGGCAGCGCGCACGCTCTTATATAAGATGCAAAACCTCCGCTTAAGAGTCTCACCCGAAGCAAACCGGAGTCCTTCACTTGACATCCAGCACCTCGCAGTGATAGTTTCCAGTTAGACGAGGTAGGGAGTCTTTCGCACGTATAGATGTCCTAGGGGTACTACCATGAATTTTTCCATCCGCAGTACAATTCCGATTCTTTTCCTGACGAGCGTCTCTCTGTTTGCCCAGGGCAACACGGGCCGTATCGATGGGACCATCACGGACCAGACCGGCGGCGCCATTGTCGGCGCCAAGGTCACCGTAACCGACGTCGCCAGAGGCGTCTCGCGCCCGCTGACCACGGACACCGCCGGAGCGTACTTAGCGCCCAACCTGATCCCTGGCGCCTATACGGTCCACGTCGAATTCCAGGGTTTTAGGGCAGTCGACCGCCAGAACGTCGTGGTCGAGGTTGGCCAGGATGTTCGGGTAGATCTGTCGATGCAGCCCGGCGAGCAAACCCAGACGGTGACGGTCACCGGGGAAGCGCCGGCCATCAACATATCCAACGCCGTGCTGGGCGGCACGCTGCAACCCGGAACCATCCAGGACCTGCCTTTGAATGGCCGGAACTTCATGAACCTGCTGCAACTTCGTCCCGGCGTATTTTTTGCTCCGGGCGGCGGCGCGTGGTTTCAGACCACCAACGGTTTGCGGCCCGAGCATAACGTCTACATCCTGGACGGCATAACGGCCATGGAGCCGCTCGGCAGCCAGAGCACCATCAATTCGGTGAGTCTGGCCGGCGACGCCGCCACGCTGCTCCCGCTCGATACCATTCAGGAGTTCGCCACCCAGCAAAACCCCAAGGCGGAATTCGGCTGGAAGCCCGGATCCATCACCAGCATCGCGCTTAAGGCGGGGACCAACCAATGGCACGGCACGGCCAACGCCTTCGGACGCTCCGATGCCACCGATTCCAGGAATCCCTTCCTTACCGGCGATCAGAAGCAGGAGATCGCGCTGGAGAACTTTGGAGCTACCTTCGGCGGGCCCATCAAGAAGGACAAGATCTTTTTCTTTGGTTCCTATGAAGGGCAGCGGTACAGCATCGGCAACCCCGCGCACTACTTCTTCCCCAGCATGGACCCGAACGCGGCTGCCATCCCGGGAGCGACGGCCAGTGTCGTAAAGGCCTGTAACAACGTCAAGGCCGCGGGTGTCGCGCTCAGTCCCACCAGCATGAAGATGGCGGGACTGGATGCCAACTGCAATCGCACGTCCGGTTATTCCATCTTCGACCTGGCGCCGGGAGCGTTCAATCGCGTGGGCGGCGGAGCGGAGGTCACCGGAAACCTCAACACCGACTATAACGTGGACGGCTATCTCGGAAAGATCGACTACAATCTCAACGACAAGCACTCCATTAACGCCAAGTATTTTTACGGCAACCATTCGGGATTGGTGGTGAACAACCAAACCATCACCCAGCCTTACTGGCGTCCCACCGACAAAGCCCAGGTCGACTTCGCCGGCGGGCAGTGGAACTACATCATCAGTTCGTCCATGGTCAATACGCTCCGCGTAGGGTATAACTATTTTTCCCAGGCGTTTGAGACGTCGGATTGCCCGGGCTCGAGCGCGCCGGATTATGGCGTACCGTTCGGCTACGGCACGTCGAAACCCAACTGCGGATTCACGAATATCACATTGAATGGTTTCGACGGTTCCGTCGGTTGCTGTTCCAACTTCGCGAAATACTACGGGCCGGATCACATCCTGGAGTTCATCGAGAACCTTTCGTATTTGAGGGGACGGCACAGTTTCAAGATGGGCGGTGAGTTCCGCCACAGCGAAGCCACCGGTGTCGGCACGTTTCTTCGCGGGCGGGGACAGGTCACCTTCGGCAATGGAGGGACTTTCGGCGGCGTGCCCTTCACCACGCTCGAAAACTTCATGGCGGGAACGCCCACCAGCAATGGCCAGATTTTCATCGGAGACCCGCGCCGGGACCTGATGTCGATGGCCTACGCAGGATTCTTCCAGGATGACTGGCGCATTACGCCCAGATTGATGTTGAACCTGGGAATCCGCTACGAGTACGTTCCGCCCTTCACGGAAGGCGGCAACCGGCTGGCGAACTTCATTCCGGGCATCGGATTTACCCAGCTTGGCGTGAACACCGACCAGATGTTCAACCCCGACAAAAACAATTTCGCTCCTCGCGTGGGCTTCGCCTGGGATGCGACGGGCGACGGGAAGACGGTCATCCGCGGAGGCGCGAACATGATGTACGTGAATCCGGGCTGGTGGATCTTCGTTTCCCAGCAGGGACAAAACAACGTCACCACGGGCCTGACCACCAATCCCAGCGGGTTTCTGCTGTGCCGCGGGGCCGTCAACCTGACCGGTTCTGGTTGCGCGCCGGGGGTTGCGACGGATAAAACGATCGGCACCATCGCTTCTGCGGGTTTGCCCTTGCCTCCCGCGTCCGCGACGGGTGTGATCGCAGGGCAAATTAATTGGAATCAGAATCCCTCGGTTTACGGCGGCAATATCTACCCCAGCTCCAGCGACACCAGCGTCCTGAAGTGCGGGACCAACCGGCTCTGCACCGCGCAGGCGACGGACCCGAACCTGAGAAACGCTTATGTCTTCAGTTGGTCTTTCGGCGTCCAGCGCGCGCTGACGAACGATCTGACGCTGGACGTCGGCTACGTCGGCAATCACGCCACCAAGCTACTGGGACTGCAATACACGAATACGCCTCCCTACGGCGCCGGCTATTGCCTCGACTTCACCGCCGCGCAACGAGCCGCTGTCGGGAATTGCCCCGCTACCATCACCGCCGCGACCAATACCAACGCCGCCGCGATTCAACTGGCGCGGCCGCTCAATGCCCTGTACCCCTACCTCTCCTACATCTACACCGTGCAGAATCTGTACCATTCAAACTACAACGGCTTGCAGACGACTCTGACCCAACGGACCAGGCACGGTCTCAGCTACACGGCTGGCTTCACCTTCGCGCATGCTCTGGACCAAAATCCCGGCGAGCGCGGCGGGCCCCGCGGAACCCCGTTCGACTTTCGGCACGATTACGCGAGCGGCGATTTCGACGTCCGCAAGCGTTTCACGGGCACCGTCACCTACGCCCTGCCGGGCAAGAAGGGCTTCGGACAAATAGCGGAAGGCTGGAAGCTCACCTCCATCGTCTCTATTCAGAGCGCGCTGCCTTGGGGCATGTATGGCACCCGGGGCGCCGATGCCCCTGGAATCGCCGAGTTCGCTAACGACAACTCAGCGGGCGACGAATGGAACTTCTACGGGAACCCGAAAGACTTCAGCGATCGCAAAACCGATCCGATTCCCTACTTCACTCCCGCCCAGGCCGTGAACAACCCGGCCTGCGCCTCGCATGTCGGACCTCCCGGGTCGCTCAGCTACGTGTCCCTCCAGAAATGGGGTTGCTATGTGAGCGGAGGCTCCGTGATGGTTCCTCCGGCCCTTGGAACCCACGGCAACATGTCGCGCAACATGTTCCGGGGGAGTGGATTCGGCAATTGGGACGCCTCGGTGATTAAGGATTTCAAGTTCGGCGAGAAATTCACCGCCCAATTCCGGGCCGAGGTTTTCAACCTTCTGAACCACACCCGTTTCGCCAACCAGCAGCTCAATCAGCCGGGCGCTAACCTTCCGTACGCAAACACCAATGTTTTCGGGGCATCGCAATCGACGCCCGACGTCGGCAATAACAACCCGTCGCTCGGCATCGGCGGTCCGCGCGAGTTTCAGTTCGGCCTGAGGTTGAGTTTCTAGGCGACCGCTCCCTCTGGTCGCGGCTCAGAATCGGCGCTCTACGAAGAGAGCGCCCCTTGCCAACTCTACTTCCCTACCATGTGCGCAGCGTCCTTCTCGTTCTCGCACACCCAGTCCAGCAGCTCGGTGTCGGCCACGTATACCCAGGGGATCGAAACGGTCCACGGCTTCGAGTAAGTTTTCGGATCGTCGATGGTCAACTGCACCTGCATGTGCCCGAAATCGGGGCGCCGGAAGCGCTCGGTCAGGCGCATCGCGTCGCTGTGCGGATGGCCGCCGTCGTCGAGCCACGTCTTTTCGTTCAGCCCCACCGTTTCGGCCACCAGAGCGTCCCCTTCCCATTTGCCCACCGAATAGCCGAACCAGGCCGGCTCGCGCTGTTCCGGCAGGGACCGCCCATCCGTGAAAATCTGGCGATAGATGTGATGGCTCTCAAAAAGCATCGTTACGAGCCCGGGCATCTGAAGCACTTTCCTGGGCGTGAAGTGCGCGTCGTAATCGGTCACGCTGTGGGGCAGGCAGTAGTTCCCCGGCCGGTCCTTGCGATTATTCTCCTGGCGCTCCTTGTAGAGATTCGCCGCCCAAGGCAGCATCGGCACCTCGACCCCATCGGCAGCGAGATTGTCCAGGTATTTGGGAACGGGCACCTGCCACATCCCTGAAAAATCGGGCTTGCCGTCGGGCGTCTTGGGAGCGGGCGCCGACAGGTTCGGCTTGCCGTCCTGGGTGCGCGGAATGCCTTGTGTGGGATAGTGGAGCCACTGCGCCGCCAACGGTATCCCGAGGAATGCCAGCGAGAATCCAATCGAAATACTTCTCATAGCAATGAAGAGTATACACCAGCGATGCGCGTTCGTGCGATTATGAAAATTGGGGTTATCCACATCGCTGCCTGGGCGCTTTTGGTGCCTGATCGCGGCAACTTTTCTTGGCTTCCTGGGCTTCGGCACCGTTCTGCCGGCCCTGGCGCCCCACGTCCGCAACGACCTGGGGGGATCGGACCGCACCGTCGGGTTTGTCATCGGGACGTTCTCCGTGGTCGCCTTGTGCAGCCGCCTGTTCGCGGGACGCCTGGCCGACCGCAAAGGCCGCAAGCGCGCCTTCCTCACTGGCCTGGGCAGTTGCACGCTCGCCGGCGTCGCGTACCTGTTGCCCTGGGGCCTCGGCGGCATCTACTTGGGACGCGCCCTGCAAGGCATCGGCGAAGCCTGCCTGTATACAGGCGCGGCGGCCTGGGCGGTGGAGGTCGCCGGGTTGCACCGCAGCGCTCGGGCGCTAGGGTACCTGAGCAGCGGCATCTGGGGCGGCATGGCGGCCGGACCCATGATCGGCCAGATGCTTGGCTCCTTTGAGCACGCCGCGCGTTTCCAGATCGTTTTGGCGCTCACCGCGATCGCGCTGCTGACGCGTGTCGATGAGGATTACAAGCCGGCGGCTCACCCGCGCCGGCGCGGCTGGCTGCGGCGCTCGCTGGTGTCCGCGGGGGTCACGGTCGGGCTCGTCAACGTCCATTACCCTGTCATCACAGGCTTTCTCATCCTGCACCTGGCCCGGCGCAGCCATGCCGGCCCGGTGGCGTTCTCCACCTACGCCGCGATGGTCCTGACGTCGCGCTTTTTCCTGGGCGGCTTGCCGGACCGCATCCATCCCCGGATCACCTTCTACAGCGGCCTGGTGGGCATGGCGCTGGGTCTAGGCATCCTCGCCACCGGACCCGCGTGGTCAGGCGCCATCCTCGGAGCGGTGCTGCTGGGGTTCGGATTCTCGTTCCCGTGGTCCTCAGTTGCGTCTACAGTGTTGCGCCGGACTCCCGACGGCGAGCGCGGGTCCACGGTCAGCGTGCTGAGCGCCTTCTACGATCTGTTCGTGGGCACCAGCTCATTCTCCGCCGGACTGATCGCCAACAGATTCGGATATGAGGCGGCGTTCGTGATGGCCATCGCCGCGCTGGGAGCCGCCGCCATCGCCGGACGATTCGTTTTCGCGGCAGCCAAGGAGCCGGCCCTGGCCCTTTCCAGCACCCCAGCGCTCGATGCTGCTCCCGCGGCAAGGCGGGGGTGACAACCGCTACCGAAGCAGCCGCAGCCCGGCAGAGGGGATTACACCTACGGGATGCTGACTGAACCACCAGATGGTTGTTCCTGTCTTGCGTTCGCGCCACTCATCCACGCCCAGAAGGTCATAGGCGCCCTGTGTCACATACATGGATTTCGCTTTCTGCTGGCCATGACAGCTCCGGCAAATGAACGACACGGTTCTCTGCTTGAAACCGCCCTTTATCGACCGGCGCACCTGCGTGTCTCTCACAAAAACCGTGCCTGCTCAAATCAGCTAAACTTCCTCTGGAAAAGCGGTGACGTTGGAAACGGAATTAACGTGAGCTACGAGGACAAGGAGAAAGGGTAAGCGTCAGCGCTCCACTTGCGGCGCTCGAGGCAACAAAAATTTCCCGCTCGTCAGGATTCGGATAGCAAGAGTGATAACACCCCGTCGCGGACAGATAAACTTCGCTCGGCTTCGAGCACAGCCTCAGGGCAGACGCTGACGCCATTTGCCGGGGTCGCGGGCGGTGTGGAATACCGAATACACGGTAACAGATCCGTCTGCATGTTCATAAATAACCGCGTAAGGAAAGCGCCGCACCAGCGCGCGACGATAGGTCTCGTGAATAACTGAGTACATCTCCGGCGCGCGGCGGATGGTTTCAATGCACGCGTCGACAGAACTCAAAAACTCCTCTCCGAGACCGACCCGCCGGCTCTCGTACCAGGCGTAAGCTTCCGCGATGTCTTGTTCGGCTGCGGGGGCTAGGATCAGTTCAGCGGCCATAGCGGCTGCGGACCCTGCGTTTCACTTCTTCCCACGCGAGTCCGGAGGCCGGATTCTTCAGGAGATTCGCCTTTCTCCTCGCCAGCTCCTGCTTTTGCCAGTCGTAGACCGGTACGGCATCGGGCGTGGCTGCAAGCTCATCCCACAAATCTTGTACGAGCTGGAGCTTCTCCGAGGGGCTCAGATCGAAGATCGAGGGCGTCGTTGAGTTCATGCGGATTCCCTTCGTCAATTCTCTCAAAATCCTGAACGCTGATCGCTGACCGCTGAAAGCCTTCTTCAAATCCCCGCGTACCACGAGTAGCCGTGCTCAGCGCCCTCGGCTCCCTGGCCTTTTCCCCAACCCTGCACGCTGTCGATCACGGTGAAGCCCGATAGGTACTTCAGGTTCTTGTAGCCAAGCTGGCGCTCGACGCGCAGACGCACGGGCGCGCCGTGAGGCACCGGAAGGTCCTCGCCGTTCATCCCGTAGGCCAGCAAAGTTTGCGGATGCCACGCGTCGGCCATGTCCAGGCTGTCCCACCATCCGTCGACGCTGTAGAACATCACGTATTTCGCCTCGGGCCGAATCCCGGCGGCCGTCAGCACGAGCGAAAGCGGAACGCCGGTCCACTCCGCGATCGCCGACCAGCCTTGCTCGCAGACGTGTTCGGTGATCTGTGTGCGCGAAGGGAAGCGCCTCAGCTCCTCCAAAGAAAACTCGGACGGGCGCTCGACCAACCCGCCGACGTCGAGCTTCCACTCGTCAAAGCCGCCGGCCATCTGCCGCAGGTAGTCGATGTCCTGCGGCAAAACCGTGTTGATCGCCGGAAAATTCGTCGAAATCTGATCCCGGCGGAATTCGCGCGCGAGCGGTTGGCGATGCAGCAGCACGCGCTGGGCGGCGTAGGTCAGCGTTTCTCCCACCCCGAACAGGCCGCCATGATCCGGAGGCACCAGACCGTAGCGCCTGGCGAGCGAGACGGCCGATCCCGAAGCGGCCGCCGTCAGCGCGCCCGCGACCATCCCGCGCCGGGTGAGTTTCATGCGTGCTCCCCTGCGATCATGGCCCGCATCCTGTCGCTGAATCCGCTCACAACCACCATGGTAACGTGGCCGATCAGGAACAGCACCAGGAGATTCGCCGCGAAGAAATGGACCGTCCGCGCCGACTGATGGCCTCCGAGGGCTCCCACGATCGCGGGCGCCGCGGCCCCTATCGCTGGAGACATGGCGAGTCCGGTGACGGTGATCGACGGAAACAGCACGAACACCACGCCCCGGTACGCCAGCCGCTGGAGAACGCCATAGGTCTGTTGCATCCCGCCGCTGAAGTGACGCCTCGCCAGCCCGGACGCGGCGTAGACCGCTCCATTCAGCACGCACACCCAGGCGCCCAGAAAATGGAGACTTCTGCCCCAGCCGGATTGGTCCATGTTCAGGGGCAGCGGCAGTTCGAGCCACGCGGGGCTCCCGGCCGCCCCGGTTTCGCCCCAGTAGAGGCGCGGATGGGCAATGAGAATCGCCGCTCCGCTCACCAGAAGCGCGAAGAAGCCGAGCGTGTGGACCCAGTGAGTGACGCGGACCAGAGCGGAGTGTCTCGGGTTCACTTGACCCTCCGGACCCGCGAGCCTATTGCAGCAAGCTGTGCAGCCGTTCGTCGAACGGGCTGCCGAGACTGGGGTTGATCTTCTCCCGGAAGCGTTTGGTGTGCTCGGCGGCGGTGTGCGCGTCAAAGGCCTCCCGCGTCTGCCAGGACTCGACGATGGTGAAGTGATTCCGGCGATCCTGCTGGAAAATCTCGAAGCGCGTGCACCCCGGGTCCTTCTTGCTGTCGGCGGCGAATTCCTGCAAGATCTTGGTGGGCTCCCCCAGGCCGCCCGGGCCCGGCGCGATATCCACATGGATCACCACGTACACCGGCTTACCGGCTTGGAAAAGGGGCTGCTGCTGGGCCACGGCTTGCGGAAGCGCGGCCAGGCCCAGCATCACGAGAACTGGAAAGATTCGGCGCATAAATTTAGTTGTTGCTCACTTCGACGTAGGCGACCTTATTGACGCCGCTCTCGGCCATCACCAGGTTGCCTTCCTTGGTGGTCATCATGTTGCGCACCACGCCGCCGCCGCCCGGGATCTTCCAGGTCTGGAATTTCTCGGTCTGGGGGTCGAACCGCACCAGCGTATTCGGCGAGGCGTTGGACTCCACGTACCAGATCTTACCGCTCAGAAACGTGATTCCGTAAGGCTGAACTCTGGGTCCGCTGGGAGAAGGCCACTCGCTGACCTTGCCGGTCGCGATATCCAGCTTGCCGAGATAGCCGCGCGAGTAGTCCGCGTACCAGATGTTGTCTTGCGCGTCGATGGCGATGCGCCGCGGACGGGAGTCCTCGTGGGGCAGCACCCACTCGTGAATCTCCATGGTGTTGGGATCGATGCTGGCGATCTTGGGCGCGCCGAACTCGCAGAAGATGGGGACGCCTTTGCTGGTGACGACCATTCCGTAAGGGTTCGACTTCGGCGTCGGCGATGTGGCCATTTTTATTTCGCCTGTCGAAGGCACCAGCCGCCCCACCATGTTGGCGCCCTGCACGCTGAACCACAGCGTGCCCTTCTGGTCGAAGATCGGCGTATGCGGATCGCGGGCCGCCGGCGGCAGTTTGTATTCGGTGAACTCGCCAGTCTCCGGATCGAGTTTGCCAATGTAGCCCTTGAAGTTCCCCGTGTACCAGATCTTTCCGGCCTTGTCGACGGTCAGGCCATGAGGCCCGGAATTAGGGGTCTTTGGATGAAACTCCTTGAACGTGCCGGTCTTGACGTCCAGGCGCCCCAGCACGCTGGCCATGTGGCCGGTGTACCAGAGGTAGCCGTCCGGAGTTGAGAGCGGATCGTGGGGCCGCGAGCCGGGCGTGGGCACGGTCCACTCCTTAAAGTTGACCTTGGCTGGGCCGGGGATGACCACCGCTTCCGGCTTGGGCTTGCCGGGGAAGTTCTTCACCAGATAGTCCATCACCGTGGGCACCTGATCCTTAGTTACCTTGGCGCCGTCAGCCATCATCTGATCCATCACCACTTGCCACTCCTCGCGGGTGTGGCCGCCGCGGCTGATCAGATCGAGCGAATGGCACTCCGCGCACGCGGACTGGACAATGTTCTTGCCATTGCCTTCGGGCAGCGCCGGCTGGCCCTGTGCGAAAAGCACGGAGCAGAGAACCGTTGCCATGATGAGGAGAAAAAGTGATTGTCTAGACATACGCCTCCAGTCTAAGTGGCACCGCGTTGACAGTGCCAAGCAGGTATCATACACTAAACAACCGGCGCGTGGGTCGCCAGGGGCTCGACAGAGAGGGGTGAAAATTATGACATACAAGAGACTGCTTCGTGTGGCCGCATTATTGGCGATGGGAGTTGGGTCCCTGCTCGCTCAATCGGCCGGAACGGGCGCGATTACCGGAACCGTCACGGACGCGAGCGGCGCCGTAGTTCCGAACGTTACGGTCACGTCAACCAATGCCGGGACCAACCAGACGCGTACGGCAATCACAGGCGCGGATGGCATCTACAGGTTCAATCTGCTCGAACCCGGCGCCTACCGCGTGAGGTTTAGCGTCACAGGATTCAAGACCGCCGAGGTCGCCTCGATCACGCTCAACGTGGAGGACACTCTGGTTGTCAATCGCAGTCTGGAGGTCGGCTCGCAGACCGACCAGGTCACGGTCGAGGCCTCGACCGAAACCATACAGACCGCGAGCTCCACGCTGGGAACGACGGTCGCGGCCAGCACGATGACCGCGCTGCCTCTGTCCAGCCGGAACTTTACCCAAATGCTGGGCATGTCGGCCGGTGTCGCCACCGACGTGAACAATGGCGCCGCCTTTGGGCGGGGCACGGCGAATATGAGCGTCAATGGCGCCGCTCCGGAGAAGAATAATTACCAGATGGACGGCGTGCCCATCGATAACGCCGCTGGCAACGGCTTCGGCAGGGACGAGGGTCTCTACACGGGCATCGCCATCCCCAATCCGGACGCGGTTCAGGAGTTCAAGATCCAGACCTCCACCTACGACGCGAGCTACGGGCGGAATCCCGGCGCCAATGTGAACCTGGTCACCAAGTCCGGCACCAACGCGATCCACGGAGCCCTGTTCGAGTTCCTCCGGAACGAGGCGCTCAACGCCAACGACTTTTTCTACAACCGGGACAACCCTCTCAGCCGGACCACCAAGCAGCCGCTGAAGCAGAACCAGTTCGGCGGCACTCTCGGCGGTCCGCTCAAGAAGGACAAGATATTCTTTTTTGGCAGCTACCAGGGCACCCGGCAGCGGAACGGAGTCGCGCCCCAGGGTTTTACCAGCGCGACGGTATTCCCGGTGCCCGGCGGCGATCGGTCGCGCGCCACGTTCCGGCAGGAGCTGGGCGCAGCGATGTGCGGCTTCAGGCCCACCCGGGGAATGCCGATTAGCTGCGATGGCTCCAACATCAACCCGGTGGCCATCGCGCTCCTGAACGTAAAACTGCCCAGCGGGAGCTACTACATCCCTGGGTCCGGCACCAGCGGAACGGCCCAGCGGTTCTTCTCTATTCCCGCCAAGTTCACCGAGGACCAATACCTGGCCAACGTCGATTGGGTGGCGACGGCCAAGCACACCTTGGCCATGAAGTACATGTTTTCGGACGACCCACAGGTGTACCAGCTTCAAGGCCAACTCCCTGGGCGTATCCAGACCGACCACCGCGGAAATACGTCGGCAGTCCTAAGGGATACATGGCTGGTTTCCAGTACCACGGTCAACCAGGCGCGCGTGTCGTTCCAGCGCGTGATTCAGGATGGGTCCGACGTACTGCCCTACACCCCGCAAGAAGTGGGCATCAAGCCCCTGATCGACATTCATTGCTGCGGCGGAACCACGCTCGGTAGCTATACGCAGCCCCCCGTGATACAGATCGGCGGGGCGTTCAACATCGGCGGCGGCCTGTCCCCTTCGTTCGCGCCCACGACCCAGACCCAGTATGCCGACCAGCTTTCCTGGACCAGGGGAGCGCACACACTGCGAGCCGGTTTCGAGTACGAAAACATCCGCTATCCGCTGCATCACAGCGGCTTGGGCCGCGGCATGCTAGTCATGCCCTCGTTTGCCGATTTCCTGATCGGCCGCGCGGGCTGCTCTGCATCCGATACGGCCTGCAGCGTGACCAATCCCGGACTCACCAACGGCTCGCCGCTCAGCAACTTTTCCACGTGTCTGTTCTGCGTGCGCAGCGTGGTGCAGGGCATTATCCACAACTATCAACTGCGAAACATGAACGCGTTTTTCCAGGACGACTGGAAGGTGAACAGCCGGTTGACCCTCAACCTGGGTGTCCGATGGGAGTACGACGGCGTGCTTTCCGACAAGTATGGCAACTTGACCAACCTCTGGGCCAGCGATTTGCGATCGGTTCCGATTCCTCCGAGCGCGCCCTCTACGACGGATCCCAAAGCCTATATCGGTTACGTGGTGCCGAACAACTACGATCCGGCGGCCCACGGTCCACTGCCCCCAGGGGTGCGGAAGTTCGACGGCCTGTTCACCAGCGAGAACGGCGTTCCGCTGAGCAATTTCGCTCCGCGCGTCGGTTTTGCCTGGCAGCCGCGGAGCAACGGGCGGTTGGTGGTGCGCGGAGGCGCGGGCTTGTTTTATGACCGGATCGGCATCAACCGCATGGTTCACGCCGTGCAGGAGGGCAAACCGTACGCGGATACCACGGGCATACAAAACGACATCGCCAGCCTGCAAAGCCCCTTCCAGGACCGCCCCTTGGCGTTCGCGCCCCGGTATTTCAATTTCCAGAACCTGACGGGCTCAAACTTCAACTCTCCCTTCTATGACCGCCTGCACACGCCCCTGGTTCGTCAATACAACCTGGGCTTCCAGTACGAGTTCCTGCCCACCTACGTGCTGGAGGCGGCGTTTGTGGGATCGAGCGGCATCAACATCGCCGACTACAACCACAACATCAACACAGCGAAGCTGGCCAGCCCGTCGAACCCGATTAACGGGTTCACTGCCAACACGGCGCAGAACGCGGCCGGGCGCACTCCCTACCTGGGATTCCAGCCCAATGGCTTGCAGCAAAACGCATTCGACGGCGTCTACAGTTACAACAGCCTCCAGACTACGGTCCGGAAGCAGTTTTCGCACGGGTTCTCCTTCCAGGGCGCTTACACTTTCAGCAAGAACCTGTCCAACGTCGGCTTTTATGCGGCCAACATCAACTACGCCACGGATATGTGGCAACAGTACGGGCAGACACCCTACAGCCGGCCGCACCGTTTTGTTGTGAACTATCAGTACGAGCTTCCGTTCAAGAGCAACCGGGCGGTGGGCAAGGCCGTGGAAGGATGGGCGGTCAGCGGCCTCACCACCATCCAGAGCGGCAACCCGCTCACGCTGTTCGACAATCGCGCTGGAAGCGCGTGGGGAACGCCGGGGAGCGGTACTTTCGAACAAGGTATGAGCCGTGCGCAAATGTGCCCGGGGAAGACCTACGGCGATATCGAAACTTCGGGAAACGTGAAAGACCGGCTGGGCAGCGCGAGCAATGCAACCGCGCCGCGGTTCTTCAATGCGTCGGCGTTGTGTCTGCCGCCGGTGCTCGGAAGCGACGGGTCGTTCGATTTCGGCAACAGCGGCGTGGGCATCGTCCGCGGCCCGCATCAGTTGAACTTCGACTTCCAGGTGACCAAGCTCACCAGGATCAGCGAGCGGCAGTCCATCCAGCTCCGCGCCGAGTTTTTCAATTTTTTCAATCACGCGCAATTCGGGATACCGACGAATGGCGTCTCCGGGTCGGCCGATGTCCAGCAAAACAACAACACGCTGTACACGAGCGGCGCTTTGTTCGGCGTGATCAACCAAACCTCGGTTTCGCCGCGCCTGATCCAGCTCGCACTGAAGTATTCGTTCTAGAATGGAGACTATGCCGAAGAAAATCGTTTGTGTTCTCGCGACGGCGGGTTTCCTCGCCGCGCAAGCGCCGGACGCCAAGTCCGACTCCCCCCAGGTGCTGGCGATGATCGAAAAGGCCAAGAAGACCGCTGGCGCCGAGTGGGCCGGCGAGGAGCACTTTTTCTGCGAGGCTCCGCGCGCCAACAGCGCGAACGATCCCGTGATCGAGCCGACCAAGATCTTCGATAACCTCTACGCGATCGGCAACGCCGGCACGGTGGCGTACGTGATGACTACCTCCGACGGACTCATGATGATCGACGCGCTGGGCGCCAACCAGGTCGAGTCGCAGCTTCTGCCCGGATTTCAGAAGCTCGGCCTCGATCCGGCGAAGCTCAAGACCGTCATCGTCGCCCACGGCCACGCCGATCATTTTGGCGGCTCGCCGTATTTGCAGGAGCATTACGGCGCGCACATCTATATCTCCGCGGCGGACTGGAACCTGATGGAGAACCCGCCCGCGGCGCAGGGCAAGAAAGGGCCGCCGAAGGGACCGCCGCCGGTGCTGCCCAAACACGACATGGTCATCACGGAAGGGCAGCCCATCGTCTTGGGAGACGTGAAGGTGATGCCTTTTGCGGTCCCCGGACACACGCCCGGCGCGATGGGTTTTATTTTTCCCGTGAAAGACGAGGGCAAGACCCACATCGCCGCCATCTACGGAGGAACGATTCTGACTCCGGGGCCGATTTCAGACGAAGGATTGGCGCAATACGTGAAATCGGTGGCGCACTTCAAGGAAGAAACCAAGAAGGCGAAGGTCGACGTGGAGATTCAGAATCACCCGCTGATGGACGGTTTCACCGACAAGCTGGCCAAGCTCAAGGAGCGGAAGAAAGGCGCGCCGAATCCCTTCGTCGTCGGCCAGGGGGGCTACCAGAAGTTCATCGACGTGATGGCGGCGTGCAGCGAGATCAACATCGCCCGCCGCAAGTAGAGTGAAATACTTGACAACTCACCCGCGCCATTAACTTGGAACGGCGCGGCAGTCCCGCACGTGATAATAGACTGGTGGCTGGTGCGCGTTCTCATCTCCGCCGGTGAAGCCTCGGGCGATCTGTACGCCTCGCGCGTGGTGGAAGCGTTGCGCGCCGCCCGCCCCGATACCGAATTCTTCGGATGCGCCGGGCCGCGGATGCAGGCCGCCGGCGTGAGAGCCATCGTCGACGCGCGCTCCCTCGCTGTCGTGGGGATTGTCGAGGTGGTGGCGCACATCCCCCGCATCTACCGCGAGTACCGCAAGCTGGTGCGCGCGATCCCGACCGAACGGCCGGACGTCGCCGTGCTCACCGACTCGCCGGACTTCCACCTGCGCCTGGCCAGGCAGCTCCGCCGCCATGGCGTGCCGGTGGTCTACCTGATCGCGCCCCAGGCGTGGGCGTGGCGGCAGGGCCGCGTGCGTACTATGCGGGCCAGCATCGACCGTCTTCTCTGTATCTTTCCCTTCGAGGAGGAATTTTTCAAGCGCCACGGCGTTGCGGCCACCTACATCGGTCATCCGCTGGCCCGAATCGTGAAACCGTCGCTCGGGCGGGCCGAGTTCTGTGCGAAATTCAACATCCCGGCCGGCGGCCGCATCGTGGTGCTGCTTCCGGGCAGCCGCCATGGCGAGGTGGCGCGGCACGTACCGGAACTGCTCGACGCCGCCCGGCGGATCGCCGAGCGCCAGAAAGTAACATTCGTGATGGCGCTTCCGCCTGGATTTGAGGCCGAGAAGGCAAGTTTTTGGGAACGGATTCGCGCCGCCGCCATCCAAGTGATAGAAGGTTCTACCTGGGATGCGCTGGCGCAGGCGGAGGTGGCCCTGGCGGCCAGCGGCACCGTCACCGTGGAGGCGGCGCTGCTCGGGGTCCCCATGGTGACCTTTTATCGCGTAAACGCGTTAAGTTGGATATTGGGGCGATGGTTGGTTCAGGCGCCCTTTCTGTCGATGGTCAACCTGGTAGCCGGCCGGCGGATCGTGCCGGAGTTGATCCAGGGCGAGATGCGCGGAGAGACGATTGCGGCCGAAGCCATCCGGCTGCTGGAGGACGGCGGAGCGCGGCAGACCATGCGGGCCGATCTGGCGGAGGTCGCGGCGAAGCTCGCGAGCGCGCGCGATCCGATGGAGACCGCGGCGGAGTGGATCGAGAAAGTTTCGAATGAGGAAACGGTTCATGCGGGGTAAAGTGGTTTGGCTGCCCAATCTGGCATTCGTTGCGCTCGCTTGTGTTGCGCTCGCACAGGACCGGCAGCAGGCGCGCAATCGTATCGACGTCCAGAATTATGTGATCGACGCGAAGATCGATCCGCAGTCGCAGACGCTCGCCGCCACCGCCCAGGTTACCTTCATTCCGCTCGACGATACATCGACGGTTTCCTTCGAGCTCAACAACGCGCTGAACCTGAGCAAGGTCACAGGCGAGGACGGACGCGAAGTGCAGGCATCGCGCCTGCAGCAGGACATGAGCGTGCGCCTCACGCTGCCGCAGACGTTGCGCCGCGGTCAGGCCTCCTCGCTGACATTCGTCTATGATGGCAAGCTCACCGGCGGCGAAGAGTCGCCCGTGTTCGGCATCAAGTTCGCGGCCATCCATCCCGAGGTCGCCTACCTGATGTATCCGGCGCGCTGGTTCCCGGTGAACGATTACACCGCGGACCGCTTCACCTCCGATATGAAAGTCACGGTGCCGGCGGGTTACAAGGTTGTCGCCAGCGGCATCGATAGCGCCGAGAAGGCGGCGGACGGCATGACGGCGGTTCGGTACAAATTCACGCAGCCGTCCTTCCCCGGCAGTCTCGCGGTAGTGCGGGGGGAGCCCAAGTCGATCTCCTCGGGCGGCGTCACCACGTTTTTCTATGTGCGCGCCGCGGACGACATGGCGGGCGCCTACGGCGAGGAAATCGGCCGCGCGATGGAGTATCTCAGCAGCCTCTACGGCCTGCCGCCGAAGAAGAACCTGACCGTGATCGAGACCGAGGACGGCACGCCCAACGGTTACTCGGCGCCGGGCCTGATCTTTCTATCGCCGCGCGCCATCGGCAAGCAGGTGAACTTGAAGCTGGTGGCCAACCAGGTGGCGCGGCAGTGGTGGGGCACGATGGTTTCGCCCGCCACGCGCAATCATTTGTGGCTGGAGAATGGACTGGCCCGCTACGCGGAGTTCCTCTACCAGGAGCACGTGAACGGACCTTCCGCGCTCGATGGCGAAGTTCACAGCACTTACATCGAAGCGCTCACGGTGGAGCAGCCTCCGCTGATCCAGAGCGCCCGCCTGGAAGATTATTCGCCTGAGTTCTGGGCCGCCACCGCCGGCAAGGGCGCGGCCGTTCTGCATATGCTACGGTTCGTGATCGGCGAGGACAATTTTTTCAAAGTGCTGAAGGCGTTCCCGGAGCGCTTCGCCTGGAAATCCGCCACTACGGACGATTTCCGCAAGGTGGCCGAGGAATTCTACGGGCAGAGCCTCCAGGGCTTCTTCCTGCAATGGATCGAATCGAGCGGCGCGCCCGAATTCAAGATGGAGTATACGGTCTTCCGCACCCAGAAGGGCTTCCGCGTGGTGGGCAAGATCGCGCAGGATCTGGACACCTTCCGCATGCCAGTGCAACTGCGCGTCGAGACCGAGGGCAACCCGGAAGAGAAGAGCGTGGAAGTGGTGGGGACTTCCTCGGAGTTCGTCGTGGAGACCTTCGGCAAGCCCAAGAACGTCGTGCTCGATCCGAAGGGGCAGGTGCTGCGCTTCGACAATCCGATGCGCGTCGCGGTGGCGATCCGCCGCGGCGAACAGTTCGCCGAAGTGAGCGAGTTCTCCGACGCGCTGAAGGAGTACCAGAAGGCCATCGACGTGACCCGGAACAGCTCGCTCGCTCATTATCGCGTGGGAGAGCTGTTCTTCTTGCAGAACAACTACCAGTCGGCCGCCAACGAATTTCGCGAGGCGCTCTCCGGCGATCTCGAACCCAAGTGGACCGAGGTCTGGTCGCACATCAACCTGGGCAAGATTTTCGATATCACGGATCAGCGGGAGCGCGCCGTGAACGAATACCGGCAGGCCGTGCGGACCAAGGACAACACGCAGGGAGCTCTCGAAGAAGCGGGAGAGTACATCAATCAGAAGTTCGAGCGTCCGCGAAATAACAATTGAATTATGGTTTTGTTAAGACATTTTTTCATCGCTATATTTCTGCTCGCGTGCGCTTCGGCGGCTTGGGGCCAGGATTTCTTCGGCTATCCGCTGGCGCTGCGGACGGGCGGCTTCGCCTCGCTGGGGCAATCCAGCGATCAGAACCAGTCCTCTGCCGCTTCGGACCGGGCGGGCGCTCCGATCGCACTGGCCGCGCCGTCCGCAACTCCGGTCTCCAAGCAGCAACCCAAACGGATCCTCGGCGTCATGCCCAACTTCCGCGCAGTGAGCGCCGGGGCGATCCCGCCGCCTCCACTCCCAAGCAGGCTTTCAAGATCGCCACCCAGAACAGCTTCGACTACTCGGCGGTCATCTTCGTGGGCCTCACCTCGTTGATAGCGGAGGGAGGGAATAAGCACCCGCAACTGGGGGACGGCATAGCCGGATACGGGAGATATTACTGGCGGGGTTTCCTCGATAAGACTGACGGCAATTATCTGGTCCTGTTTGCCTTGCCCACCATCTTTCATCAGGACGAACGTTATTATGCGATGGGCGAGGGCCGGTTCTGGAAGCGGGGTGTTTACGCAGCCTCCCGCGTTCTCATCACGCCGGACTACCACGGACACAAAAGTTTCAACGCCTCCGAGGTCCTGGGCCGCGCGATGGCGCAAGGCATCTCGACGGCCTATTATCCCAGCCACGACCGGACCCTCGGTGCACTCGCCTCCAAGTTTGGATACGCCTTGATGCGCGACGCTGTCACGCATGTCTTCCGCGAGTTCTGGCCGAACATCGCCACGCACGTGCTGCATCGCCATCCATAGCGGAGCCGCGCAAGACTAGGTTCCTCCCGGCCGCTATCATGGATACCATGGTCGATAGCAGCCTGGCCGGAACAGCGGTGGGAGCCCTGGCGGCAGCCGGATTCATGGGCTACGCCGTCCGCGGCCGCTCCTCGGCATTGTTCGGACCCTCGGTATACCACGGGGACCGGAAGCGGACCGCGATCGCGCTGACCTTCGACGACGGCCCCAGCGAATCCACGCCCGCGCTGCTCGAGATCCTGGCCCGCAACCAGGTGCACGCCACGTTCTTCATGTGCGGGCGCAACACGCGCCGCCTGCCGTCGATCGCGCGCGCGGTCGCCTCGGCCGGACACGAGATCGGCAACCACACCGATTCGCACCCGCGTCTCGACTTTCACTCCCCGGAATTTATCTACGGCGAACTGGCGGTGGCGCAGGAGTCCATTCACCTCACTACCGGAGCCACACCCCGGTGGTTCCGCGCACCCTACGGCGTGCGCTGGTTCGGGCTGCGTATGGCCCAGCGGCGACTGCATCTGACCGGCGTCATGTGGACGGTCATGGGACGCGACTGGCGCTGGCCGGCGTCGCGCGTCGCGCGCCGTCTGCTCGACAGGGCCGCCAACGGAGCCATCGTGTGCCTGCACGACGGCCGGAGACTGGAGCGGTCGCCCGATGTCCGCGCCACGCTCGAAGCGGTCGAGTCCGTCATTCCCTCACTCAAGGAGCGCGGCTTCGGTTTTGAAACCGTAAGCCGGATTCTATGTCCGACGAACTGATCGCCCGCGTGACGAACGTCATCGCCACCACACAGAAGATTCCCCCCGAGTCGGTCACCATCGACAAGACGTTCGAGGAGCTCAAGATCGATTCGCTGGACGGAATCAACATTCTGTTCGCGCTCGAAAGCGAGTTCGACCTGGACATTCCCGACGACGCTACGCGATCCATCCGCTCGGTGCGGGAGATGGTCGAGGGCATCGAGAAGCTGCTTGCCGCCAAGGCGGCTCCCAAAGTAGCTCAATGACGCGGCGAGTCGTGGTCACCGGCCTCGGCGTGATCTCACCGCTTGGCTGCACCCGCGACGCATTCTGGGAGGGACTGACGCGGGGCGCGAGCGCCATCGGCCCCATGACGCTGGTTCCGGAAGGTGCGCTCAAGTTCGCCAATGGCGCCGAAGTGCCCGATTTCAGGCCCTGCGACCACCTCGACGGCAAGGAGACGGACCTTCTCGATCGCTTTGCACAATTTGCTTTGATCGCCGCGCGGCAGGCCGTGGCCGATTCCGCGATCGAGTTCACGCCGGAGCTGGGCGAGCGCGCGGCCATCGTCACCGGCACCTCGGCCGGCGGCCAGACCTCGGAAGACGAGCAGTTCCGCAATCTGTACAGGCGAAACAGCCCGCGCATCCATCCGCTGACCATTCCGCGCGTCATGTCGAACGCCGCGGCGAGCCGCATCTCGCTCGAGTTCGGCGTCACCGGACCCGTGTACACGGTGTCGACGGCCTGCTCGTCGTCGAATCACGCGATCGGCCAGGCTTTCTGGATGGTGCGCGACGGCGTGGCGGAGGTCGCGATCGCGGGCGGCAGCGAGGCGCCGTTTTCGCTCGGATTCCTGAAAGCGTGGGAGGCGATGCGCGTCGTCTCGCCCGATACCTGCCGTCCGTTCTCCTGCGACCGGCGCGGGCTGATTCTGGGCGAGGGCGCGGCCATGCTGGTACTCGAGCCGCTCGAGTGCGCCAGGGCTCGCGGCGCGCGGATCTGGGGCGAGATTGCGGGATTCGGCATGTCCTCGGATGCGCACCACGTCACCCAGCCTTCCTCCGCCGGGGCCGCGCGGGCGATTCGCGCCGCGCTGGCCGATGCAGGCGCTGCGCCGGAGGCCTTCGGGTACATCAACGCTCACGGCACCGGCACGCTGGCCAACGACGCGACCGAAGTGGAAGCTATCCGCTCCGTGTTCGGCGCGCATGCGGCGAAGCTGATGGTCAGCTCGACCAAATCGATGCACGGGCACGCGCTGGGCGCCGCGGGAGCGCTCGAAGCCGTCGCCACGCTGCTCGCGTTGCGCGAGGGTGTGATTCCTCCCACCGCGAACTTCACTCAGCCCGACCCGGCCTGCGACCTCGACGTGGTGCCCAACGCCGCCCGCGCTGCCCGGGTCGAATGGGCGCTCTCGAACTCGTTCGCTTTCGGCGGGCTCAACGCGGTGCTCGCGTTCCGGAGCGTGTGAACGGTGCGCTGGCTCCCCGCTCTCTCGATGACGCTGGTCTCGATGATCAGCTATATCGACCGCAACACTCTGGCGCTGCTGGCGCCGACGATTCTGCGCGACACTCATCTCTCCGGAGAGCAGTACGGCCTCATCATCTCCGCGTTTTCCGTCGCCTACATGCTGGGCAATCCGGTCTGGGGCCGCATCCTGGACCGGATCGGCCTGCGCGCGGGGATGACGGCCGCGGTCTCGTTGTGGACGCTGGCCTCGGTTTCGCACGCTTTCGCCACCGGATTCCAGATTTTCGCGGCGGCCCGCGCGATGCTGGGTTTCGGCGAGGGCGCGACATTTCCCGGCGGGCTCCGCACAGTAATGCAGACGCTGCCGCCCGAACATCGCGCGCGCGGCACGGCCGTTTCCTTCAGCGGCGGATCCTTGGGCGCGATCCTGACGCCGATCATCGTCACTCCGGTTGCAGCGGCCTGGGGATGGCGCGGCGCCTTCTGGTTCACCGGAGCCGTGGGGGCCGCGTGGCTTCTGTTGTGGGCCGTACTCGCCCGGCGCCCGGACCTGGCGCAGCAGACTCTCGCGAGCGAGGCATCCTCATCGGGCGCCGAACCCACCTGGAGCGACCCGCGATTGTGGGCCTACATCGCGGCCTACGGGCTGGGAGCGTTTCCCACCGGCTTCGTGCTCTATCAAGCCGCACTTTATCTCAGCGCCGTGCAGCACAAGTCGCAAGTACAGATCGGACAGGTGTTGTGGATTCCTCCACTCGGCTGGGAGATCGGCTACTTCTTCTGGGGCTGGATCACGGACCGCTTCACGCGCGCCGGCGGATCGATCCCCGCCGTGCGGCGGCTCTTCTTCTGGCTGATGTGGCTGAGCCTCCCGCTCGCGGCCATCCCGCACATCGACTCTTTTGCCGCAGTCATGGCCATCCTGTTTTTCGCGATGTTCATTTCTTCCGGATTCATCATCGCCCCGGTGGCGTATGCAACCAGCGCGTTCTCCGCTCGTCACTCCGGATTGATCGCCGGAGTGGGGGCGGGGAGCTGGTCGGCGGTAGTGGCGGTCGCGATGCCGGGCATGGGAAAGCTATTCGATCTCCAGCTCTACAACGCGGCGTTTCTAATGGCGGCGCTATTTCCCATAGCTGGATACGTGGCTTGGCGGGAACTGAGCCGATACGCCACCCAACCGAAAGTTCTATCCCAGTTTTAGTACTGAATGCCGTCACAATAGGGGAGTTACCTATTGGCTTCCTTAAATTGATGTGGCATTCTCTAGTAGGAAACGAGGGCCGTTTCGGAGGACGGTCCTCCAGACTGTCAATTTGAGGCTTCTCAGACTGAGGCCTTCTCCTTGACCTGCTCGAGAGTTGATTCGACTTCGCGCCGATAGCTCTCGAGCAGGCTTTTATCCGCGGCCTCAAAGCGCATCACCAGCACCGGTTGCGTGTTGGACGCGCGGAGCAGTCCCCATCCTTGATCGAACAGCACCCGCACTCCGTCGATGTCGATGACTTTGTGAGTTTTGCGGAACCGCTCGGCCACGCGCTCGACCACGGCGAATTTGAGTTCGTCCGGACAGTCGATGCGGATCTCGGGCGTGGAAACCATTTTCGGGAGCCCGGCGAGCTGCGCCGAGAGCGGTTTCCCGCTGGCGGCGACGATCTCGATCAGGCGGCAGGCGGCGTAGAGCGCGTCGTCGTAGCCCAGGTAGCGGTCCGCGAAAAACATGTGTCCGGACATTTCGCCGGCGAGCTGGGCGTGCTCCTGCTTCATCTTCGCTTTGATCAGCGAGTGGCCGGTCTTATACATGATCGGGTTGCCGCCCAGGCGTTTCAGTTCGTCGTAGAGCACCTGCGAGCACTTCACCTCTCCGATGAAAGTGGCGCCGGGCTTGCGCGTCAGGATCTCGCGGCCGTAGATCAGCATCAGCATGTCGCCGTAAATCACTTCTCCGTTTTCATCCACCGCGCCGATGCGGTCCGCGTCGCCGTCGAAGGCGATGCCCAGGTCGGCGTGCCGCGCCTTTACGGCATCCTGGAGGTCTTTCAAATTGGCAAGAACCGTGGGATCGGGATGGTGGTTGGGAAAATGGCCGTCCATCGGAAAGAACAACTCGGTGGCCTCGACGTTCAGCCGCTGTAGCAAGCGGTGCATGACTGGGCCCGCGGTTCCGTTGCCCGCGTCGAACGCGACGCGGATGCGCCGCTCGAAGTGGAACTGCGGCGCGACCTCGTCCAGGTAGGCGGGGATCACGTCCATCATGTGATGCGAACCGCGACCGCTTGCGAAGTCGCGCGCTTCGATCAGCCGCCGCACGTCCTGGATGGTTTCGCCATGCAGGGTGCCGGAGCCGCAGACGGTTTTGAATCCGTTGAACTCGATGGGATTGTGGCTGCCCGTGATCATCACCGCGCCGTCGGCCTCCAGGTGCACGGCCGAAAAATACAGGAGAGGGGTCGGAACCACGCCGATGTCGGTGACCTCGCATCCGGAGGCGACCAGTCCCTCGAGAAGCGCGTCGCGCAGACGAGGCGAGCTGAGCCGGCAGTCGCGCCCCAGGTTGATCCTGCGCCCGCTCTTGCGTTGCAGCAAGGTTCCCAGAGCGCGGCCGAGTTCGGCGACGCCGGGGCTGGCGAGTTCGGTGTCCGCGACGCCGCGGATGTCGTACTCGCGGAAGATGGTCGGATTGAGCATGAACTTTGAAGGTAACAAATCTTGCTAAACTACCCCTGCTGGACTCCTTCGACGTGAGACCAGACAGGGGTCCCATGCTCCCACGCGCCGCGCTGCTGATCACCGCCGCCATCGTTCTCCTCGGATTGTTGTTCCCCGCGCCGGTCGCGGCGCATAACGTCTCCAAGCGGGACGCCTCGTTTGTGAAGTCGAATCAGGGTGTCGCCGTGGCCGCCTTCACCTACCTCGGCGCCAAACACATGTTCACGGGTTATGACCATCTGGCGTTTCTCATAGGCGTCATTTTCTTTCTCTACCGGCTGAAAGACATCGTCCAGTATGTGAGCCTGTTTACGGTTGGGCACAGCATCACCCTGCTGGCCGGGGTTCTGGGCGGCATTCATGCAAACCCGTATTTGATCGACGCGATCATCGGCCTGTCGGTGGTCTACAAGGCGTTCGACAACATGGACGGCTTCCGGCGCTTTCTCGGCTTCGAACCCAACACCAAACTTGCGGTCCTGATCTTTGGTTTGTTCCACGGCTTCGGCCTGGCGACCAAGCTGCAAGAGCTGGATCTGTCGAAGAACGGGCTGGTCACCAACATCCTCAGCTTCAATGTCGGTGTAGAAATCGGCCAGGTGCTTGCGCTCACGGCCATTTTAATCGCGCTCAGCTACTGGCGGACACGCAGTGGATATCTCCGCCACGCTTTCGCCACCAACACTGCTTTGATGGCGGTCGGTTTTATGCTCGTCGGCTACCAGATCGCCGGATATTATTTTGAATCGTAATCACAACAGGGAATGACGATGGAAGAAACAAATCTACAAGACATCAATGCGCCTTCAAAGAAAGCCCTCGCAAAGGCCACCGGGATTGCGCTGGCCGTTGCGCTGCTCCTTTTGTTCATGACGGTGCTGCCGGCGGAATATGGTGTCGATCCTTTGAAAACCGGCGCGGCACTCGGGCTGACGGGAATTGCGAAAGCGGGAGACGCGAACGCGAAGGGGCGGGCGGCGCCCGCGCCGGTACAGACGGGAGTCTACACGGCGCAACCCAGGATCTACAAAGTGGACTCCGAAGACATGTCATTGGGCCCGGGCCGGGGAGTGGAGATAAAGTATCACATGCAGAAGGGCGCGAGCATGGTGTATTCCTGGAAGGCAAACGGCAAGCTCACGTTCGAATTCCACGGTGAGCCCGACCAAAAACCAAACCCTGACTACTACGAGAGCTACGAGCTGGACGACAAGGTCGGCAAGGTGGAGTCGTATGGTTCCTTCATCGCTCCCACCACCGGGATTCACGGTTGGTTCTGGGAGAACAAGGGGAAACAGGAAGTCATTTTCCACGTGACCACGGCTGGTTTCTACGACTCCGCAAAAATGCTCGCGGACGGCGACACGGAGGAGCTCACCATCGAGGACGCGAAGTAAAACCGCTGCCCTTCACGAAAAACCGCAGCGGCAAATCCGCCGACTTCGTGATCCCGACGCGCCTGGAGACGGCGATCTCCACGGGCGTCTCGTCCGACGGCGAGCGCACCGTAATGGGGCCGCGCGTCAGGTCGGCGCCATTGTGACCCAGCGTGATCGCGAACGCGCGCGTGAGTTTCCCCGGTCCGTTGGCCAGATCCTCCACCCGGCGGGCGGCCGGCCTGCGCCGGCGCATCACCGCCAGGCCCGTGAGCGGCTCGATCGCCCGGATCAGCACGCAGCCGGGGGTGCCTTCGCGCTCGGCGACGATGTTCAGACAATCGTACATGCCGTAGATGAAATACACGTAGGCGTGGCCGGGCGGGCCGAAGATCACGCGCGTGCGCCGCGTCAGCCCGGCCGCCGAGTGAGCCGCGCCGTCGCCTTCGCCCAGGTAAGCCTCCGTCTCGACGATGCGGCCGGAGACTGCGCCGTGCACCAGAATCTTGCCCAGCAGCTCGCGGGCGACCACCGCCGCAGGACGGGTATAGAACTGGCGGTTGAGAAGGGGCACTGGGCTACACTAGGATTTTCCCATGCGCCTGTTCACGGCGATCGACATTTCCCGCGAGGTGAAGGACAGCCTGCGCGCGCTGCTCGGCCCTCTCCGGCCGGCGGCCGATCTCAACTGGAGCCCCGTGGAGAACATGCACGTGACGACCAAGTTCATCGGCGAGTGGCCCGAGGCGCGCCTGGAGGAGATGAAGAAAGCGCTGGCGCGGGCGCCGACTGACGGCGCCATCGATATCGCGATCCGCGAGCTGGGTTGGTTCCCCAACGCAAGAAACCCGCGCGTGTTCTGGGCCGGAGTTCATGGACCCGAGTCGTTGAGCAAGCTCGCCGCCGCGACCGAGTCGGCCACCGCGAGTCTTGGCGTCCCGGCGGAAACTCGGCCCTTCTCGCCGCACCTGACGCTGGCGCGCATTCGCGAACGCGTATCACTCGATGCACTGCACAAAGCGATCGCCGCGCTCGGATCCCAGGAGTTCGGATCGTTCCGCGCGACGGCGTTTTTCCTGTATCTTTCGGCGGGCGGAAAATACACCAAGCTCGCGGAGTTCCCCTTATGAACGGTCTGGTGGCAGTTCTCATCGCCTACATTGTCGGCAGCATCCCCTTCGGCTACCTGCTGGTGAAACTCACCAGCGGCAAGGACGTGCGCGAGCAAGGCAGCGGCAACATCGGCGCGACCAACGTTCTGCGGACCACCGGACGCGGTGTCGCGGTGGCGACGCTGCTGCTCGATGTCGCGAAGGGATATGTCGCGGTGTGGCTGGCTGCGAAGCTGACCAGCGACGACCCAACGTGGATGAGCCTGGCGGCCCTCGCCGTCATGGCCGGTCACGCGTTTCCCGTCTTCCTTAAGTTTCAGGGAGGCAAGGCTGTAGCGAGTTTTATCGGAGCGTTTTACTACCTCACACCCGTACCTCTGGCGGCGGTGCTGCTGGTTTTCGTCGTGGTCGTTGCGGCGACGCGTCACATTTCGGCCGGCTCGATTCTGGCCGCCGCGGCGTTCCCGCTGGGCGTGTGGCTGATCCTGCATCCTCCGGCCTCGGTGCTGCTGGCGGCGCTCGTCGCCGGGGCGTTCATCGTGTATCGCCACAAGGAAAACCTCGCCCGCCTGCACGCGGGCACCGAGTACGTCTTCGAGTGGAGACAGCGGTGACGCTCGCCATCGTCGGCGCGGGCAGTTGGGGCACCGCCCTCAGCATCGCGCTGGCTCCCCGGTTCGAACAATTGCGGCTGTGGGTCTACGAATCCGATCTGGCCGCTCGGATGGCGGCGACGCGGGAGAACGACGTGTATCTTCCGGGCGTGCGCCTGCCGGAGCGCGTGGAAGTCGCGACCGATCTTGCCCGAGTGCTCGAGGGAGCCGGCATCGTGCTGGGCGTCATGCCGTCCCACCACGCGCGAGGCTTGTATTCGATGATGCGCCCGCATCTGGACCCTTCCATGATCTTCGTCAGCGCGACCAAGGGTATCGAGCAGGCCACGCTGCTGCGCATGTCCGAAGTCCTGACCGAGGCGATTCGTCCACGCTTCCAACCGAAAGTCGCCGTGCTCTCCGGCCCAACCTTCGCGCGCGAAGTCGCCTGCGGCGAGCCGGCGGCCGTGGTGGTGGCTTCGTCCGATTCCGATGCCGCCTCTCGCGTGCAGACGGCGTTCTCCGGGCCCGCGTTTCGTCTCTACACGAATCCCGATGTCGTCGGCGTCGAGGTCGGCGCGGCCCTGAAGAACGTGATCGCGATTGCGGCCGGCGTCTGCCACGGCCTGGGTCTGGGCAGCAACACGCAGGCGGCTCTGATCACACGCGGGCTGGCCGAGATCACGCGGCTGGCCGTGGCGATGGGAGGTCAACCGAAGACCCTGGCGGGGCTGGCGGGGTTGGGGGATCTGGTTCTCACCTGTGGAGGCGACCTGAGTCGCAACCGCCGCGTGGGGATGGAGCTGGCTCACGGACGGCGGCTGGCCGAAATCATCGGCTCCATGCGGATGATCGCCGAGGGGGTGGAAACCTGCGATGCCGCGGTTGCCCTGGGCGCAAAGTTTGGCGTCGATCTGCCGATAATCCAACAGATGCACGCGGTTTTGCACCGGGCCAAGAGCCCTCGCGAGGCGCTGAGGGAGCTGATGGAGCGGTCGCTCAAAGGAGAGTAGCGTGGATGGTCCGCAACCTTCCCCGAATGCCGGGGTTAACAGAGGTATGGAGGCGGTTGCGGCCTTCCAACCCGATGCCGAGTTGATGCTGCGGGTCCGCGAAGGCGACGACACCAGTTTTGCGTTGTTGCTGGAGCGGCACCGGAGCCCCGTGGTGCACTTCCTGTACCGGATGGTGCTGAATCAGGCGGTATCGGAGGAACTGGCGCAAGAGGTGTTCCTGCGGGTTTACAAGAGCCGCGCCACCTATGAGCCGACCGCCAAGTTCACCACGTGGCTGTTCCGCATCGCCACGCACCTGGCGCTGAACTGGATTCGCGACGGGCGCAAGGAAAAGGGCCACCAGAGCCTGAATCAGGAGTTGTCCGACGGTGTCGAGCGGCAGTTGCCCGACCGGCAGCCGAGCGTCGAACAGGAATTGTTATACGAAGTGAAGTTAAATGAGGTACGGCAGGCCATTGAAGCACTGCCGTCCAAACAGAAAGCCGCCGTGCTGATGCACAAGTACCAGGAGCTGGAGTATTCGCAGATCGCCAAAGCCTTGCAGTGTTCCGAATCTGCGGTAAAATCGCTCCTGTTCCGGGCGTATGAAACGCTGCGAGCCCGCTTGGCGCACATGGCGTAAGATTGCGAGGGGAAGAAGATGATGTGCCTGGAGAAAGACGAGATCCTCTTGGATTACTGTGCTGGCACGCTTGAGCCGGCTCGGGCGGCCGAGGTTCGTGAGCACATCGAAGGATGCGCCGATTGCCGGCGCCTGGTGGAAGCGCAGCGCAATGTGTGGAGCGCGCTGGACCGATGGACAGCCGTCGAGGTGTCTCCGGATTTCGACGCGCGGTTGTATGCGCGCATCGCGCGGGAGCAGGCGAAGCCCGCATGGATCGAATGGCTCCGCCCGTTGTGGAAACCCGCGCTTCCGCTGGCTGTGGCGTGCGCGGTACTGGTCGTGGGATTCCTGGTGCGCACGCCGCGTGCGGTTGACAACTCCCCACAAGTTCGCGCCGACAAGATCGACATCGAGCAGGTGGAGAAGACCCTGGAGGATCTCGACATGCTCACACCGTCCTCGAAGTTGTAATTCCATGCGAGTGCGTCCAATTTTTGGCCTCATGGCTCTGGCGGTCGCGCTGGGCAACATGTTCCCGCTTGAGGCGCAGGGCAATCGAAAACAACTGCGGCAACTGAAACAGCCGCTGGGCATTCCCGCCCGCGACCTGGAGCGTTTCGCAAGGATGTCGCCGGAGGAACGGCAGGAGCAATTGGCCAAGCTTCCTCCGGAGCGCCGCCAGCAGCTCGAGCGGCGCCTGGAGCGCTACCAGAATCTGCCGCCCGAGCAGAGGGATCAACTCGAGAGGCGCTTCGAGGCGTTCCGGAGCCTGCCGCCCCCACGCCAACTGGCCGTCCGCGGGGAGTTGCTGAATCTGCGCGCGATGACTCCGGCCGAGCGCCGGGTTCGCCTGGACAGCCCCGAGGTGCGGCAGTACTTTTCGCCCGACGAGCAGCGGCTGCTGCGCGCGGCGATGGGCCAGGGGGATGTGCCGTAGCGCATCACGCCTATAGTCTCGCTCAGCGCTTCCGAAGCCACAGGTAGCAGTGATTCCCGATCCTTCCAGCCCCCGGCGATCGCAGAAAGAATACATCGAGGTACCGGAGCGGGAACAGCAACCACCCCAGCACTCCATGCGCGAACACGCGCCACGCGCGCCAGGGCAGCCACATCTTTATATATTCGAGCAGGAACACCAGCATGGTCGCCGTCGGTCCGGTGCGCCAGCCTTCGGCGACGACCTCCAGTCCGCCGCCCGCCAGTTCCTTCAGACCATCCAGCGTGAAGCGCCGGTAGTCGCGCGGATATTCGTGAAAGGGATGGCAGAAGGGCGTCACCAGGTGCGCATATCCATGCGGAGCGAGCACGCGGGTGATCTCGCGCATCGCCCGCTCCGGACGCCTGACATGTTCAAGCACGGCGTCGCACTCGACGCGCTGAAACAGATCGGAAGGAAATGGCAACTGCTCCGCGTCCGCCGCGACGTCGACGCCCGGCATCGCGATCAGGTCGAGGTTTACGAAGCCGTCCACGCGCCGACCGGCTCCGCCGATGTAGAGGTTCCAGCGCCCCAGTGGAAAATCTTTCGGCTCGCGCGGGTTGTGAATGAGCGGCAGAGGCGGCTGAAGAAGCTGGTAAAGGCGTCGCCTCAAGATTTCGCCTTCTTCACTTCTTCCACCAGCGCCGGCACCACCTCAAACAAATCCCCCACGATGCCGTAATCGGCCACTTCAAAGATCGGTGCGTTGGCGTCCTTGTTGATGGCGACGATGGTTTTCGCGCCCTTCATGCCCACCAGGTGCTGGATCGCGCCGGAAATCCCGATCGCGAAATACACCTTTGGCGCCACCGTCTGGCCGGAGCTGCCCACCTGGCGCTCCATTGGCAGCCATCCGGCGTCGCAGATCGGACGCGAGGCGGCCAGCTCCGCGCCCAGGGCCTTGGCCAGCTCCTCGACCACCGGAATGTTCTCCTTCTCGCGGATGCCGCGCCCCACCGATACGATCAGCTCGGCGGCGGTCAGATCCACCGCGCGCGCCGACTCGCGGAACGGCAGCTCCGGTTTCTGCCGGATCATCGAGGCGTCGAGCGCGGGCGTGAACTTTTCAACCTCCGCGGAACCGGCTTCGAGCGAATCGGCGCGCCACGCCCCGGCTTGCAGCGAAACGAACGAACACGGCCCCCCAGCGCGCACGTCGCAGTTCAACTTTCCCTGAAATAGCTGTCGCACCCACAGCGGTCCGGACCGCACGGCGATGACGTCGCTGATCAGCACTGTGCCGAGCCGAGCCGCCAGCTTCGGAGCGAAGTCGCGCACCTGGTAGGTGTGCGGGAACAGCACCAGCGTGGGCGCTCGTTTGCGGACCAGCGCTTCGAGCGCGGCGGTAAAGCCGTCGGCCGTGTACGCTTCGAGCAGCTCGTGCTCGACCGCATGGACTTTGGCGACCTTCTTAGTGGCCGCTTCCGCCGCCAGCGCGCCGATCCGATGACCGATCACGGCGGCCTCCACCGGCGTCCCCTGCGCGGCGCCGATCTGCTGGCCGGCTGCGAGCGTCTCCCACGACATGCGGTTCCACACTCCGCCCTGCTGTTCGAGAACCGCCAGTATGCTCACAGGACCCGCGCCTCGAACTTCAGCTTCTCCACCAGGCGGGCGGCGGCCGTCCTGGCGTCGCCTTCGAGGATCTGGGTTTGCTTGCTCTTCTCGGGCGCGTAGACCTTTTCGATTACCGTGGTGGCTGCCGGCACGGCGTCCAGATCGGCAAGCGTCACGCGCTTGACCTCTTTTGTTTTGGCCCTCTTAATGCCCATCAGCGTCGCGTAGCGCAGCTTGTTGATGCCGCTCTGAATCGTGAGCGTCGCCGGCAGGGGCATCGTGATGTGCTGGAACCAGCCGTCCTCGAGCTCGCGCTTCACGCGAATTGCCGCGCCGCTGACTTCCACCTGCATGATGATGGTCGAGTGCGGGATGCCGAGCAGTTCGGCCAGCACCACGCCGGTCTGTCCGTAGCCGAGATCGTCCGATTGCAAGCCGGTGAGGATCAGGTCGGGATTCTCGGGCTTCACCGCTCCGGCCAGCAGCCGCGCGATTCCGAGCGTGTCCGATTCCGCGAGATTCTCGTCCTCGATGTGAATGGCGCGGTCGGCGCCCTTGGCCAGCGCTTCGCGGATGGCTTGTGCCGCGCGCGCGGGCCCGGCGCACACAGCGACCACCTCTCCGCCGTGCTTTTCCTTCAACTGGAGCGCCTCTTCGAGAGCATAGGCATCGGGCTCGTTGATCTCGAAGCTCAGGTCGGATTCCTGAATCCACTTCCCGGATGCCGCCACGCGGAGCGGCGAATCGCGGACCGGCACCTGCTTGATGGCGACGACGATTTTCATGCGTACTTCTTGAAGATCAGGCACCCGTTGGTTCCGCCGAATCCGAACGAGTTGCTGAGCGCGCAATCGATGGCCATGGGGCGCGCGCAGCCGGGCACGTAGTCGAGGTCGCACTCGGCGTCCGGCGTCTCCAGATTGATGGTCGGCGGCGCGATCTGATCGCGAATCGCCAGCACCGTGATCCCCGCCTCCAGGCCGCCGGCGCCGCCCAGCAGATGGCCGGTCATGGATTTGGTGGAGCTGACGGCGAGCTTGTGGGCGCGCTCTCCGAACACGCGCTTGATGGCGATGGTTTCGATGCGGTCCCCCAGAGGCGTGGAGGTGCCGTGCGCGTTGATGTAATCGATGCGGGACGCCTCCAGGCCCGCGTCGCGCAGCGAGTTCCGCATCACGCGATAAGCGCCGTCGCCATCCTCGGCCGGGGAGGTGATGTGCCAGGCGTCGCCGGACATGCCGTACCCAACCACCTCCGCCAGAATCGGCGCGCCGCGGCGCCGGGCATGCTCCAGTTCTTCGAGAACCAGAATGCCCGCGCCTTCTCCCACCACGAAGCCGTCCCGCTCTTTGTCCCAGGGTCGGCAGGCGCGGTGCGGCTCGTCGTTATGCTGCGACAGCGCGCGCATGGCGGCGAACCCGCCGATACCCATCGGGGTGATGCACGCCTCCGCGCCCCCGCAGATCATCACGTCGGCGTCGTCGTGCTGGATGATACGGAACGAATCGCCCACCGCGTGCGCGCTGGTGGTACAGGCGGTGGCGGTGGCCGAATTCGGCCCCTTCGCGCCCGAGCGGATGGACACGTAGCCGGAGGCCAGATTGATGATGGTCGCGGGAATGAAAAACGGCGAAATGCGGCTCGGCCCCTTTTCAAGCAGCGTCTTGTGTTCCCGCTCGATCACCTCGAACCCGCCGATGCCGCTGCCGATGTAGACGCCGGTGCGCTCGGCCGATTCCTCCGAGCTCACGCGGTAGCCGGAGCCCTGAAGCGCGAATTCGCTCGCCGCGATGGCGAACTGGATGAAGCGCCCCATCTTCTTGATTTCTTTTTTCTCGATGTAGACGCCGGGGTCGAACCCCTTCACCTCGCCGGCGATGCGGCAGTTGAATCCGGTGGCGTCAAAAGCGGTGATCGGCCCGATGCCGTTTACACCCTTCCGGATGGCTTCCCAAACGGGTTCGGTGCCGATTCCAACCGAAGTCAGCAACCCGACTCCGGTGACTACAACTCTGCGTGGCAAGCGGGGCTCCGTGTCTCCTTATGTAACAGCCCGCAAAACGGAGTGCGCGGGCTGCCGACTACGATTTCTTCTTCGATTCGATGTAGTCGATGGCATCCTTGACGGTCGCGATCTTTTCGGCGTCTTCGTCGGGGATGTCGAGGTCGAATGCTTCCTCGAACGCCATCACCAGCTCGACGATGTCGAGCGAGTCGGCGCCTAGGTCATCGACGAAGCTCGCCGTGGGATCGACCTGCGCTTCGTCCACTCCGAGCTGCTCGACGATGATTTGCTTGACCTTCTGCTCAACGGACATGCACCCTCCAGATTCTCGTGTATAAGCTTATTGATTCTACCGAGCGGCGGTGCGATGCCGCAACCTTGAAGTCAAGCCCACCGGCTACCGACCGGCTGCGTGCCCGGATTGCTCGCCATAGAGCGCGGAGAGCAACGTTCGCAAAGCCCACTCCAGAGCCTGCGCGGCGGACTCGCCGTCCAGATGCGCGCGCTCGTTGAGAATCTGCCACGCCGGGAAGCTGCACAGAACCTGAAACACGCCGGCGACTCGCTCACGGGCCGAAGGAGACAGATGCCGCGTGGCTTGCTCGAGCGCCTTGGCGACCGCCTCGCGCCCCTTGTCGTTGTCCTCGCTCCGCATTGGCCGGCCGGCGGGCGAAAACACGAGCCGCACCAGCGCGGGATTTTCGTCCAGTTGCCGGGACACGCGGTGTACGTTCGCGAGCAGCTCGTCTTCGGTTTCAGGATACGCGTTCAGGCCCATGCGCTGCTCCACCACCGTTCGGATCGCCCCCAGCAGCTCGTCCCGCGAAGGGAAATGCCGGTAGACGGTCCGTAGTGCGACCTGTCCTTCCCGAGCCACCGCTTCATGGGTGACGTTCTCCAGAGGTTGGATAGCCATGAGCTTCAGAGCCGTATCGAGGATTCTATTGTGAGTGTCCTCGGCCTGTCTCTGTCGGAGTGGGCTCGAATATGATCGCGAGTGCATTAAATGACAGTATACTGCTATGTCTGCATTACATTGTCAATACTGTTGTTTGGCAGGCCAAAAAAACGCCGGGTGCTGGTCTGGCACCCGGCGAGGAGCACTCGCAAACCGCTCGGAGGGTGCGGTTTGTGGTTGTGGAAACTTCAACCCAACAGGCCGCCGTGACCCAGGCAGGCTACTTCCCATCCTGAGACGCGATAGCGGGCCAGCATCGGCGGCAAGACCAGATCCACTACATTAAGCTTGGCGGAGCGGAAGCAGCCGGGCGCGGAAACAATCGGGATTTCATCTCTGTATCCCAGCAGGAAGAGATTACCGGGCTCGACCGGCGCGAGGAACCGCTCGATATGGCAGCCGATCCGGGTCATCGCCCGTCCCACGACGTCCTCCGGGCCGGCCGGGGCAGTCGTGGAGGCGACCAGGATCATAGTGGGCTTGGCGCGCAGCAGATGTTGCAGGCTCCGCGCCAGGGCTCCTTCCTCCTCGCAGCTGGCGAGCGCAAAGCTGGGCGCCGTTCCGAATCGTTCCAGGCGCTGCCGCATAATGCTTTCAAACAGGATGCGTGCGCGCTCGCCCTGGATCGGGTCGCTATAGAGTACGGCGACTTGCGGGCTGCGAACCGGCCGGGCCTGCAGAATCGGCCCGCGTTCGCGCAGAATGTTGATCACGGCTTCCAGTTGCGATTGTGCCACTGCAAAAGGGGCGCTTTTCACCGTGGCGATGCGCTGTCCGGAGCTGGCGAAGCTGAAGTTGGAGCTGGTAGCGATGACGATGCTGGCGGCGCAGTTGATCTGCTTCAACAGCTCGTCGTCAACCAGAACGCAACAATCCTCGGTGGCGACAAGGTTGGCGCGTCCTCCCGCCGCCAGGCGGATTTCCAGGCATCCGCAACCCATTTCCGACGCCACCTGGCTGACCGCGACGTCCTCGCCCACCTCGCCGTCCTCGAGCTCGGTAACCCAGACCTGGCCGAGTCCTTCGGTCTCGAGAACTCTCACGTCCTCTTCGCTCAGGATGTGTCCTTTGGCCAGAAGTTTCCGGCCCCCGGGGCGAAAAATCGTGCAACAGAGGACTCGCCCTGTCGCTTCCTTGGTGTCTATTGTTTGGGCTCGCATGCTCCCTCTCACCCTGGGCGCTCGGCAAATCGGAATCCACCAATTTTGCTGTCACCCTAGTGGTGGAATAGAGGAGATATTCTCAGTAATAATACTCTAAAAGACATGCCGATGGAAATTTATTTCTCCACTTTTTTCCCGGCATAGTACTTGGGCGGGAGGTGTACTGGTCGCTAACGCAGCACCCGCGTGCCGATACGGGACCCGGACAGAACCTCCGTCACGATTCCGGCGTGTGCGCCCGGCGCGATAAGTACCTCTCCTACACCTTGTTCGAGCGCTCCCAGCGCGGCTTCGAGCTTAGCCTGCATTCCTCCGGTGGCCACCCCGTCCCGGATTAACGCCAGTGCGCCCGCCGCGCTCAAGCCTTCCTGCGTCTGGCCGGCGCCGTCGCGAACGCCCTCGACGTCGGTCAGGAAAAGCAGCTTGTCCGCGCCAAAGCTCACGGCACACGCCGCCGCCATTTGGTCGGCATTGATGTTATAAATCGACCCCGCAGCATCGCCCGCCACGCAAGCGACCACCGGCAAGCAGTTGTCGCGGCATAGCAGTTCCAGTACCCCAGCGTCCGAGCGGATCGGCTTGCCCACATGACCCAATTCGGGATTGAGCGGCTCGGCATCCACCAGTCCTGCGTCGAGGCCGGTCAGCCCCACCGGGCGTGCGCCGGCGGCCCGGAATGCCGCGACCAGGTTGGTATTCACGCTTCCGGCGAATACCTTGACAACGGCATCGAGCACCTCGGGAGTCGTCACGCGCAGCCCCTTCACGAACCGGCTTTCGATGCCGCGCTCGGCCAGAAACCGGGTCATCTGCTTGCCGCCGCCGTGAACCACCACAGTCGAGGAGTGACGCGCCGCCTCGGCGATCTCACGAGCCAGGCGCTCGCGCGATTCGGGGGCGTCGAGCAGAGTGCCGCCCAGCTTGATCAGCAATCTCAAAGCAGGCCCGCCGTTTCGGCGTACCCCAATACCAGATTCATGTTTTGAACGGCCTGGCCCGCTGCGCCTTTTCCGAGATTATCGATGGCCGCGACCACCACCGCGCGCCCGGTCGCCGCGTCGTATTTCACCCCGATATCGCAGAAATTCGTGCGCGCTACGGCGCGTAAATCGGGCACATGGCCGGCGGCGTACAGGCGCACGAAGGGCTCGGCCGCGAACCTGCGCTCGTAGATCTCGAGCAGGTCGGCGGCGGAGCCGACGCCGGTGGCGCGGAAATAAATGGTTTCGAGGATGCCGCGGTCGAGCGGGAGCAGGTGCGCCGTGAAGCTCAGCTCGCCCTCGTCAAGGCCCGAGGTCCGCAGGATTTCCGGGACGTGCCGGTGATCCAGAATCGAATAAGCGGAAAAATTCCCGGTCACCTCGCAGAAGCTGGTGGTGAGCGACGGCTTGCGCCCCGCGCCGCTGACGCCCGACTTGGCGTCGCAGACGATTCCGGCCTCGCGCACGACCACGCCTGCCTCGATGAGCGGCCGGATGGCCAGATTGGCGGCGGTCGGATAACAGCCCGGGTTGGCGACCAGGCGCGCACCGGGAATGCGGGCGCGGCAGAACTCCGGCAATCCGTAGGCGGCCTCGGCCAGCAGCTCGGGCTGGGTGTGCGGCTCTTGATACCAGCGCTGGTAATTTTCGGCCGTACCCAGGCGGAACGCGCCGCTCAAGTCGATCACCTTGACGCCCGTTGCGAGCAGGGCAGGCGTCAGTTCCATGGACACGGGGGCCGGCGTGGCCAGGAACACGGCGGCCAGACCCTCGGCGCGCACCGCTTCCGGAGAATAGGGAAGGGTCGCGGGACCGGGCTGGTTGAGGATGTGCGGTCCGTCGCCGGTTTCGCGATGCTCGAGCAGGACCGGCTCGACGTGCGGATGCCGCGAGAGAATGTCCACCAGCTCGGCTCCGCTATAGCCTCGAAATCCGACGATGCCGGCGCGCGCGGTCATGAGTAAATATTCACCACGATGAATAATTATACCATCACGGGCGCTGCTCGCTCGCCGAGCGTTCGGCCAGCTCTCCGAACACCGGCAGGTGGTAATCCTGGTCGTGGCTCACCTTGACGATCATCACGATCCAGGCGGCCAGGATCAGGGCCTGGAGCCCGGCCGAGGCCAGACGGTGGAACGGGTAGCTCAGGCCGCCACCGGAGATGAACAGCGCGGGCCTGACCACCCAGTCGACGATCAGCCAGGCGACGAACACATACAGCCCCTGGAATGCGTGGAAGCGCACGCGGGCCTGGTGGCGGAAGCGCTGGTTCGCCAGCACGACAATCGCCGCGATCCAGCCCACCATCGGGATATAGCACAGCAGGGCCGCGTGGCGGTCGCTGATGCCGCTGCCGAAGCCGGCCGCCGGTGCCGCCGCAGGTCCCGTATCCGGCTGGCTCGCACCGCATTTGCCGCAGAACCGGCTGGCGGCGCCGACCGTGTTTCCGCAATGTACGCAATAGGGCATCCTATTCTTTTGTACGATAATTCCATGCGCACAGTTCCCGCCGTTCGCGGTCTGCTCCTGCTGCTGGTTTTGTGCGCCGGCGCCGCCCAAGCGGCCAAGACCCTCGACATCTACTTTATCGACGTCGAAGGAGGGCAGTCCACGCTGCTGGTTGCTCCCTCCGGCCAAACCCTGCTCATCGACACCGGGTACGCCGATTTCAGCGGGCGGGACGCGGATCGCATCGCCGCCGCGGCCAAACTCGCGCACGTGAAGCGCATCGACCAGTTGCTGCTGACGCATCATCACGCCGATCACGCGGGTGGCGTGGCGAATCTGCTCGAACGCCTGCCGGTGGGCGCGTTTCTCGACCACGGCCCGTCGGTCGAAACTTCAGGGGAGACAGCGAAGCTTTACCAGGCCAACTCGGCGCTGTTCGCCAAAGCCGGGCATAAGACCATCCAGGCTGGCGACAAGATTCTCGTGAAGGATCTGGAGGTGACCGTGATGGTGGCTAACGCCCGGCGCATCGAGCGCAAGGGCGAAGCGAACCCGTTCTGCGCCGGCCTTGCTCCCAAAGACGGCGAGGAGGGCGAGAACCCGCAGTCGGGAGGCGTGCTGGTGCAGTTCGGCAAATTCCGCTTCGCCGATCTGGGCGACATCATCTGGAACGAAGAGCTGGCGCTGCTGTGCCCGGAGAACCGAGTGGGCAAGGTGGACGTCTACCTGAGCGATCACCACGCCACGCATGTGCCGCCGAAGGCCGTGTACGCGATGGCGCCGCGCGCGATCGTCGTGGACAACGGCCCGCGCAAAGGCGGCATCCCGGAAGCTTTGAAGACGCTGATGGCGGCGCCAGGGCTCGAGGATCTGTGGCAGATCCACTTCTCGATCACCGGCGGCAAGGAGGCCAACGCGCCGGACACCTTCATCGCCAACGTCGAGGAGCGGTGCCAGGGCCAGTATTTGAAGCTGTCGGCGCAGGCGGACGGGTCGTTCACGCTGTACAATCCGCGCAACAAGTACACGAAAACGTATCCGGCGAGGTGACGAATTCGTGAGATTCTCGGAGGCGGCCGCGGTACAAAAGTCCAAGGGCCACGAATGGACACGCATGCACACGAATCGAATTCCTTGGATGCGGTGGCGGAAGCGGTGGTTGGAGCCGCGTATGAGGTGTCCAATGTGCTTGGGGCAGGCTTCCTCGAGAAAGTATACGAGCGGGCTCTAACCCGGGAATTGACTTGCCAGGGCTTGCGAGTCAATTCTCAGGTTGCCTACGCGGTCAGCTATAAGGGACAGTGCGTGGGTGAGTATCTGGCCGACCTGCTGGTCGAAGACCGGGTCCTGGTCGAGCTGAAATGCGTGGACCGTTTCTCAAACGAGCACGTGGCTCAATGCATTAATTACCTCAAGGCTTCCCACATCAGGCTGGCGCTGCTCATCAACTTTCAAAGGCCCAAGGTCGAGTGGAAACGGATCATCTATGGATGATTCGTGTTCATTCGTGTGCATTCGTGGCCGTCAAACAGTTTCTTTGGTAGCCTAGAAAACGCATGCGACTCGGGATCGTGTTGTGCTGCTGCGCCGCGGCGGCTCCGGCGTTCGCTCAATACAAGGCCGTGAATCCGCAGGTCGCGAAAATCGTCACCGAGGTTTCCGACAACCGCATCACGGAAATCGTCAAGAAGCTGGAGAGCTTCGGCACGCGCAATCTGCTCTCCTCCCAGGACCATCCGACACGCGGGATCGGCGCGGCGCGCCAGTGGATTTACGAGCAGTTTCGCAGCTACAGCCCGCGCCTGGAGGTCAGCTTCGACGAACACAAGGTCAAGAAGATCGAGGGCGAGACGTCGCGTGTGCCCCGCGACGTGAGCCTGTACAACGTGGTCGCGGTGCTGCCGGGGAAGGAAGGCAATGATCAAAGGATCGTCGTCAGCGCGCACTACGACACGCTTGTGGTCGCACCTTCGGATCGGGATCCGGATCTCGATCAGCCCGGCGTCACCGACGACGGCAGCGGCACGGCCTGCGTGATGGAGCTGGCGCGCATCCTGAGCCATTATGAGTTCGACAAGACCCTGGTCTTCATCGCCTTCGCGGGCGAGGAAGAAGGATTGCTCGGCAGCACTCTGTACGCGGAAAAAGCGCGCAACGACGATCAGAAAATCGAGGCCGTCCTCAACAACGACATCATCGGCAGCGAGAGCAGCGGCAGCGGCCGCCTGGAGAATCGCCGGGTGAACGTGTTCAGCGACGATCCGGCCGATTC
This sequence comes from Bryobacteraceae bacterium, assembly GCA_041486445.1. Lineage (GTDB taxonomy): Bacteria > Acidobacteriota > Terriglobia > Bryobacterales > Bryobacteraceae > Palsa-187. The sequence continues at coordinate 39,990 of JBGPLI010000003.1, forward strand.
GCCCTCGCGCGGGGTGGCCCGCTACGTCAAAGACATGGCGGAACGATACCTGCCGTCGATGAAAGTGGACCTGGTGTTCCGCGCGGATCGCATCAACCGCGCCGGCGATCACACGCCGTTCGCTCTGGAGGGATTCGGGGCGGTGCGTTTGTCGAGCCCCCAGGAGAACCTGGACAACGAGCACAGCGTCAACGACACGTTCGCCAATACATCGGTGCCCTACATCGGCCGGGTGACTCAAGTGAACGCGGCGGCGGCGGCCGCGCTCGCCTGGGCCCCCAAGCCGCCCCAGACCCTCTCAACCACCGAGCGCGACGGCCGCAAGACGCAGACGGTGATGCTCAATCGCGGCAAGTCCCGCAACGACGCCGTGCTTCAGTGGAACCAGAACGATCCGGAGCCGGACCTGATCGGCTATGTGGTCGTAATGCGCGCCACCACGGCCCCGTTCTGGGAGCGCGAAATCTTCGTTGGCGACGTCACCGAGTACACGCTGCCCGACGTTTCGATCGACGACGTGATCTTCGGCGTGAAGGCCATCGATAAGGACGGCAATGAGAGCCTGGTGAGTCCGTACGCGCCGCCGCCGCGCCAGAAGCGCAAGGTGGAAGTGCAGTAAGAAAGAATTCAGGAGTCAGGAGTCAGAAGTCAGTATGTCGCATTGGATCACCGCTGGCTGCGTGCTGGTTGCCCTTAGCGCGCCCGTGATGGCTCAAGTAGAGGAAATCTACCTGGCACGTTCCGTTCCTGAATCCTTCACCACGCCGACGGCGTTCTGCGCGCCGGGAAGAATCGGTTTTGACGGTGCGAATTTTGAAGGGCAATACACATTCCGGTCGGCAGCCACGAGCGCCACCGACGGCCGTATCGTCGACGTGAACGTTAAGACGATTGGCAGCATCCACCTTTGTACCGGACCGGCTCCGGATCCAAAAATACTCAATTTCTATGGGGAAGGCTTCCTCGGACGCACGCCGTTCAAAGGGATCGGTGAATGCCGGGTGAGGCGCGACCTCCCCGAGCGCGGCTTAAACACCAACAACTGCTTTCTCGACTTGTCAGGGCTCCCGAGTCAATTTGTGGGCGGTCTGATGACGACCAACAGTCTGACCTCCCTGAACCGTCTGGGAATGGAGACAAATCCGCCCGGCTACACTCAATCCTCGATTGCCACCGTCCGGTTGTGGAAAAAACGAGCCGAACGGTGAGGCCCCGTGGGGCCGGTGCATGCAATTCGCTTTAGCGGCGGTCTCGAAATGATCCGGAGTATATGAGCCGGACGGTTTCATTTCAGCTAACCAACTGGCCACGCTAGTGCGAATCCGGGAACAACGTGCGTCGCTTGTCGGCGTCAGAGTCGGGTTGCGTGCACCTCGGGAACGGCGTGTCGCGGACATCGACCTTGGTGAAGCGATACGGCTGCTGCCAGCGCACCAGGAAGTAATCACCGCTGCTGTTCACCTGCCGAAGCTGAGGATCGTTGGAGCAGCGTAGGGTTGCTTCGGGGTATGGAAGCAAATCTCGGTTATACGTCTGATAGACCTGCCGCAACTTCGCCAAGGCGGATGGCGCCGACCGGGCTGCACTGATCGCCCATGGCTCAGTCAACCACGTGGCCACGAAATCGCGAGGGCTGGGAGCGATCGGGTCAATCTGCGTCACTCGATCACGATCGACGCGATAGTGTCGAACCGTCTCGAAAGGGTCGCGACCATGCGTCGTAAACTCGACCAGTACGTCGTTTGCCTCCAGCGCCCCTTCAATCGTCCGGCCGAAAGACGATGCGGTCTCATCCAGCAACTTCTTTGGCTGCGGTGATTCCGGACCAATGCGCCACAAGCGATAATAAACAGCACTAATGTTAGATGTGCACCATGGCGAGTCGCCGAAAGTAAGCACCAGATAACTGCCGTCCGGATTAACGGGCGAGGTCAATACGCCGTGAAGGTGCTGCGGCTTGTAGGAGCCTTTTGTGTAATTGTTCTGTTCGCTTTCCCAATGGCGCTCCCAGTGCCCCTCGCTCCACTGATAAAGGTACGCGGATTCGTCAAAGCCGCACATGATTCCCAGGGCAGTTTGGACGATTAACCGTCCATTCGCTTGCTTCATCCGGATCTCCCCGACCCATCCCGGATCGCTAGGCCCCAGAGCTGCCTGCTCAGCGATGCGCTTCGAATCGTCGAAAACTAGCTTTTTGGCTTTCAGCTGGTCATTCAGATTGGCCGCAAGGTCAAGGGGATCAAACGAGGAATCTGGCGGCAACCGGGACTCGATCCAATCCCGAAGCTGATGCTTAGCGATGGTTAGTTGCGGGGTCGCACCGCGCCTGTCAAGGTCCGGTACGCGGTCTGAGCGCATTGGGGCTAGTGTCTTCCCAAGCGCCCCCAATATATCATCCTGACCGTAAGCCGTCACCGCCAATGCCAGGCAGGCGATCAGCTTCGGGGCGGCCTTCATACTCCGATACTACGCGATAATTCTCAAGAACAGTCGCTCGATAGATCCGGTATTGGGCCGGGCCCGGAAAGACCGTCCCCTAATCCGACGTTGAGGCCGCCGCCTGAAGTGCTGCCCAGTAGCTGGAACGGATTCTGACTCCTGACTCCTGTATTCTGAGAGTTTGCTTCTCACCTCCTCGACGTACTTCGTCTTCCTCATCGCCATCTTCTTCCTGTACTGGTCGCTTTCAAGAGTGCGGGCGCTGGCGCTCGGGGTGGTTCTGTTCGCCAACTATTTCTTCTACGCCAAGTGGGACCTGTTCTACCTGGCGCTGATCCCGGCGGCTTCGAGCTGCGACTATTTCTTCGGCCTGGGACTTCAGCGCTCCGGCAACCAACTCGTCCGGCGGATTCTGGTTTCGGCGAGCCTGGTGATGAACATCGGCCTGCTCGCGACGCTCGCCACGCTGAAGCACATGCCCCTAACCCTGTCGTTCTACGTGTTCCAGGCGCTCACCTACACGCTCGACCTGTACCGCCGCGACGCCAAGGGCACCACCAGCTACCTGGCGCATCTCGCTGCCGTGTCGTTTTTCCCGACGACGCTGGCCGGCCCCATCACGCGAGTCTCCACGCTGATCGACCAATTCGAGAAACCGAAGAAGCTTGCGAGCGAAGACGGCGGCCGCGCGATGTTCCTGATCGGCATGGGACTGATGAAGAAACTGCTGGTGGCCGACTACCTGGCCGGCAACCTGATCAACCGCGTGTTCGATTTTCCGAATCTCTACACCGGCGCGGAGACGCTGGTGGCGGTTTACGCGTACGCGGTGCAGATTTACTACGATTTTTCGGGCTACACCGACATCGCGCTCGGCTCGGCGCTGCTCGTCGGCATCCAGCTGCCGGCGAACTTCAACCGCCCCTACGCCGCGGAAAACATCGCCGACTTCTGGCGGCGCTGGCACATCACCCTGTCCAACTGGCTGCGCGATTACCTCTACTTCTCGCTGCCAGGTCTGCGCTCGAAATGGAAGATTTTCGCCTACACGAACCTCGTGATCACGATGGTGATCGGCGGATTGTGGCACGGTCAGAGCTGGAACTTCGTCGTCTGGGGCGCGCTGCACGGATGCGGACTGGCGGTGGTGCGGCTGTGGCAGGCGCTGACGGGAAACCAGAAGGCCACCGGAGTCTGGCGATACGTGAACATCTTCGTGACGTTCCACTTCGTGACGTTCGCCTGGATTTTCTTCCGCGCGCCGAATTTCGAGACCGCGCGGCTGATCCTGGCGCGCATCGGCTCGCTTACCGTCTCCTTCGCCAATGTTTCCGGCCCGCTGGCGATCGTGATGGCGATCGCGGTGACGGCCCACTACGTACCGAAAAAGTGGTATGACTTTAGTCTCGGTCTGTTTGCGCGAGCGCCGTTCTATGCGCAGGCCGCGGCGCTGGCGCTGCTGGTGATCGGGCTGCAATACGTCGGCCAGACCGGGGCGACGCCGTTCATTTATACGAGATTCTGATGCCGATCAAGACCGGATTGACCGTGCTTACGTTCATTGGGCTGATTCTGCTGCCGGCGCTCGCTCCGGCGCTCAAGAATTACAAGTCGCTCGATCCGCGCGATCTCCCCTCGGTGCTGGATTTCCCGCTGAAGAAGCAGCCCGGCGATCCGGAAACGAATCCGCTTCCGATCGAGGAGTTGCGCGCCAAGCGCCTGGAGGCGACCGCGCCGAAGAATCTGATCGACCCCGGACGTACAATGGACGGCTTCTACCACTCCCTGCTCCAGGGCGACGTCACCGGCATCATCCACTATGGCGACTCGCCCACCACGGCCGATCTGATCACGGCCGACGCGCGCGCCATGCTGCAAAAGCAATTCGGGGACGCAGGCAGTGGGTTCGTCCTGATGGCGCGGCCGTGGGCCTGGTACAACCACCGCGGCGTGGACATGGACGCGTCGAACTGGAAGATCGACATCGGCGGGATCGCGGAATTGAAGGACGGGATGCACGGGCTAGGCGGCGTGAGCTTTCGCGGCCAGACCGGAGCTGTCGCGCACTGGAAGCTGAGGGACGCTCGGCACACCAGCGTCGAGATCTCCTACCTCGCGCAACCCGGCGGCGGGGCGTTCGCGGTGGAGGCGAACGGCGTCCAGATCGGTGCGGCCGAGACGGCCGCGGAAGAGAGGTCGCCCGCATACGCCTCGTTCGACATTCCGGAGGGTTCCACAAACTTCGCGCTGCGGGTGACGGGCGGCTCGGTCCGGCTCTACGGCGCGGATTTCCGCAAGTCCGGACCGGGTGTGGTGTACAGCAGCCTCGGCGTCAACGGCGCCAACGTGACGCTGCTGTCGCGCTCCTTCAACGGGCCGCATTGGACCGCGCAATTGCACCACTACAAACCCGCCCTGGTGATCATCAACTATGGAACCAACGAGAGCGGCTTTCCGAAATTCGTCGACACGATCTGGGCGAGCGAGATGAAGCTCGCCGTCGAGCGGGTGAAGGCGGCGCTTCCGGGAGTCTCCGTGCTGCTGATGAGCCCGATGGATCGGGGCGAGCGAAAGAACGGCGGCGAGATCGACACCATCCCCGCGATGCCGCGCCTGGTGAACATCGAGGCGCGCGTCGCCGCCCAAACGGGGGTGGCGTTCTTCAACACGTTTCAAGCAATGGGCGGCGAGGGGACCATGGGCCGCTGGTACAGCGCCGAGCCTCGTCTGGTGAGTGCGGATTTCATCCACCCCATGCCGGCCGGAGCGAAAATCGTCGGCGAGCTCGTGTATCAAGCGTTGCGCGATGGATTCAAAGAGTATAAACTGCGACAATTAGAGAACCAGCAATAATGATGCACACTTGGCGGCAGTGGATGGTCGCGCTCGCGATAGCAACTGTTTGCAGCGCTGCCGTTCCCGCGACGGCTCCTAAATCCGGGCCGGCGAAATCGAATAAGAAACGCTACCAGTCGAGCGCCGGCAAGCCGGTCGCGACGCCAGCCGCGAAGCGGCGCGTGATCCCCAAAGGTCCTCCGGCGAGCAGAGCCGCGCGCCAGGAGGCCAACGAGGGCGTGTTTCAGAAAGTGGCCAGCGGCGCCGATATTCCCGTCGAGAATCCCGCCACGCTGATTCCGTTCTTCGAGCAGCTTTACCGGCACCAAAGGGGCGAAATGCCGGGTCCGTTGCGCATCTTGCAGTACGGCGACTCCCACACCGCGGCGGACGAGTGGACCGGCGATCTGCGCGCGCGCTTCCAGGAAAAATTCGGCGACGGCGGCAGCGGCTACTCGCTCCCAGGCCGGCCGTGGAACGGCTACCGGCGCATGGACGTGCGCACTGGCTCGACGCGCGGCTGGCACAGCGACGGCCTGGTGGGCAGGCAAGGGGACGGGATCTACGGCCTGGGCGGTGTGAGCATGTCCACGAAGGCGGCGCACGAATCGGTCTATCTGCTGGCCGATTGCCAGGAGTTCGAGTTGTTCTACCTGCAACAGCCCGGCGGCGGATCGGTCGATATTTTCGATAACGGCTCGCCGGTCGAGCGCATCTCGACCAACGGCGAGGCCGCGCCTGGCTACTACCGCTACGAGACCACGCCGGGCACGCATCGGTTTGAAGTGGAGACGCTCGAGCGCGCGCCCGTGCGCCTGTTCGGATGGGTGGCCGAAAATCCAACCGGCGTCACCTACGAGACGCTGGGCATCAACGGTGCGCAGGCGTCGATCGTGTTCGACTGGGACGAGGCGACACTGCGGTCGAACATCGAGCGGCGCGACCCCGCGCTGATCGTGATCGCTTACGGCACCAACGAGGCCGGGCGCAAGGACTGGACGCTTGAATCCTACCGCGACATGTTCCTGCAATTGATCGGGCGGTTCCGCCAGGCCGCGCCTGCTGCCACCATCCTGGTGATCGGCCCGCCGGACCGCTACGTTCGTACGCGCAAAGGCTGGGAGCCGGTGGACCGCGTCGACTTGGTAGTGGAAGCGCAGCGGGAGGCTGCCGCCGCTACCGGCAGCGCGTTCTGGGACCTGCGCGCCAAGATGGGAGGCAAGGGCTCCATGCGGCAGTGGGTGATGGCGGGGATGGCGCAGAACGATCACGTGCACTTCACCGCGCCGGGCTACCGCATGCTGGGCGACGCCGTGTTCCGCGACGTGATGAGCCAGTACGAAATTTTCCTCAAGGCTCGCGATGCCATCGCGCAGGCGTCGCCGGTGGCGACGGAGACACAGCCATCGGCTCACTAGGCGGACCATTAGAGTGGGACAAGACGGCGGCGGAATTCTATTGCCCTCGTTGCCAGCAACCGGTGAACGATCCGCTGGTGTGCGGCGACTGTGCGTCGCTGATTTGCCGCCGCTGCGGCGCGCCTCTCGAGCGCGCCGACGAGCTCGGCATCGGGTAGTTTCACAGGCTAAAGCCTGTGCCACTGTCTTCACACTTGTTGTCCTGGCCGCGTGCGGTTCGCGCCCCGCGCCCAAGCCATCCACCGGCGTCGCCTACTCTGGCCCCACGACGTTGAACTTGCGCCGGGACCTGGCTTCGAAGTCTCCCGCAGTCGGCATGGTGAAGCATGGGGAGAAGCTGGAGGTGATCGAGACCAGACGGCGTTTCGTGAAGGTTCGGACGCCGGAGGGAGTTGAAGGCTGGACCGACTCGAACCTTTTGCTTGCTTCGCAGCAGATGGAGGACCTGCGGGCGCTGGCGGAAAGCGCGGCGAAGTTTCCCTCGCAAGGCACGGCCACGGTGTACGAAGCCCTGAATATGCACACCGATCCGAGCCGCCAATCCTCCAGCTTTTTCCAGATTCCCGAGGCGGGCTCGGTGGAGGTGATCGGTCATCGGGTGGCGCCGCGCGTCGCGCAAAACACGCCGGCCAAGCCCGCGCCGGTGGTGCGCCGCACACCCGCGAAAATAACGAAGAGCAAGGATTCCAGGCAAAACGGCTCTCTGCCGCCGCCGCCGGCGCCGCCCGTTCCGCCCGGCGATTGGACGGCGCTATCGCGGCCACGGGCCACCGACATTCCCGGCTACGCGCCCAGGCCCGTCACGCCGGCCTCCACTGCGCTCGACGACTGGAGTCTGGTGCGCACGCGCGACGGTAAAGCCGGCTGGGTGCTCTCCCGCATGCTGACCATGGCGATCCCCGATGAAGTGGCGCAGTATGCGGAGGGGCATCGGATCACAGCTTATCTTTCGCTCGGCGAGGTGAAGGACAAGGACCAGAAAGAAGTCAAGCACAACTGGCTGTGGACGACCTCGGCCAGCGGCCAGCATCCGTACGAATTCGACAGCTTTCGCGTATTTGTGTGGAGCACGCGCCGGCATCACTATGAGACCGCTTATATCGAGCGGAATGTGAAGGGCTACTATCCGGTGGAGGCGCAGCCAGTGCCCGGCCAGGACGGCAAAGCCTTTTCCGTGGTTCTCGAAGATAAAGACGGAAAACTGTACCAGCGCACCTACGCCTTCAGCGGTTATCACGTGCGCATGATTTCGAAAACGCCGTTTCAGCAGCCGCCGGAATTGCCGGGTGTTCGGATGGCGAGCGGCTTCAACGCTGCGCCCGCCGAGGCTCCGGCGGAAAGCGGGTGGCAGCAGAGGCTGGAGGAGTGGCGCGAGCGGTGGCTGGGGCGTTAGCAACGCAATCGAGCAATGACGCTGATGTCGACTATACTCCGAGGCATGATCCGACCTCGAAGAGGAACGCTATTCTGCGCCGTGATCGCGGCGACTGTCGCGCTTCTCACGGTGCAACTCTTCATTCCACCGATTGTCGGACTTGCCGATCAGGGTGATTTTCGGCGGACGATCGGAAGATTCGGCTATGGGCCGGAGCAACCCGCCGGGGATCTGATCTACGCGTTCGTGGCCCCGAAATATGTTCCGGATGCGAGTTTCCACCTGCCCGAGTGGGAGCAGTTCACTTCAGAATATCTGTTTATTGCAGCCGCTTTACTCCTCAACAAGGTTGTTTCCACCGATGGAAAACTCGATATCGTGGTCGTGGGGTTCGTCCACACTCTCGCGTTTCTCGCGATTTTCGTGCGGCTTCTTCTCGTCACGCGGAACCTCCGCGCGCGCGCTTTCGTCTGGATTGCTGCATTGGTGATGTTCCCTGACGCCGGCTACGTCGCCTACTGGAACTCTTTCTATGCGGAGCCGGCGTCTTGCCTCTTTTTTCTCTTGCTACTGACCGAGAGTATAGCGATGTGCGACTGTGGGAGTGTTTCTCGAGCCGGTCTGGTGCGATGGTCGCTATCGGCCGTCCTGCTTGTCCTGGCGAAGCCGCAGAACGCTCCGCTCGGACTGCCGCTGGCGCTGTTTTCTTTGTGCCTGCGGACCCGGGTTATTGGCTGGCCGGCGCGGTCTGCGGTTTTCATTAGCGCCGGCGTCATACTTGCAGCGGCTGCCATCACGATACTGACCACGCCCTCGGAGCTCAAGAACGCAAATACTTACAATCTGGTGTTTCTGGCTATATTGCCCGAATCGAGAAACCCTTCCGTGGATCTGAAGGCGCTGGGACTGGATCCCCGCCTGAGGGATTATTCCAGAACCGGTGCGTGGAGTCCGAATACCATCTATCCTGCCCTGGAGGCGAGCGGCGCCGTTGGGAAGGTCGTTACTCTCAGGACGGTGGTTCGGTTTTATCTGCTGCGTCCCGCGCGGTTATGGCGCCACATCCAGGCGCTACTGCCGGTCGCGCTGTCGTTGCGGCCCGAGTGCTGCGGCAACTTCGAGCCCTCCGCAGGTTACCCTCCCGGGGCGCGAAGCAGTGCGTGGACGCTGTGGAGCGGCTTTCACGAACGGGTGCTCTCCCGCTTGGCGAAATTCATCCTGTTCCTACTCCCGATTCCCGCGCTGATTGCCGCCCTGATGCGAAATCGCAACGCTAGACACGGACTCTGGATCGACTTCTCGGCCTTGCTTGCGGCTTGCTCCCTCATCGCTTTTCTAACGGCGGCATTCGGCGACGCATGGGAGAACATCCGGCATCTCTTCCTCTTCAACCTTTTTCTCGACGCTTGCCTGCTCGCCTCCGCTGCATTCGCGTGTTCCTTTCTCGCAAGAAGACTCGGCCCTCAGAACGTTCCCCGACTGGCGCGCGAGCGGTGGCTGGGACGGTGACGGAACGGAGTGTTATCATGTGGTCAGACGATACCATCATGGTGTAGCGTATGATCCGGACTCAAATCCAACTAACCGAACAACAAGCCAGGACGCTGCGCCGGCTCGCTTCATCGCAAGGCCGGTCGCTCGCTCAATTGATCCGCACCAGTGTGGAGTTTTACCTGGCTCGCGGCGGAGACGAATCGAAGGATCTGCGGATCGAACGTGCGCTCAAGGCCGCGGGCCGGTTCGCTTCCGGATCCTCCGACGGAAGTGCAAAACACGATCGTCACCTCGCGGGCGCTTTTCGGGCATGAGGGTGTTCGTCGATACCTCCGCCCTTTATGCGGTCCTTGATCGCGACGACCAGAACCATTCGCGTGCCCGGCGGCAATGGGAGCGCCTGCTGAAGGAGGAGGCGGAGTTGCTGACCAGCAACTACATACTGATAGAGACCTGCGCTCTGCTGCAGCACCGGCTTGGACTGGGAGCCGTCCGTACCTTACGCGAAGATATTCTTCCGTTGATCAGCGTCGAGTGGATTTCGCGCGAAGCTCACGATGCCGCTCTCGCTGCGGTTCTTACCGCGGATCGGAAGAACCTCAGTTTAGTGGATTGCAGCAGTTTCCACGTTATGCGCGAAACGGGAGTGAGAAGGGCCTTTGTCTTCGACAGGCACTTTGCCGAGCAGGGTTTCGAGTGCAGGTTGTGATGCCGGACGATCCGAAAGTGCTGGAGTGGATGCGGGCGGACTGGAACCGGCGCGCCAGGGAGGACGCCTACTATTACGTCGCGTTCGCCCACCCGCATCAGAGCACCGAAGATTTTCAGTCCACCGCGGGGGCTGCCCTACCGATGCTCGAAGCCGAGCTCGTGCGTCTTTCCGCGGCAGATCCGCGGTCCTGCCGGGCCCTCGAAGTGGGATGCGGTCCGGGCCGCCTGATGCTCCCGATGAGCCGGCATTTCGCCGAGATTCATGGCGTGGACGTTTCCGACGAGATGATCCGGATCGCGCGGGAACTGCTGAGCGGCGTGCCGGGCGCGCGCGCGCATGTAAATGACGGAGCCGGCCTGGCGATGTTTCATGACTCCTATTTCGACTTCGCCTATTCCTACGCGGTGTTCCAGCACATTCCCAGAAAGGAGGTGGTGCTCAATTACCTCCGTGAGATCGGACGCGTTCTCAAACAGGGCGGTATTTTCCGGGGGCAGTTTCACGGCTTGCCCCAGGGAGAGCATCCCGACACTTGGGGAGGGTGCAGCTTCACGGGCGACGAGATCGCGCGGTTCGCAGCCTCGCATGGATTCCAACTGCTCGCCCTCTCGGGCGAGGGCACGCAGTACATGCTGGTGACCCTCCGCAAGAGAGATCGCTCCGCAGACGCGGATGTGTCGGAGACCAGGCTGCTGGCGGTGACGCCGGCCGACGGAGGGACCGGCGCGATTCCGCAACGGGGCCGGCGTGCCGGGGTGAGTCTTTGGATCGCCGGCCTTCCGGAAGCTTGCGACCTGAACGACCTCAACGCCGGCTTCAACGGCGTCGCCGCGCGCGGCTGCTACCTGGGTCCGATCGGCCCCGGCGGCGGTTGTCAGATGAATGTGCTTCTGCCGAAAGGTCTCGCCCCCGGATTCGCGCGAGTGACGCTCGAATACCGCGGCAGCCTTCTCGGGGAGAAATCGATCGAGATCGCCGCGGTCCCGGCGCGGGATCCCAAGGTGGGCGTCGTCACTGACGGAGTCAACCTCCTGTCGAGGTTTCGCATCGAGTGCGGAACCCTGAAAGCGGTCCTGGAAGACATCGAGAATCCCGGCGATGTTTCCTTCTACATCGACGGGCACGCCGCCACGGAGACCGAATTCCAGTGCGTGGATGCGTTTCTCGACCACTACTACTACACCGTGCGCCTGCCACGGGATGTGCCGGGCGGGCAGCGCCTGATGACGGTGCTCGTCGCGGGAAAGGACTTGCCGCCGGTGGAACTTGAAATCCGGATGCTAGGCTCGTAGAGGATATGGCAGTGGAACTCTCGCGGCCCGCCGGCTACGGCCCGCAGTGGAATCAACTTCTCGCCGAAACAGGCTGGTGGCATAGCTTCGAGCTGCCCGACGGCACGCTGATTCGCGGCGTCTGCGAATTGGCGGGGCTCAAGAACCGGATCGCCCAGTTCCCGATTCCCCAGGACCTGCGGGGCAAACGCGTCCTCGACATCGGAGCATGGGACGGCTGGTTCAGCTTTGAAATGGAACGGCGCGGCGCGGAAGTCGTGGCGATCGACTGCTGGGACAACCCGCGATTTCATCAGATGCGCGCGGCCCTGAACTCGAAGGTCGAATACCGCGAGATGGACGTATATGAACTATCGCCTAAATCGGTGGGCCGCTTCGACATCGTTCTGTTCATGGGCGTGCTGTATCATCTGAAGCACCCTCTGCTCGCTCTCGAAAAGGTCTGTTCGGTGGCGACGGAGCTCGCGGCAGTGGACTCCTACATTCTGGCGAAGGACGCCGACCTTGGCGCCCAGCCCGTGCTGGAGTTTTACGAAACCGACGAGTTCGAGGGACAGACCGACAACTGGGTGGCCCCGAATCTGGCGTGCCTGCTGGCGATGTGCCGGACCGCGGGGTTCGCTCGCGTGGAGTTGCGGAAGATCCTCCAGTTCGGTGCGTGCGTCGCGTGCTTTCGCAAGTGGAGTCCGGAGATTCGAGACGGCGCGCCTGCCGCGGAGCTTACCGGCGCGGTTCATAACACCAACGGCGGGATCAATTTCGATTCCAGAAAAGACGAGTACCTGACCGCTTACTTCCAGACCACCGACGATGGTCTGCGGTTGGCCGACATCCAGCCGCAAGTGGGGGATTTTGGTGTGCGTCCGCTCGCGGCGTCGAAGCGTGGCGAGGGCGTCTGGCAGATCAACTTCAAGCTGCCTCCCGGTCTCGCGCCGGGATGGCATCCGGTGACCCTTCGGCTGAAAGACGGCGCACCCAGCCACGCACTGAGGATCGCCGTCGATGTTCCCCTTGCCGATTCGATCCCCGCGATCAAAGGCGTGTGCGATGGAACCACGTGGGAGCCGAACCGCCTCGACCTGGCTCGGGGCGACGTCCTGGCGATCTGGGCCACCGGATTACCGGAAAACGCGGACGCCAACAATGTGCGTGTCGCCGTGAACGGCGAGCGCTGCAAGGTGATGTTTCTCGAAGCGGCCAACGGCGGCGACGCGCGGCAGATGAACGTGCGGGTTCCGGGGCAGCTTCGGCCCGGGCCCGCGAATGTGTCGATTCAGGTCGGGAGCCGGTCCAGCAGCGCCCCCATTACGATCGCCTGAAAGCAGTTACTGAACCGCGCGCGTCAGCAAGGGGACAACCCCTTAAAGCGTCGGCGAGTCGTTCCCCAGCATCGCCCGCCGGACGATCTTCACCGGCGGGAATCCCTGCTTCATGAAGCTGTCGTGGAACTCCTCAAGACTGAACTGCGTGCCGCGCATCCTGCGGTAATCCTCCCTGAGTTTCAGGATCTGGAGCTTGCCGAGTGTGTAGTACAGATACGTGGGATCGGAGGCGCCGCGTTTGGTCTCCCGCTCCGCGATCTCATGCGGCTGGTAGCCTTCCTTTTCGAAGAACTCGACGCCCTGCTCGAAGGTGCGCTTGCCAGTGTGCATCTCCAGGCCTACGATGTAGCGCGCATTGCGCAGCAGCGCGTCCTGCAACTGGCCGAGGCGCATCCTGGAATCGTTAGAATACCCCTCGTCGAGCATCATCTGTTCGGTGTAGTGAGCCCAACCCTCGGAGTTGGAATTCGCTCCCAGCAGCTTCCGCACTCGCGAATCGATGCGCTGCATCCATAAAAATTGCAGGTAATGGCCCGGATAGGCTTCATGGATGGCCGTACTGAGAATCGTGCCGCGATGAAAGCCATGCATGAAATCCTCGACGCGTTCGGGCTTCCAATCCTTCTCCGGCAGTGTGACGTTGAAAAACGCCTCCTTGGCGACAATCTCATATGGCCCCGGCGTGTCCATGGATGCGGACGTCAGCGCACGCATGAAGGGCGGTGTTTCTTCGAGAATCGGCAGCACGGGCGACGGCAGGCTGACGATCTTGCGCGCCACGATGAAGTCGCGCAGGGTTGTGCAGGTTTCGCGGAACGCGTTGAGCAGCTTGTCCGGCGCGGGGTGGTCTTTCTCCAATTCGGCCAGGATTTGTTGCGCCGTCCTGTTGCGATCGATTCCCGCCGCGACCTCCTGAAACCTCTTCTGATTGGCGCGCAGGTCGTCGTAGCCGATCTGGAGCAGCCGGTCGAGCGGCAGGTCCACCATCTCTTCGTATTCGAGTTTCTTCGCGAAATTCGCGGCGCCGAGGCGGAAGTCGCCGCCCGATCGCGGCAGCATCCGCGTGCGCAGGAACTTCTCGTAGTCCTTGAGCGCGGCGATCACGGCTGCATTGGCGGAGCGAAACTCGGCGAGAAGCTTTGCGTCGGTCACCGCCTGGAACGCCAGCGGCACATCCGTTTCGAAGAACGCGGTGATGCCGGGAAGTTGCTCGATGGCGACCTCGGTGAAGAGCTTCGGCGGATTTCTCAGATTCGCCCGCGCGTCGGCCAGTGCCTTCGGCATTTTCCGCTCGCGCTCGATCAGGGACCGGAGGCGTGTCTCCGGCGGCGCAAACGTGCGGCTCATGATCACGAAAACGCTATTGGAGATGCCGCTCGAATAAATGTCCGGATTCCTCTCCCAGCTTCGGATCGTTTCCAACTCGAGCAGACTCGCGCGGATGCTGGAGAGAACCAGATCGCGGTCGTCGCCGGCCGGAAGCTTTGTGAACTCGCCTTCGAACTTCTTGAGAGCCGCGACGCGCGCGGCGACGCCGGTCCTGGAATAGTCCTCGATATGGCCGTCGTAGTTGTGAATTCCCGCCGCGGTGGCCGCCGTCGGGTTGTTCGGAAAATAGTATTCGTCGAAGAAGCGATCAGTCAGGGATTGCGCGCTCACGAGAGATGTCATCAAGAGGAGGGCTCTCACTGTTTCCACTTTACAATGGTGAGGTGCCCTTTCGTCCCGTCCCCGAACAGCTCTCATACCTGAAGAAGGGCTTCGCCGAGATCATCCGCGAAGAAGACCTGAAGGAGCGCCTGGAGCAGTGCGCCAAAGCTGGTCGCCCTCTGCGGGTGAAGGCGGGTTTCGATCCCACTGCGCCCGATCTGCACCTAGGCCACACCGTTCTGCTGCGCAAGATGAAACATTTTCAGGACCTCGGGCACACGGTGATCTTTTTGATCGGCGACATGACCGGGCTGATCGGCGATCCCACCGGGCGCAATATCACGCGCCCGCCGATGACACGCGAGGAAATCAACCAGAACGCGGAAACCTATAAGGCGCAGGTCTTCAAGATCCTCGATCCGCAAAAGACCGAGATCCGCTTCAACAGCCAGTGGCTCGAGCCGCTGAAGTTCGAGGACATGATCCGGCTATGCTCGAAATACACGGTGGCGCGGATTCTGGAGCGCGACGATTTTTCCAAGCGCCTGAAGGACGGCGTCGCGATCTCCGTGCATGAGCTGCTGTATCCGCTGGCCCAGGCCTACGATTCGGTGGCGCTCCAGTGCGACGTCGAGCTGGGCGGCACGGATCAGAAATTCAACCTGCTGGTCGGCCGCGAAATCCAGCGCGACTTCGGCCAGCCGCCGCAGATCGTCGCGACTACTCCCTTGCTTGAAGGCACCGACGGCGTCGAGAAGATGTCCAAATCGAAGGGCAACTACATCGGCATCACCGAGCCGCCGAAGGTGATGTTCCGGAAAGTGATGGGCATCAGCGATACGCTGATGTGGCGCTACTGGGAGCTGCTGACGGATCTGACGTTCCCGGAGATCGCTGCCCTCAAGCAGCGGGAGCCGATGGGCGTGAAGATGGAGCTGGCGCGCCGCATCGTGGCCGATTTCCATTCGCCTGCAGAGGCTGCCGGGGCCGAAGAAGATTTCAATCGCGAAGTGCGGCAGGGTGTTGAGCCGGCGGATATCGCGACCGTGGACTATGGTTCCGCAGGCGAGATTCGCCTGCCGCAGATGCTTCACGCGATCGGAACCGCGGGGACTCGAACGGAAGCGGAGCGGCTGCTCAAGGCCGGCGCCGTGGAAATTAACGGCGAACGCTTCACGAGTATCGTGTTTCACGCCAAGCCCGGCACGTACACAGTGCGGGTCGGCAAGAAGTGGATGCGCGTGCGCGTTCCTTAGTCCACAATCCGCCCGTCTCTCATCGTGACAATCCGGTGCCCGTAGGCCGCCGCCTCCGGATTATGCGTGATCATCAGGATGGTCTGGCCAAGCCGGTCGTTCAAGTCGCGCATTACTCCGAGCACCGCGATGGAATTTTCGGTATCCAGATTACCGGTGGGCTCGTCGGCCAGCAGCAGAGCGGGATGGTTCACCACAGCGCGCGCGATAGCCACGCGCTGTTGTTCGCCGCCGGAAAGGGCACGGGGCTTGTGACCGAGCCGCCCTTCCAGTCCGAGCAGCTTCAGGATCTGGTCGAACTCCGGATCGCTGTGCTGGGGGCGTCCCGCGATATCGCGCGCGATGGCGATGTTTCCGGCCGCGGTGAGCGTGGGCAGCAGATTGTACTTCTGGAACACGAAGCCGACGGTGCGCTTGCGCAGCTCGGTGCGCTCGGCTTCGGTCATCGCGAGCAGATCGCGGCCGTCGATGTGAACCGTGCCCGAGGTCGGCGGCGTCAGCCCGCCCAGGATATGAAACAGTGTCGATTTTCCCGAGCCGCTCGGCCCGACCACGGCGACGAACTCGCCTCGCGCCACCGACAGATTCACGCCGCGCAACGCGTGCACGTCCACTTCGCCCGCGCGATAGATTTTCTTCAGGTCGCGGATCTCAATCATAGGCGAGCGCCTCGATCGCATCCTGCCGCGCCGCCTTCAGCCCCGGATACAGCGCGCCGATGAGCGACCCGGCCAGAGCGATCAGCGCCGCCCAGGGCCACCAGCTGTAGACGATCTCCGCGGTCATGGTCGGGACGAACACGCCCATCAGATAGCGCGTGCCGTAGGTCATGACGATCCCCACCGCGCTGCCCGCCATCGCGAGCAGCAGGGTCTCGCGCAGCAGAATCGCGAGGATGTATCCCGGCGATGCGCCCAGCGCCTTCAGGATTCCGATCTCGCGCGTGCGCTCCAGCACCGCCGTGTACATCGACAGGAACACCACCAGAAAACCCACGATCACCGCCAGCCCGATCACCACGGCGATAAAACGCTGGAGCAGGGGAATGTTGTCGACCGAAATCAGAGAGACGAATTCGTCGACCGTGTAAATCTTGTAGTCTTCCAGTTTCTTCTTGAGCGATTCGAGCACGGCCTGCACGTTCGCCGGGTCGTCGGCCTTCACGTAGATGATGGAGGCTTTGTCCTTGGCCGAGTACTTGTCTTGCAGCGGATCGATCATCGCGAACATCCGCGAAAGCTTCCCCGATTCGACGACTCCCGTGACACGCCAGGTCAGTCCGATCTCGATCGACTGCCCCGCGTGGAGATGCCGCGAGCGCGCGAAAACCTCATCCACGATCAGGTCGTCCGGCCCGTTGAACGGCCCGCCTTCGAGAAACCGGAAGCCGCCGCTCATTTGGTTGAATTCGTCGAGGTGGATTCCGGTAATCGAGTCCAGGTTGCCGATCGCCTGCACCAGAGTGCCGGTGGCGAGCGCGACGTGCGGTACTCCCCGCACAACTTCGACAATTTTTTCCGGCATGTTGCCGGAGAACCCAAGGATCGAGCTGCCGGGAGGCCGGACCAGGATGTCGGCGCCGGTGCCGCGCGAGCGCGTCGCGACATCGTGCAGCATCCCGTTGCTGACGCCCACCAGCGTCAGAATCATGGTGACTTGAACGCCAATCGCGATTGCACTGAGAAGGGTGCGCACCGGCCGGTGCTTGAGATTCTCGAAGACCAGGCGATAGACCAATTCGTCTAGTGTACCAGCCAGGCTGAACCGATCACGGCGAGCGCGGCCAGCGCCGCGGTCTCCGCGCGTAAAATCAGCGGTCCGAGCGAAACCGGAGTCCAGCCGGCCTCGCCAAACTCCGCACGTTCTTCGTCGGTCCAGCCGCCTTCGGGACCGGTCAGCACCGCGACCGTGTCCGAAGTGTTGCGCGAAGCGGGCAGCGCCACACGCCCGTTCTCATCCAGCGCGTACCGGTATGCCGCTGGGAGTGCAAGCGCCTCGCGCCACGCCACCGGCTCCACGAGTTCCGGCAGGTGCGCCCGCCGCGACTGCTGGCTCGCTTCCAGAGCAATTCGCCGCCAGCGCTCGATTCTTTTCCGCGCCGCGCGTTCCAAGCCATGCTCGGTGCGTCTGGCCACCACCGGAATGATTCGCTCGACTCCCAGTTCCGTCGCCTTCTCGATCATCCACTCGAAGCGATCGAACTTGATGAGGGCCGCGCACAATACGATCCGCACCGCCGGCTCACTCGCGTCGAGCTTTTCGATGGTGCGGAACACGACGCGCTCCTTGCGCGCGGCTTCGATCTCCGCCAGGTACACGTCGCGGTTGTCGGAGATCTCGTAACGCTGCCCGGCCTCGACGCGCAGTACTCGGGTCAGATGGCGGGCATCGTCGCCCGAAATCTCCGCGTGGCCGTTGCGTACCTGATCTACGAAGAAGCGTCGTCGCATTCTGATTCCTGTCTCCTGACTCCTGTATTCTGTATCTTTCATGATTTCTCATCTCCGTGGCACGCTGCTCGAAAAGCATCCCAACCAGGTCATCGTGGATGTCCACGGCGTGGGCTACGATGTGACGATTCCGGTGTCGGCGTACTCGTCGCTGCCGGACAAGGGTGCGCCGGTGCAGCTCCACGTCCATACGCACGTACGCGAGGACGCGCTGGCGCTGTTCGGGTTTCTTTCGGCAAGCGATAAAGCGCTGTTTGAGAAACTGATCACGGTGAGCGGGATCGGACCGAAGCTCGCGATCACGGCGCTCAGCGGACTCACCACAGCGGAGCTGGTGGCGGCGATCCGCTCGGGCTCGGTCGAGCAGCTCGTGCGCGTTCCGGGAATCGGCAAGAAGACCGCCGAGCGCATGGTCCTCGAGCTGCGCGACAAGCTGGAGCTGGAAGAGTACGCGGGCCAGCGCACACCGGCCCGGAGCCTGTTCACGCCGACCGAGGCCGACGTCCTCTCCGCGCTGATCAATCTCGGCTCCACGCGCGCCGCCGCGGAAGCCGCGGTGGCCAAGGCGAAGTCGGAAGGCGAGTCCGATGATTTTGAAACGCTCTTCCGGCGGGCAGTGAAGTTAGTTCACTAGTAAACTGGAACTTCATGCGGGACCAGAGCATCGTCTCGGCGTCGTTGCGCGAGGACGAGCGGCAATTTGAAACGGCGCTGCGGCCCACGCGCCTGGCGGACTTCACCGGACAGCCCAACGTCAAAGAGAACCTCTCGATCGCCATCGAGGCCGCGCGCCGGCGCGGCGAGGCGATGGATCACGTGCTGCTGTACGGGCCGCCCGGCCTAGGCAAGACGACGCTCGCCGGCATCATCGCGGCTGAACTCGGCGTCGGCATCCAGCAAACCTCGGGGCCGGTGCTGCTTAGGAAAACCGACCTCAGCGGCATCCTCACTCACATCAAGGATCGCGAGGTTTTCTTCATCGACGAGATTCACCGCCTGCTGCCCGACGTCGAGGAGATGATCTACGCGGCGCTCGAGGACTTCCGCATGGACATCCTCATCGGCACCGGTCCCGGCGCGCGCACGCATTCGATGGAGCTCAAGCGATTCACCGCCATCGGCGCCACCACGCGGCAAGGTTTGATCAGCGCGCCTCTGCGCGGACGCTTCGGGTTGGTGCTGCGCCTCAATCCCTATGCGCTGGCGGAGCTGGACAACATCGTCCATCGCTCGGCCAGACTGCTGGAGGTTCAGATCGACGAGCCCGGCGCAGAGGAGATCGCACGGCGCAGCCGGGGAACGCCGCGCATCGCCAACCGCCTGCTGCGCCGCGTGCGGGATTATGCGCAGGTGCGCGCGGCCGGCGCGATCGACCTCGAGGTCGCCCGCAAGGCGCTCGATCTTCTGGAGGTCGACCGCTTCGGCCTCGATGAGATCGATCAGAAGATCATGCAAACCGTGCTCGAAAAATACGGCGGCGGCCCGGTGGGATTGAACACCATCGCCGCCTCGATTGACGAGGAGCCGGATACGATCGAGGAAGTTTACGAGCCGTACCTGATCCAGCTCGGGTTCCTCGACCGCACGCCGCGCGGGCGCGTGGCCACCGACCGCGCGTTCGATCATTTTCAGATCGCCCGCCGCATGCGGGGCGCGCAAAACACTCTGTTTTGAAAACCGTCTATCTTTCTCTCGGATCGAATCTCGGCGATCGGGAGGGCAATCTGCGCCTCGCGCGGGAGCGTCTTTCCGAGTCCGGCCTGAGCCCGCTGCGGGAATCTTCACTCTATGAAACCGAGCCGCGCGATTTTCCCGATCAGCCGTGGTTTTTGAACCAGGTGATCGCGGCGGAGACCAGCCTGTTCCCCCGCCGGTTGCTTGCCGCGCTTCAACGGATCGAAAGGGAGCTGGGCCGCAAGCGCGGTGTTCCGAAAGGCCCGCGGACCATCGATCTCGACATTCTGCTCTTCGGCGAAGCTGTCGTAAGCGCGCCCGACCTCGAAATTCCGCATCCGCGACTCGCCGAGCGGCGGTTCGTTCTCGAACCACTGGCCGAGCTGGCGCCGGATCTTCGCCACCCTCTCACGCGGCGGACCGTGCGGGAAATGCTGGCGCAGGTCGCCGGCCAGGCCGTCAACCGGTATTCGCCTCGGCCGGACGAGCGTTGACATCACCCCTTGTTCGCCGTTTACGCTGGCACGCTCTGCTCGGCGGATTCCACGCGCCGCACCTTAACTTTGACGTCCACGCGGGACCCGAGCCGGTTGATGATCGACACGAGCCGATCGAGGGTAAACCGTCCCAGGTCCGCGTTGCGGATGCGCGAGAAGTCGGCCGCCGCAATGCCGGTGCGGCCATGCGCACCCCGCACGCTCAACCCTTCCCGGTCGAGTACCTTGATGATTTCGGCCGCCAGGATGGCCTTGAGTTGCTCGATATCCGCGTTTGCGTGCCTGAGATCACGGAACACATTGCCGCTTCCCCGGATCACGTCCAGCTTTTCACCTTTCATCGCAACATCTCCTTCAGCCCCTTGAGGCGCTCCTTTATGAGATCGATTTCTCGCTTCGGCGTCTTGATGCCCTGTGTCGACTTCTTCTGGAACGCGTGAACGACCCAGACTTCTTCGGCGAGCTGCACCGCGTAGACTACCCGAAACGCATCGCCGCGAAACGCCAGCGCCACCTCGAAGACACCTGACCCCATGGCGTGCATCGGTTTCGCAAGATCGGCCTTGCCGCCCTCGGCGGCGATCGTCAGGGCAGCAAGACAGATCGATTTGGCCTCTTCCGGAAACGTCTCAAATTCCTTCAGTGCTCCCCTGATCCATGAAACGGGCCGTGTTTGCCGGGTCATCTGCCGTCAACTACTGCATTTCGCTCCCATCGATATGTTGTCATATGTGACAATACTTGTCAATCAGTCGCACTACCTAAAAGGTTCAAGGTGACCCACTTTTGGTGGTTCAGTTTGAAAATGGAAGCGGCTCGATCCAAAGTCGGTCGCCCTTCAAATGGACTTGGCCTTTCAGGAGCAGCAGGCCGTCGCAATCACCGGACGTGTCCGACATGTACTCGCGGATATGATCGTAAGGAAGGGTGAAGCCGTGGCCCGTCCCAATAGTTAGCGATAATCCTTTTTGTTTATCAATGGCATAAATGAACCATCTGTG
The DNA here is from genome assembly GCA_041486445.1 of Bryobacteraceae bacterium. Lineage (GTDB taxonomy): Bacteria > Acidobacteriota > Terriglobia > Bryobacterales > Bryobacteraceae > Palsa-187. The sequence continues at coordinate 61,405 of JBGPLI010000003.1, forward strand.
GTCCATCGGATCGAGCGCCGCGCTGGTTAAGCCGTCAAACCACTTGGCAATCGGGCGAAGCTTAACGTGCTTCAGCACAAGTTGTTGTAGATTGTTGTAGCTGTGATTTGTTCATGTAACAATCGTACAATGTCTAGAGCGTGCGATAGGGCGCTGCCTGCCGCTTTCCGCCCTTCCCACCTCCGAGCTTTCCCAGCGCCACAGCGGCTGGATTCTTCCCCGCGTTCGGATCGTCTGGGAGTTCGCCCGGCAGTTTTTCTCCTATGGCCTGTTCGACCACGCGCCGGGCAACCGTGGCGAAGTCGTGATCCTTGCTTCAAGTCTGCGCATGGTACGATCATGGCACATCAATGGTCGATTGGCTGACATGGGCGGCAGGGCTGATCCCGTCGGCGCCTGGGTGGATTGCTCTGTGACGCACGCTTCGTAACGAGCGCACGAGTCTGAAGTTTCGTATGGATCCTTCCGAGACATCACCCGACCCCGAATCCAACGAACTCAATTGCAAGGTAGATATTACGATTACAAACCAAGGTGCACGTCCTATTACCAAGACCTGTAGCTGTGCCTTTGTTTACGAGACAGCGAAGGGCGAATTGTCAAGGATCGGAAACGACGAGGTAGACAAGAAAATCAGCCTGGGAGAAGCTTGCTCAGCTTCCATTCAACTACCGATGGAAGCTTGGACGTACGGAGCCGACCGAATGATGAAATCTAGCATTGTCATGCTGCCATCCATATATGCCGTTGATTCCACCGGAAAGCAATGGAAGCCATCCAATAGAGAGATGCGGAGGTTTCTTCAAGCCGCCAGCAAGATTTGGCCATTACGGGATTCAAACTGACTACCGCCAAGTCAAACCGATACACCACGCGAGCCTCCGACGACGCTATTCACAACTTTCCGCATGTCTCAAGATCGTCGGCCCGCTTGGTCCCGATGCCTGCGGTGGCACCGCCATATCCAGTCTACGCCGCGCGAGTGGCGTCCTGGCCATCCGCGAGCGCCACAGTCTCCATGCTGGCGCAGGTCGCCGGCCAGGCCGTCAACCGGTATTCGCCGCCGAGCCCGTTTCAGCCGGACGGGCGTTGACGATCTTCACGCGCGCGATGCGGTTGCGATCCATCTGTTCCACGATGAACGTGCGCGATCCGTAGGTCGCCGATTCGCCCGGCGCGGGAATGTAGCCGAACTGGAACAGCAGAAACCCGGCCAGCGTTTCGAAGCCGGCGTCGCCCGGCAGCTCGATTTGATACTGCGCGGCGAGGTCGCGGATGTTGGTGCTGCCGTCCACCTCGATCACCGCAGCGCCGGCCACCGGCACCGGGCGGACGACGTCGTGCTCGTCGCCGATCTCGCCGAAAATCTGCTCCAGCACGTCTTCGAGCGTGATCATGCCGGTAATAGTGCCGAACTCGTCCACCACCATCGCCAGGTGCGTGTGGCGGCGGCGGAACTCGTCCACCAGTTGGTTGAGCGGCTTGGTCTCCGGCACCACCAGCGGCTCGCGCAGATAGCGCCGCAGGCGGAAGGGGCGCGCGGGCTGGCGGCGGTCGGCCGCGGTCTTGCGCTCCTGCCAGGCACGCATCAGATCCTTGTAGTGCACCACGCCGATGACGTGCTCCGGACTGCCGTCATACACCGGAAGACGCGAGTACTTGTGCTCCAGCGTCAGGCGGAGCAGCTCGTCCAAGCCGGCGTCCACCGGCACCGAGACGATGTCGATCCGCGGCGTCATGATCTCCCGCGTGTTGACGTCCTTGAGCTCCAGCAATTTCTGAATGGCGTCTTCTTCGAAGCCTTCGAGGTGCCCTTCCCGGCGGCTGGATTCGACGATGAACTTCAGCTCTTCGGGCGAGTGGCCGCCGCCCGTGTGCCCTCCGCGCAGGCCCAGGGCGTGCGACAGCACCGCGGACGACCGCTCCACCACGAACACAAACGGCGCCGAGACGCGCAGGAAAACGAGCAGCGCGGGCGCCATCAGCAGCGCCAGCCGGTCCGCTTTTTCGATGGCTAGGTTCTTCGGCACCACTTCCCCGATCACCACGTGCACGAAACTGATCGCGAGAAACGCCGCCGCAAAACTGATTCCGTGCAGCCACAGCGTCGTGTCCGGCGTGATCAAGCGGCCGAACGCGGAGAGCAGGACGTGGTACAGCGTGTCCTCGCCCGCCCAGCCGAGCCCCAGGCTCGCCAGCGTCACGCCGACCTGCGTCACGCTCAGCAGGCGGCCGGGATTCGCCAGCAGGCCCAGCGCCGCCCGCGCGGACGCATGTCCTTGTTCGGCCAGCTCCTTGAGGCGCGACCGGCGGACCGACACCAGCGACACTTCCGCGGCGGCGAAAAATGCGTTCAGCGCGACGATCGCAATCAGCAGAATGAGCCGTAACGACATCGGTGATTTCGCTACAATTCGAGCAGTGTTCTCCACCCCGCTGCTACGGGCGATCAATCTGAGCATAGCGGTTTTGCTCGCGGCGCTCGCGGGTGCGGTCTACTGGTACGCGTGGCGGCCCCTTCCCGAAACCTCAGGTGAAATCGCCGCCCCCATTTCGGGGAAAGCCACCATTTCGCGCGACGCGCTGGGCGTTCCCCACATCCAGGCCGCGTCGTGGGAGGACGCCGTTTTCCTCGAAGGCTTCGCGACGGCGCAGGACCGCATGTGGCAGATGGACGCGCTCCGCCGGCTCGCCGCGGGCGAACTGGCCGAGGTCGTGGGCCGGCAGTCTCTCGAATCGGACCAGGAGTCGCGGCGCCTGCGGCTGGCGCGCATCGCCGAACAGAGCCAGCGCACCATGCCTCCGGGCGACCGGGCGGTGCTCGCCGCCTATGCGCGCGGCGTCAACTATTATCTTGAAACGCATCGCGGGCGCCTGCCGCTCGAATTCGCGCTGCTCAACTACGATCCCCGGCCGTGGAGCGCGCGCGACTCGCTGCTGGCCGGGCTCGAGATGTCCCGCGTTCTCACCTCGAGCTGGCGCGAGGAGCTGCTCAAGCTCCACATGATCGAGAAGGGCGATCGCGCCAAGGCCGATTTTCTCTTCCCGGTGCGGACAGGAACCGAGCCCCAGCCGGGTTCCAATGCATGGGCCGTGTCGGGGGCGCACTCGGCCACCGGCAAACCCATTCTTGCGAACGATCCTCACCTGGACTTCGCGATTCCCGCCACCTGGTACCTGGTGCACCTCCGCGCGCCAGGCCTCAATGTGACCGGCGCGACGCTGCCGGGCGTTCCCGGCGTCATCATCGGGCACAATGAGCGAATCGCCTGGGGCGTGACCAATCTTCAGTTCGACGTGCAGGACCTGTATCGCGAACGTCTGGATGCGCAGTCCGGCCGCTACGTTTTTCGCGGGCAGTTGGAACGGGCGCGACTGGAGCGCGAGGTAATTCCGATAAAGGGCGCGAGGCCGGTTCAGCTCGACTCGTGGATCACGCGCCACGGACCTGTTTTCGTGACCGACGAAGGACAAGCCTACGCGCTGCGCTGGAGCATCGCGGAGACAGGCGGTTTGCAATTTCCGATTCTGGATCTGGATCGCGCGAGCAACTGGCGGGAGTTCACGGCCGCCCTAGCCCGCTACCGCTGGGCCGGACAGAATTTCGTGTACGCCGACGTGGACGGAAACATCGGATCTCAGGTTGCCGGGCTTCTTCCTAGGCGGAAAAACTGCGCCGGCGACGTGCCGGCCGACGGAGCTGCGGGCGACTGCGAGTGGGACGGCTACATTCCGTTCGAGGATCTGCCGCGGGTGTTCAATCCGCCCTCGGGCGTGATCGCGACTGCGAATCAGAATCCGTTCCCCGGGAATTATCGTCACCAGGTGAGCGGCAACTTCGCGCCGCCCTATCGCGTCCGGCAGATCCGGACGCTGCTCGAATCGCGCGCCCAGTGGCGTCCGGAAGAGATGCTGAGCATTCAGAAGGATGTGTATTCGGCGTTCGCGGATTTTCTGGCGCGGCAGGTGGTGGCGGCCTGGGATGCCCGCAAGGCGACCAACCCGGGCCTGCGCGACGCCGTGGATTTGCTGCGCCGCTGGAACGGCCAGATGGAAAAGGGCACGGCCGCGCCGATGGTGGCGACGCTCATCTACCAGCAGCTTCGCAAGGCCGTGGCCGAACGGGCGGCCCCAGGCAGCGGGCAAACCTACGACTCCTTCATGGCGCCGGCTGTGCTGGAGCGGCTGCTGCGCGAGCGCCCGGACGGCTGGTTCTCCGACTACGGTCAACTGCTGATGAAATGCTTCTCCGAGGCCATCGACGAGGGCCAGAAAATCCAGGGGTCGAACGTCGCGCGCTGGGACTACGGCTCCTACAACCAGTTGCGGATCGTCCACCCGATCGCGGGACGGCTGCCGCTCGTCGGGCCATACTTCAACATCGGACCCGTGCCGATGAGCGGGTCCTCGACCACGGTGAAGCAGACCACGCGGCGGCTGGGTCCTTCCCTGCGCATGGTCGTCGATCTGTCGGATCTGGATCGCTCGCTCGAAAATCTGACGATCGGCGAGTCCGGGCAGTGGCTGTCGCGGCATTACAAGGATCAGTGGGACGCCTATTACGCCGCGCGCAGTTTCCCGATGCAGTTTCAGAAAGTGGAGGCGAAGCAGGTGCTGTCGGTGAATCCGCGCTAGAGAGAAGTTTCTCATGAGGTGGTTTGCTGTCCTGATAAGATTGACATCATGAGCACCGCAACCCTCAATGGAGCGGCCCTGGAGTACAAGGTCGCCGACCTGTCGCTGGCCGAGTGGGGCCGCAAGGAAATCTCGATCGCCGAATTCGAGATGCCCGGCCTGATGGCCATCCGGCGCAAGTACGCCGCCGAAAAACCCCTGCAAGGCGTCCGGATCACCGGATCGCTGCACATGACCATCCAGACGGCGGTGCTGATCGAGACGCTGGTCGAGCTGGGCGCGAGCGTCCGCTGGGCGAGCTGCAATATTTTTTCGACGCAGGACCACGCCGCGGCCGCGATCGCCGCCGCCGGCATTCCCGTGTTCGCCTGGAAGGGCGAGTCGCTCGAGGAGTACTGGTGGTGCACCAACCAGGCGGTCAGCCATCCCGGCGGCAAGGGGCCCCAGTTGGTGGTCGATGACGGCGGCGATGTCACGCTGCTGCTCCACAGAGGCTACGAGCTCGAGGAAGGCTCCGGTTGGGTGAACACTCCTTCGGCGGCTCGCGAAGAAGAGGTGATCAAGATCCTGTTGAAGAAGGTGCATGCGGAAAATCCGCGGCGCTGGCACGATCTCGCGAGCGCGTGGCGAGGCGTTTCGGAAGAGACCACCACCGGTGTACATCGCCTCTACAAGATGCAGCAGACCGGGAAGCTGCTGGTGCCGGCGATCAACGTGAACGATTCGGTGACCAAGTCGAAGTTCGACAATCTGTATGGCTGCCGCGAATCGCTCGCCGACGGCATCAAGCGCGCCACCGACGTGATGGTGGCGGGCAAGGTCGCGGTGATCTGCGGCTTTGGCGACGTGGGCAAGGGCTCGGCGCAGTCGCTCGCCGGCTTCGGCGCCCGCATCATCGTCACCGAGATCGATCCCATCAACGCGCTCCAGGCCGCGATGGCGGGCTACGAAGTGACGACCATCGAAGACACCCTGGGCCGCGGCGACATCTACGTCACCTGCACCGGCGATCTCGACATCATTACTCTCGATCACATGGGGAAGATGAAGGACCAGGCCATCATCTGCAACATCGGCCACTTCGACAACGAGATTCAGGTGGACCGGCTGTGCGAAGCTCCCGGCGTCAAAAAGATCAACATCAAGCCGCAGGTTGACATGTTCACCTTCCCGGACGGCCACAGCATCTTTCTGCTCGCCGAAGGCCGGCTGGTGAATCTCGGCTGCGCCACCGGCCATCCGAGTTTCGTGATGAGCAACAGCTTCTCCAACCAGACGCTGGCGCAGATCGATCTGTGGAAGAATCGCGACGTGTACAAGGTGGGCGTGTACACGCTGCCGAAGCGGCTGGACGAGGAAGTAGCGCGTCTGCACCTGGAAAAGATCGGCGTCAAGCTCACCACGCTCTCGTCGAAACAGGCCGAGTATCTCGGCGTGCCCGTCGAAGGCCCCTACAAGCCCGACCATTACCGCTATTGATTTTCCTCTGTTAATCTGGAGGAACGTCCCCCTGGAGGCTTGCGAAGAAAATGAGACATATTTTTACGTCCGAGTCGGTGACCGAGGGTCACCCGGACAAAATGGCGGATCAGATCTCGGACGCCGTGCTCGACGCGGTTCTGGCCGACGACCCCACGGGCCGCGTGGCCTGCGAGGTTCTGGTCACCACCGGAATCTGCGTGGTTTCGGGCGAAATCACCACCACGACCTATGTGGACGTGCCGAAGCTGGTGCGCTCGGTGATTGCCGACATCGGCTACACCAACGCCGAGATGGGCTTCGACGCCAAGACCTGCGGCATCCTGAATACGATTCAGAGCCAGTCCCCCGATATCGCGATGGGCGTGGACACCGGCGGCGCCGGCGACCAGGGATTGATGTTCGGGTACGCCTGCGACGAGACCGAAGAGTTGATGCCGCTGCCGATCATGATGGCGCACAAACTGTGCCGCCAGTTGAGCGAGGTGCGGCGCTTCGGCAAGTTGAAGTTTCTCCGGCCCGACGGAAAGAGCCAGGTGAGCGTCGAGTACCACCACGGA
>JBGPLI010000004.1:0-67873 GCA_041486445.1 Bryobacteraceae bacterium
ATAGGTGAAGTTGACCTCGTCGAGCTGGAGGTAGCGGCATCCGGCGTCGGCGAACGCGCGGACCACTTTACGATACGCCTGGCCGAGGTCGTGGTAGAAAGCGTCCATGGTGGGATAAGCGTCGTAGCTGATGGCCTTGCGGCCGCCGCGGTAATGCAACACGCTGGGCGAGGGGATGGTCATCTTCGGAGTGGCCTTGGTGTTGGCTTTCACGAACCGGAAATGATCGATCATTGGATGAACGGGGGGATGATTGGACACACCGATCTTGCCCGTGACGCGCAGGCCTACGGCTTTAGTCACGCCGCCCTTGAACACGATGCCCTGCTCGGCCTGGTAGGACTCGACGTTGTCGAGGCCCTCCATGAAATCGAGATGCCAGAAGGCTCGCCGGAACTCGCCGTCGGTGACGCTCTGGAGGCCGGTCGCCTCTTCCTTGGCGATCAGCTCCCGGATGGCCCGGTCTTCGATTTCCTTGAGCTTCTCGGCCCCGATTTCGCCGCGCTCGCGCTGTGCGCGCGCGTCCTTCAGATACTGCGGCCGAAGCAGGCTGCCGACATGATCGGCGCGAAAGGGAGGTGTGGTTCTCAGCATTTTGGCTCGACTATTATGACACAGTAAACAGCCCGTCCTGCTTCGTCAGAGTAGTTGCGCAGTCGCGTTAGCGTGTGCTTGGCCGTCTTTAGCAGTACAATCGACGGCATGTGGTCGAAGACGCGGAAAGCATGGGACCTCTACCGGCACGGAGCGGCGATCAAAACCCTGCTGGACTCTCTCGGACTGTGGAAGTATATCGTGCTCGTTAGGCGCCGTCGCCGCGAGTTGGGCGCTTGCTGCGTGGTCCGGGCTACCTGCGTGGCTTCAGGTACTGGTAGCCCTGGCTGGGTTCGCTCTTCTTCTGGCTTTAGCAGGCTTTGGGGTGGCTTTGTGTCGAGTGTGCACGATTACTATTTCCGCACCACAGACTGTGATGCCGCAACGCGATCCGAACGCGCCGGCGATTAGGCTTGAGTTTGCAAATCCGATGCTGTCGAGGGTTGGCCTGCAGGAATACGGATTCCTGACGCTCCAAAACGTGGGCGGTCGTACGGCCACCAACATCCAAGTGGCAAGCGTGCAGAGAGGAAACTGGCGTCTTGACTTTGAGCGCATCAATTTTCTTGCTCAGGGCCAAAGAACCCCACTCAGGCACACTACTCACCGCGATGGAAGCTTCTTTGCCGCAAGTTATCATTCCTCGCCGGCTCACGGCCTCCGAGAGTTCCTCAACGATAATCTTTTCAACATAGCGGAGGAGTCGCTGCCGCTAAGGATTATATATCGTGATACTGACTTCACCGAACTCTGTACCGTCCAGGTAATCTGCTATGTGCCCATAACTGAGGAAGTCTCCCATGTATCTACCGAGGAGTGCATTGAGCGAGCATTCGATCCGCATCTTGAATTTGGACCTTACATTTACGCCGGCGACTGGTCGTCAGATGAGTTTAGGCGCCCTCAGGTCATTGACCTGAAAAATACCCAGATCGCCGTGTACAACACTGCGAGGAATGTGACCGCCAGAATCAAATACACCCAAGACGATGGAACGACGTTCACGTTGACCGAGGCACCATGGTTCACAAGGATCCAGGACGGATCGACCGTCAGCACTGGAATCCACTCGAGCGTTGACCTGGCCGGAAATGAAGGCCAGCCGTTAGCGTTCCTGCTGATACGTAAGGACGGTACTCCGTGGGTCTACAAAAACTTGACGGACCCGATTGGGCTGTGCTCGGTCGGCCACTGGATTGCGAATATCAGGATAGCTTCAGACAACGCTGGGTCGATCGAAGAGTCTGTTGGGTTCACAGTCCTGCCGGTTCAGACCCTCCGGTACGACCACCCGGCACTTCGCTCTCATGCAGCGAGGACGAACGCGTGACCAGCGACTGCAAGGATTTCCTGGATCGACCACTGATGAGTGCTCAATTCCGTTCGGTCGCCGGAGTCGCGCGAAACGTCTGAACACGCGGGTGAAGTTGTCCAAGTGTGGTCCAGGGCGACCGCAGCGACTTGCACGCCTCATCGAACATCGCTTACCTTAAAGTTGTGACAGCCGAACAGAAAAATCGGCTTGATGAAGTGGTCTGGATGAGTCCCCAGCGCATGAGCGGCACTCCGTGCTTCCGGGGAACCCGCGTGCCCGTGCAAAGCCTGATCGACCTTCTCGAAGGCGGGGAGACAATCGACCAGTTTCTGCAACTGTACCCCTCCATCAGCCGGCAGCAGGTCCTGACCGTGCTGGACCTCGCCAACCGCCAGATTCTTGAATGGCGTCCTTATTGACGAGTGCGTAGATCCGCGCGTCAGGTTACTTCTCAGCGATCACGAAGCCCGCACGGTTCACGATAAAGGGTGGGATGCCCTGGAAGACCACGTTCTCCTTGCCCTGGCGCAGAAGGAGTTTGATGTTCTCCTCACCATCGACGGCAGTCTGGAATTCCAGCAAAACCTCGCCAAGTTCCAGATAGGGATCGTTGTAGTCCACGTGCCGAAGAACCAGTTGGTCCATTACCGGGTGCTTCAGAAAGAGCTGCTCCTCGCGATTCAGAAAGCGCGCCCCGGCCAGATGATCCATGTGGTAACCGCACCGAGCTAGCGCACGCCCACTCCCTGCAGGCGGTGGGGCGGCCGTGTTTTCTGGTATACTTAACCTGGATGTGTCTCCTGCCTCCGCGTCAGCGGATGTCCGGTTCCCCTCTCACCCCCTTGCCTCGCCTCGAATGAACTCCCACGCATGAAGTCCAGCGTTCAGATCAGCCGCGGAATCGAGTCTCTGTTCGGGACGCGCGACGAGAATATCCGTCTGATCGAAGCCACCCTGAACGTCCGCACGCGGCTGCTGAACGACTGTCTGGAGATCGAAGGCGACGACGCCGGCGTGACGCGCGCCGCGGGCATCTTGAGCGACTACGTGGCGCTGGTCCGCGAGGGACACCTGTTCAACAACGGGGACCTGAACAGCTACCTGCGCGTGGTGACCGCCGACCTGGACGTCAGCCTGCGGGGGCTGGTCGAGAGCGGCAAGCAGCGCAGCTTCGGGAAGAAGATCGTCGCTCCCAAGACGATGATGCAGAGGCGCTACGTGGATGCGATCGAGCGCCACGATCTGGTGTTCGGCGTCGGGCCGGCCGGCACCGGCAAAACCTACCTGGCGGTGGCGATGGCGATGTCCGCGCTGACGGCCAAGCGCGTGAGCCGCATCATCCTGACACGGCCCGCAGTGGAGGCGGGTGAGCGCCTGGGATTCCTGCCCGGAACGCTTCAGGAAAAAGTGGACCCGTATCTGCGCCCGCTCTACGATGCGCTCTACGATATGCTCGACTCCGATAAGATCGAGAAGCTGGTGGAGCGCAGCGTGATCGAGGTGGCGCCCATCGCTTTCATGCGCGGCCGCACGCTCAACGACAGCTTCATCATCATGGATGAGGCGCAGAACTGCACGCCGGAGCAGATGAAGATGATCCTGACGCGCCCGGGTTTCAACTCCAAGATGGTGGTGACCGGCGATCCGACGCAGATCGATCTGCCGGCCGGCCAGCGCAGCGGATTGATTGAAGGGATCGAGGTGCTGCGTGGCGTGAGCGGGATCAGCTTCATTGCGTTCGACGAGCGCGACGTGGTTCGTCACAGCCTGGTGCAGAAAATCGTCAAGGCGTACGAGCGCTACAACGAGGTGATCGGCGCCAATCGCCAGATGTCGCTCAAGCTGAACGGGCAAACCCCGGAGCCTCCCGCCGCGGAGCCGTCCCCCGCCGAAGCGCCTTCCAAAGAGAACCCGGCCGCCTGAGGCCGCCTCCATGTCTCGCGACGAAACTCTTGTGTTGTTCCGCCATCGATCGCGCCGCCTTCGCCGCACCGAGCTGAGGCGATTCTTTGAGGAAATGGCGGGCAGGGTGGCTCCCGGGCGCGGCATCACTTGCCTGATCACCACGGATCGGGACCTGCGCACGCTCAATCGCAAGTTTCGCGGCGCGGATTACGCCACCGACGTGCTCTCGTTTTCTGAGGAGATTGCGATCTCACTCGACCGCGCCGCGGCTCAGGCATCCGAGTACGGCCACAGCCTCGACGCCGAAGTCCGCATCCTGATGCTGCACGGCCTGCTGCACCTGGCGGGGATGGATCACGAGAACGACAACGGACGGATGGCCGCCGCGGAGGCGCGCTGGCGAAGGAAGCTGGGTCTGCCGCCGAGCCTCATCGAGAGGGCGCGCGCATGATTCTGCTGCTCACGCTTCTGGACGCGGCCGTGGCGGTGGTGGTGGCGCTGGTCACCTGCGTACAGGTTCTCTATCTCGAGTCGCTGAGGCTGCGCGCCAGGGAGGTGCCGTCGCTCGAATGTTTCAAGGACCAGATCGAGCCCGCTATCGGGCTCGAAACCGAGCTGGGCGCGCTGACCTTTTCGCTGGTGAAACATCTTGGACTGGCCGCGATCGGCGGCCTGACGCTCGCCATCACCCTCGAAACCGCGGCGCTGTGGGAAGCGCTGGCGGCGGCGTGTCTGCTGGTTGGCTTCTACATCGTGGCCGGCTTGTACGTCGTGCCGCAGATGGTCTACCGCAAGAGCAGCGGACGAGGTTTGCTGCCGCTGACGCCGATGTTTCGTGCCATAGCGCTGGCGGTGCGCCCGGTCACCTGGGGGCTCGGGTTCCTGCAATCTCTGTTCGAACTGGGCGGCCAGGCGCGGACCGAGGATACGCCGAGCCCGGAGGAGCACATCGAAGCCTTGATCTCGGCGGGCGAGGAAGAAGGGATCATCGAAAAAGGCGATCGCGAGCTGATCCAGTCCGTGGTCGCTTTCGGGGACAAGACGGTTCGCGAAGTGATGACCGCGCGCCCTCGCGTGGTGGCCATCCAACAGGATGCGCCGCTCGAGGAACTCCGCGACCTGGCCATCCGGGAGCAGTTCTCCCGCATTCCGGTGTATGAGGAAACCATCGACCAGGTGGTGGGCTTCGTGCACGTGCGCGACATGTTCGAGCTGGAGGAAGACCAACGAGCGGCGCGCAAGGTGCACGACATCATGCGGCCGATCCGGGCCGTGCCGGAAACCAAGCCGGTGAACGACCTGATGCGCGAGATGCAGGAGGAAGGCGCGCACATGGCCGTGGTGGTGGATGAGTACGGCTCGACCGCGGGCATCGTCACGATGGAGGATATGGTCGAGGAGATCGTCGGCGAGATCCACGACGAGCATGAGCCCGAGCGCGACTTTCATGAAGAGCCCGACGGCAGCTACGTCGTCTCGGGCAGCTTCGACCTGGGACGCTTGGGCGACCTGCTCGACTTCCACCCGCAGGAGGATACCGAGTCCACCACCGTGGGCGGGTTGATCACGGAATGGCTGGGTCACGTGCCCGCGGCGGGCGAGGGAACCGAGCGCGACGGCATCTCGATCAAGGTGCTGGCGGCGAATAATCTGCGCGTGGATCAGGTGCGCGTGGCCAAGGCGGCGGCGAAGTGAGAGAAGATTCTTAGCCACCGATGAACACGAATGAACGCAAATAACAATATTTCTTCATTCGCGTTGATCCGCGTTCATCTGCGGCGGATTGCTTTATGACGCATCGCGCGGGGTTCGTCGCGATTCTGGGGCGGCCCAACGCCGGAAAATCGACGCTGCTGAACGCGCTGCTCGGGACCAAGCTGGCGATTGTCGCCTCCAAGCCGCAGACCACGCGCGCGGCGATCCAGGGCGTGCTGACGTTGCCGGAAGTCCAGATCGTTTTCACCGATACCCCGGGAATTCACAAATCGAGCTCGCTGCTCGACCAGCGCATGATGGGCGAGGTGCGGGCGGCGGCCGAGCGTCCCGACCTGGTGCTGTTTGTCGTGGACGCGCTGGCGCCGTTCTCCGAACAAGATTCGCAGGCGGTGGACCTGGTGAAGAAAACGGGCGTGCCCGCGCTGGCGGTCTTCAATAAAGTGGATTGGCTCGAGCACAAGCCGAAGCTGCTGGCGCTGATCGACCGCTATCGCGCCCTGCACGATTTTGCCGGCTACATCCCGGTCTCGGCGCGCAAGGGCGATGGCCTGGACGCGCTGCGGCGGGAGATCGCCGGGCGTCTGCCCGAGGGCCCGGCGCTCTATCCCGAGGATCATCTGACCGATGCTCCGGAGCGCTTTCTGGCCGCCGAGATCGTGCGTGAAAAGATCCTGCATGCGACCCGGGAGGAGGTGCCGCACGCGGCCGCTGTGATGATCGACTCCTGGGAGGAAACGCCTCAGGTCGTGAAGATCGCCGCGACCATCTACGTGGAGCGGCCGGGGCAGAAGGCGATCCTGATCGGCGCCGGCGGTGCGGGGCTCAAGAAAATCGGCACGCTGGCGCGCCGGGACATCGAAACGCTGGTCGGCCGCAAGGTGTTCCTCGAGACGTTCGTCAAGGTCCGGCCGCACTGGCGCGAGGACCCGGAGTTCCTCGCCGGCACGGATTGGCGTAAGATTCGAGGAGGATAAAATGGAGGTGGCCATGCGCTCCGTATCGCTGCTGCTGATCCTGTTGCTGATCGTGCCGCTGCTGGTGGCGCAGGGAACCCCCAACGACGACCGCATCTACGACGACGTGCGCCGCAGACTGGCCAACGACGTCGACGTGAAGGGCGGGGCGCTCGAGGTGATCGTGAAGAACGGCGCCGTGACGATCAGCGGCAAAGTGCACACGCCGAAAGCCCGCGAAAAGGCCGAGCGAATCGTGAAAAAAGTGAAGGGCGTGACCACGGTCACTAATCAGTTGACGCTGTTCGGGGCGGAGTGACCACGCGCCATCGCCATACTCTTTCTCTTGTGCATCCCGGCACTTACAGCGCGCGCGGAGGTCCTGCTCGTGCGCCTGCAAGGTATGCTCGGGGCAGACGGTAAGTGTCCGGTCCACCCATTGGAGGCCGGATTACCCTTTGCTGCGATTCTAGATGGCTCGCGAAGGGTCGAGGCCCAGTGGGCGGAAGCTGCACGCCGAACCGCAACCGCGAGGTTAAGCAGCCCCTGAGCCGGCTCAGGGTTAACAAGGAAGCGGCCCACGGCACTGGGAAACAGGCCATCATGGGGGATCCCCTTAAATTACGCAGCAGGCAGGAGGCAGGAAAGAGAAAAAAGAAAGTCGACGCAAGGGGCTTTGGGCCGCACGTCGGCGCGTTACGGTTTGGCCTTGGCGCGCTTGGTGGCGGTCTTGCGAGCCGGGCGGAACATCTGGCGCAGCCGCTGATTGACGGCGGCCAGCGAAAACGATTCCGGATCGAAGCTCCCGCCGATCCATTCCAGCAGCTCCTCATGCTCGTCGTGCTCCGGATCGCGAATGGCTTCCAGGAAGTTGTAGAAGCCTCCGAGTCCGCCGCAATCTTCGGGGGGACCGTGGAGTTTCCCGTCGGTACAGAGCGGATAAGTTAGGCCGGGGTCCGGTGTCAGGATTTTCTCGACGAGCAGGGCATGTTCCCAGCTGTCGCCGAAATCGTAAGTGTACTCGGCTTTGGCGCCGGGCCTGGTGAACACATCGGAAAGGCGTACCTTTCGTTCATTGATGCAGGGCGGCCCTCCCATGAACTGATCAAGCGGATCGGGAACGCCAAACCTCTGGCGGCCGATACGGAACTCATGCAGATGGCAGTTCTCCCACCCCATCGCCGCTTGCAAGACGTCATGCACCTGGGCCAGGGTCAGGTTCCCCGGCACCAGCAACCGGCGCCAGATGGGCGGCCTGGTGCCGAGCAGGGTGACCTTGATTTGATAGATGACCTGCACGCCAACCCTCACGAATAAATCATGAACTCCAGCAGATTGCCGTCCGGGTCCCGCACGTACACGCTCGAGCCGGTTTTCCGTCGGCCGCCTTGGCGCGGCGACGGTCCTTCGATGATTTTCGCGCCTGCGCGGTCGAGCGTCGCTTTGAGCGAGGCTGGCGTGCCGTCCCACACAAAGCACAGGTCTCCACACGGCGGTTGGGCGGCGGGGGCGCGCAGCGTGAAGCCCGCATCGCGCCAGTGCGCCGGCCGATGGAAGTTGATCATCTGGCCGCCGACGTAAACCGAGCAGGCGTTCTCGTTCTCGACCACCTGAAGACCGAGGCCGCGGTAGAAGGCGAGCATCGCCTCGGCATTCTGCATCGGAAGGGCGACATGATCAAAGCCGCGGACACTTCCAGCCTGCTGCGCCCCCGCGACGCCCGCCGCAAGCGCGCCGCTCAAAAACCCACGCCGGGGAATGCTCCGCCGTCTCGCCACCGGCCCAGTATACACCCTGGACCCGAACCTGTTACCATATTCTGGCGGCCGTTCAGGCCGCTAACGTTTCAAGGAGGTTGTATGAAGAGCACACTCATGGTTGTAATCCTCGCGCTCGCGTTTGCGGCGAGCGTATCCTTCGCGGCCGATCCGCCAGTTTGGCCGTATGCGATTCCGCCGGCGCCTCCGGCAGGGCAAGCCGCGCCCGCGCCCGACACTAGCGTGAAGCACCTTCCCGGCAGCACTCTGTCGTTCACCCGGCAACAGATCAGTGACGCCTTCGGCCCGGCCGACTGGTATCCGAGCGACCATCCCGCGATGCCCGATGTGGTGGCGCATGGACACAAGCCGGACGTGCGCGCGTGCGGCCTGTGTCATTACCCCAACGGCAAGGGCCGGCCCGAGAACGCCGG
Source organism: Bryobacteraceae bacterium (assembly GCA_041486445.1). GTDB lineage: Bacteria > Acidobacteriota > Terriglobia > Bryobacterales > Bryobacteraceae > Palsa-187. The sequence continues at coordinate 8,675 of JBGPLI010000004.1, forward strand.
CGTCTCCGGGCTCCCGGTTTCCTATTTCATCCAGACCCTGAACGATTTCAGGAATGGCGACCGGACCAGCGCCGATGCGCGCAAGGCCAACACCAAGATCATGATTCAGATCGCCAAGGGCATGACTGAGGACGAGATGAAGGCGGCCGCCGAGTACTTCGGCTCCATGAAGTGGACGCCATGGATGAAAGTGATCGAGACGGACACCGTCTCCAAGACCCGCATCCAGGGCGGCATGTACCTCAAACTGGAAGGCAACGAGAAGGAGCCTCTGGGCATGCGCATCATCGAAACGCCGGTGAATGCGGAAGCCACCGAGATCCTGCGCGACTGCCGGTCCGGCTTCGAGGTCTACGTTCCCAAGGGCAGCTTGAAGAAGGGCGAGGATCTGGTGGCCAAGGGCGGCAACGGCAAAACCACGCAGTGCGCGGTGTGCCATGGAGCCGATCTGAGAGGCCTCGGCCCGGTGCCGGGTCTGGCGGGCCGTTCCCCCAGCTATATCGCGCGGCAACTCTATGACATGCAGCAGGGCACCCGGAAGGGTCAGTGGACGAGTCTGATGAAGCCGGTGGTGGCGAAGCTGACCCAGGACGATCTGGTGTACATCGGCGCGTACCTCGCATCGCGCGAGCCGTAATCGCAGCAAGCGAGTCTCTTCCATAACCTCCTGAACGTGGGGCAGGCTCACGGGCCTGCCCCATTCGACCGAGGAGGTCTGTCCGAACTGTGATATATTTTCTGGAAAGGAGTCATCCATGGAACCAACCAAACCCAAAATGCCAAGTGAGGCCGTAGAACTCTACAACCTCTTTATTCACGGTGCAATCAGCCGTCGTGCCTTTATGGACGGCGTGCAGAAGCTTGCAGTAGCCGGTCTGACGGCGGCAACGATTACCCAGGCGCTGATGCCGAACTACGCTCAGGGACAGCAGGTGCCCAAAACCGATGAGCGGATCAAGGCCAGCTACGAGACCATCCAGTCGCCGCAAGGCCACGGAGCCATCAAAGGATATCTGGTCCGTCCATCGGGCGCCGACACGCGAGCCGAGACGCCCATGAAATTGCCGGGCGTCATCGTGATCCACGAGAATCGGGGTCTGAATCCTCATATCGAGGACATCGCGCGACGGTTCGCCCTGGAGGGCTTCATGGCGTTTGCGCCGGACGGACTCTCCTCGCTGGGCGGCTATCCCGGCGACGACTACCGGGGCGGCCAGATGTTCATGAAGGTGGATGGCAAGAAGATGATGGAGGATTTCGTCGCCTGTGCGATGTGGCTGAAATCCCGCTCGGACTGCACCGGCAAGATCGGCATCACCGGTTTCTGCTTCGGAGGCAGCATTTCCAACGCCATGGCTGCCCGGCTGGGAGCCGATCTGGCGGCCTCGGCGCCGTACTACGGCGGCGTTCCCGCTAAGGAGGAAATCTCGAAGATCAAGGCGGCGATTATGGTCCACCACGGCGCGCTCGACACGCGGCTGGCGACCACATGGCCGGACTACGACGCGGCCTTGAAGGCCATCAACGTTCCGCACGAAGGCTACATCTACCCGAACGCGGTACACGGCTTCAACTGCGATGCGACGCCGGAGCGCTACAACAGGGAAGCTTCCACCTTGGCCTGGGGGCGCACGACGGGCTGGTTCAAGAAGTACGTGGCGGCCTGAGGCAGTTACTGAACCGCGCGCGTTAGCGAGCGGAGCACTACGCGCATTAGGGCGTGCAGCGGAGGGCGTTACTGGTCAGATCTCCGACCTGTGCGCCCCGCTTGTCCCGGTACACCTGGTGGCAATGCAGGCATGCGTCGGCGAGATCGTTGCTGAATTCGCTCACGGCTTCCTTGTTCCTGGTCTGCGAGGCTTTGTAAGCCGCGCGTCCGGCGTCGGCGAGCTCCTGGGTAAACTTGATCCAATCGGGCCGATCCACGGGTACGGGCCGGCCGTTCTCACAGCGGCGGCCAGGGGTCAGCATCAAAGGGGCCGATTCAGCCAGGGCAATGGCGGCGTAGTCGACGATCTGCCATCCCGGGTAGATGCCGGCTCCCCAGCCGGTCCAGTCGAAGCCGCCCCCGTCTCCCGAGTCCCGTGAGGCTGGCTTGACCGGAACGCCGGGATCGTGGGTCTGGACGTTGAAGACGATGTTCGCGCTGGGGAACAGGATCCCCCTCATCACCTGCGCGAGATTGCCCGCCGGCGGAAATGCCGGCCCGCGCGAGGCGGCTGCCGCGACGGCCTGCGGCCCCGGCCCGGGGAGCATGATGGACTTCAGCGCCGCCTCGTCCGAAGCCAGCTCGGTCCGTCCCGCGGGAAATTTGCCGGTCTGCAAGATGTGAGCGACCAGGTCGGCCGACTGGGCAGGCGTGAGCTTCCCCGGATCGTTTGCGGGCATGGTGTTCCGGATCTTGCTGGCCAGCTCCGATAGCGGCTGCGCTCCCCACGCGGCGATGAAAGCGCTCCCCGCGAGCGGCGGCGCGAGCCCGCCCGCGAGCGTGGCGCCGTGGCACACCGCGCACCGTTCCTTGTAGAGCGCCTGGCCGCGCGTGGCCTGGGCGTCGGTGTAGACGCCGTCGTTCGCCGTGCGGGGCTGCTGGGCATGCGCGGCGGGCGAGAGCGATCCGAGGGCGGCACAGGCGGCGGCCGCCAATCCAAGAATCGTTTTAGGTCCCATTGGTATCTAAGTATACGTCACGAGCGGCAACGGATAGAATTGAGATGACAGCAGCAAAGGAGATGGTATGAGCGGCCGGCAATGGAGAATCGCAATCATTTTTACTGGAGCGTTGATGTGTGCACACGCCCAGTGGCTGAACTATCCCGCGGCGGGCACTCCCCGGACGCGCGACGGCAAGCCCGACCTTTCCGCGAAGACGCCGCGCGCTTCCGATGGCAAGCCCGACCTTTCCGGAGTCTGGCAGACCGAGCCGGTGCCCCCCGGCCAGAGCATCCTCGGTGAGGAAAGCTTCTTCGTCGTGCCGGGAGACGATCCCCGCACCTTCAACAAGTATTTCTGGAACATCCTGGCGGATTTCAAACCCGCGGAAGCGCCCATCCGGCCCGAGGCCGCCGAATTGTTTCGGAGGAACACAGCCAGCGGCGTTACGCCGGTCTCCAGTTGTCTGCCGCTCGGCATCCCCGGCGCCGATATGCTCACGTATGCTCCCTTCAAGATCATTCAAACGCGCGGAGTGACCGTGGTCTTCTACGAGGTGGATAACACGCACCGCCAGATATACACGGATGGGCGCAAGCTTCCCGCCGATCCTCAACCGTCGTGGCTGGGCTATTCGGTGGGGCATTGGGAAGGCGATACGTTCGTCGTGGATTCGGCGGGATTCAATGACAGGGGCCGGCTGGACGGCTTCGGGCATCCCCGCAGCGAAGCTCTGCGGGTTCAGGAGCGTTTTCATCGCCGCGATTTCGGCCACATGGACGTGCAGGTGACGGTTGACGATCCCAAGATGTACACCAAGCCAGTCACCGTGAAGGTCACCGAGCTGCTGGTTCCGGACAGCGATGTGCTGGAGACCTTCTGCAACGAAAACGAAAAGGATCGCCCGCACCTGCCGGGCCCGCCCGAGCGAGCACGTTAATCGCGTCTCGCATATACTGGGTGGGCATATGAGCACGATCTTGCGGATATTCGCTCTTGTGATTTTCCTGGCCGCGACGGCCCCCGCGCAATGGCTGAACTACCCCACCGCCGGCCTCCCGCGAACGCGCGATGGGAAACCCGACCTCGCGGCTCCCATGCCGAAGACCGCCGACGGCAAGCCGAATCTTTCCGGAATTTGGATACCGGCCGAGGGGTCTCATTTCATGGACCTCGGGGTCGATGTGAAGCCGGACGGGGTACCCTACCAGCCCTGGGCGAAGGCCTTGACCGACCAGCGGCAGGGAGGGGTGCACAAAGAGGATCCGCTGGCGCAGTGCATGCCGCCCGGGGTCCCGCGGGTCGAGACTCACGGCGGGCACCCGTTCAAGATTCTTCAGATGCCGCGCGAGCTGATCCTGCTCTACGAAACCTCGACCAACGACGTTTTCCGCGAGGTCTTCACCGACGGCCGCCCCCTGCCGAAGGACCCGCAGCCGTCCTGGAAGGGTTACTCGGTGGGCAGATGGGACGGTGACACGATGGTGGTGGATACGATCGGATTTAACGACCGGGGCTGGCTCGACACGGGAATGGGCCGCCCGCAGACCGAGGCTCTGCACGTGACCGAACGCTTCCTGCGGCGAAACGCCGGCAGTATGGAGATCGGCATCACCATCGACGATCCCAAAGCGTACACCAAGCCGTGGACCGCGAAGATCAACCTGAAGCTGGTACCGGACACGGAGCTGATCGAGACCGTTTGCGAAAACTCACGTAACACGGAACACATGGTGGGCAAGTAGCCGGAGCACTTTCACTGATCGGCGACAGCTACCGCCCTCCTACAGTTTTGAGTCCAAGTAGGCCACCAGGTTGGAGATGTCGTCAGGCGAAAGATTAGGCCAGGGCACGCCCCGTTCTTTCATTCTTCCGAGCATCTGCGGGCCGTGCGTCCACAGGACCGAGATCATCGCCACCGAGGTAAAGCTTTTGTCTCCGCTGGGGAGCCTGGGAGCGCCAGCCTCGCCGCCCGCGTGACAGGTGGAGCAGCGCTTGGCCTCGAAGGCGTGTTTGCCCTTCGCGGCGTTTCCGCCGGTCCCCAGGTACTGCCGCTCCCAGACGTAAGCGACGATTTTGCGCATGTCCTCGGGACTGGTGGTTGGGGCGGTTTTCATTTTCGGTGCGTGATTCCAGATCGCCGCGGTGACTTCGGTAAGGGTCATATTGCCCAGGCGCCGGTCCAGCGCCATCGAACTGCCCTGGTGGCAGCCGGCGCAGGTGGCCCGGAACGGCTCTTCGCCCGAAGCTGGGTCCGGCAACGAGAAATCCACCGGCCGTTTCCGATTCTGCGGCAGATTCCGCAGGTACAGGGAAAGGTCCGTCAATTCCTGCCCCGTAAGCTCCACCCATTTCTTCTGTTTCTTAGTAACGGCCTTCTCCATGGCCGCCTGATGGTTCCACATCTGCTGGACCAGGAGAATCGGATCTCCCAGCGACTTCCAGTTGGAAACCGCATCGCCGGGACCTTCAGAGGGCTCACTGAGCGAGTGGCAGTCGGCGCAGTGCTTGGTGACGAAGACATACCTGCCCCGCTCGGCTTCCCCCGGAACCTCGAAGAAGCGGACCGAGAAGAAATAGGCGAACAGGTCATCGCTGTCTTGAACGCTAAGCCGGGGGATCGCAGCGCCCTCCGCACTCATACGCGCCCACATCGCGGGAGCGTGGTTCCACATGACGCTGGCCAGCGCCGCCGGCGTATACCGCCGGGCGAGGTCACGGCCCAGATCCGGCGCCGTAGTACTGCCCGAGCCGCGAACATTGTGGCAGCGGAGACAGTTCTCCCGCTCGAGGACTTGCTCTCCGCGCTGCGCATCGCCAGCCCAGGCGCAACTGGTCAACGCCAGCACTGCGCCGCCGAACACGGACACATCCATTCGCCGCATAGTCCTATTATCGCAATCGTATCGACAGCCGATAAGACTCTTAGCGCGGGCCGTCGTGGACTGAGCACGCTATAGCTAGGCGGGGGCTCACGAGGTGCGCCGGCCCGCGTTATCGGAACCTTCTGTAGGTGGCTGATTCGCGCTCAGCACGCCACCGCGACCTCCTCTCGCACTCCAAATTTCGCGACCAGCGGATTCACCAGATCCCGATAGTCGGCAAACTTCATGTGGACCACGTCCCGGTGCGTGCCGGCGTTGAAGGTGATGACTCCTTCCTCGGCGAGGTTTTCGTCCACCAGTACGGGCATGTCGAACAGGTTGCCGAGCGGCGGCATCGCGCCCAGCTCGCACTCCGGGAACAGATCCGCCAGCTCGGCTTCGGTGGCCATACGGATGTGGGTCAGGCCCAGTAGCCGCAGAACCTCTCCGAAATTGACCACGTAGTCCGCTGGCAGCACCACCATCCCGAAGCCGTTGTCGCCGAAGTAAACCACGGTCTTGGCGACTTCGTGCGCGGGAATATGCTCGGCCGAGGCGACCTGGCGAGCCGTGAACACGGCCGGATGAGTCGAATGCGCATAGCGAACCGCGTGCTGATTCAGATAGTCAAGACAACGGAATAGCATTTTCATAAGGGCACCTCTTCCGCACCTAAACAGGAGCAATCCGCGCACCATGAGGAGGCTGCTTGAAACAGGTCCACACAGGCAAGAATGCCTGTGCTACTGGGTGGCGGGGCGCAGAGCCATGCCGCGGTTCTGAGTGAAATCCCCCATGCTCAGCTCAGAGAAACGCCCTAAACTTAGCCCGTTGCCTGGCCGATGAATAGGTTGGCCAGTCATGGTACACAACCACGCCTCGGGGCCGGCCGGAGGCGCCAACGGCGAACTCGATCAGCTGAAGGGCCTGTTCCTCGCCAGCCTGAACCACGAGATCCGCACCCCTTTGAGCGGCATCATCGGCATGTCCGACCTGCTGCTTGAGACCAATCTCGACGAGGAGCAGCGCGAGTACGTCAGCGCCGCGCGCCTGTGCGCCGAGAATCTGTTCGAAATGCTCAACGCCACGCTCGAATACTCGGCGCTCCAGTCGGGACAGCTCAGACTGGACGAGGCAGAATTCGATCTGCGGGCGACTCTGGAGGCGGCGCTCAGCCAGCAAGCCCCCAAGGCGCAGGCCAAGGGACTGAAACTGTTCTCGACGGTCGACGCGACCCTGCCGGACACCATGTTGGGCGACGCGCCCCGGCTGCGAGAGCTGCTGGGCCACCTGCTTGGCAATGCCGTCAAGTTCACGCAGAAGGGTTCGGTGCACCTGGTGGTCTCGCAGGATCGCCAGGGCGGCGGCGACTGGCTTCTCGCCGAAGTGCGCGACACGGGCATTGGCATCGCCCCCGGCAAGCTCGAATCCATTTTCGAATCGTTTCAGCAAGTGGAAAACGGGCTGGCGCGCTCCTACGCGGGTCTGGGGTTGGGGTTGGCGCTGGCCCGCAAGCTCGCCGAAATGATGCGAGGGGAGATCCAGGTTGCGAGCATTCCGGGCGAGGGTTCGACATTCACCGTAAAGCTGCCGCTCCGTTTGGCGGCCACCGACGCTCCGGCCCTGAAGGAGACCCACGCCGGCGCCGTGCCCGTGATCCTGGCCGTGGAAGACAATCCCGTCGGACTCGTCGTGTTACGCCACACACTGGAACGCCACGGTGCGCATGTGGATTGCGCCACGACCGGCCGGATGGCGCTCGACATGGCCGGCAAGCGCCACTACGACCTGGTGCTGATGGATCTCCAGATGCCCGAAATGGATGGTCTCGAAGCCACGGCGAAGATGCGCAAGCTGTCCGGTTATGAAAGTGTGCCGATCCTGGCGCTGACCGCCGATTCCTCAGATGAGGTGCGCGAGCGCTGCCGCGTGCAGGGCATGCAGGCGTTCCTCTCGAAACCTCTGGAAGCGGGCGAGCTGTGGGCGGTGGTTTCCAGGCATCTGGGAGCGCGCGGCATAAAATAAAGCTAGCCCCATGAGCAAACGTGGTTGGGCGCTCGGCCTGATTCTGCTCTGCGCTCTTGCAGCCAAACAGCCGCCGCTCGAGTGCGGAACCTATTTTGGACGCGCGCAGGCGGAGCTGTTCCTGCACCGCCGCGCGGCGCGATCGGGCGGAACCCGCAGATCCGCGGCCGCGCCGGTCCATCGAGACGTCGGCAACATCGCGGTGATCGACGATTCGGATGGCGTCATCGGCCGCCGCAATCGGTTCGATCTCGACCGGCGCACACTCATCTTTATGCCTTCCGGCCCCGGCTACACCGTTTCGCTCGACGCCGACACGTTCGACACGGACGCCGCCTCGGCCGGAGCCGCGATCGCCGGCTTCAGCGACGACGACACGCGCTCCTACGCCTTGCCCTTCACGTTTCCGTTCTTCGGCGCGGCGTACCAGCAGATCTGGGTGAACTCGAACGGATATCTCACCTTTGGAGGAGGCGACACCGACGCGAGCGGCTCCTACGGGCATCTCATCGCCGGTTTGCCGGCGATCGCCCCGCTGTTCACCGATCTCGATCCGTCGCAATCGAGCGACGGCGTTCACGTGTTGTCCGAACCCGGCCGCCTGGTGGTCACCTTCGCCAGCGTGCCGCTCTACAATTCCTCCGACTTCGGCATCCCGCAGATCGAGAATTTTCAGGTGCGCCTCTTCGCCGGCGGACGCATCGAGATCGCGTATCGCGCGACCGATCCGCCGGACGCGGTGGTGGGCATCACGCCGGGCGGTTATCAGACTGCGGCGCTGGTGGCGTTCTCGAGCGCTCCTATAGGGACCTTCCCCAGCGGCGTGGCGGAGGTTTTCGCGAGCGCCGACGCTCTCGACCCCGTCGCCGCTGCGCAGAAGTTTTATCAAACGCACGACGACGCCTACGACTACCTGGTTTTCTATAACACGGAAAACGTGGCCGCGGGGCGGGGAATTGTGGCGTACGAGTCGACGGTGCGATCGAGCGGCCAAGGCTACGGGGACTTGAACCACGACAACGGGGCCGAGTATGGCTCTCCCCGCCGTCTTCAGGCCGTACTGAACCTGGGCCCGCTGAGCCAGTATCCGGCGAATCCGAGCGCCACGGTCCCGGCGCGCGGGGTCACCGGCGATACGCCGCTGACGATTCTCGCGCATGAAACGGGTCACCTGTACCTGGCGCTGGTCAGCGCGCCGAATCCTTCGGACCCGTCGGCGGCGCCGCCGATGCTGGGCCGGGGGCTGGTCCACTGGGCGTTCACGTTCAACTCGGAGGCTTCGTTTCTTGAAGGGAATCGCATCGCCGACGCCGGAGCGGGCGTTTCGCCGCGCTTCTCAACCACGGGGACGGTGGAGGCGTATTCCCGGCTGGACCAGTACCTGATGGGGTTCCTCCCTCCGGAGGAAGTGCCGCCGATGTTCGCGGTACTGGGCTCACCGCAGCCTCCGACGCGCGCCCCGCAGAACGGCGTCAGCTTCGACGGAAACCGGTGGGACATCGCGATCGACGACGTCATCCGCGCCGCCGGGCGGCGTACGCCGGATTCGACGGTCGCGCAACGCCGGTTCCGCTTCGCCTTCGTTTTGATCGTTCCGCCGGGTACGGATCTTTCGGCAGGCGGAACTGCCGCCGCTCAGATTGCGCAGGTGGATCGCTACCGTTCCGAATTCGAGACTCTCTTCGCCAATGCGACGAATCACCGCGCCAACGCGGACACCTCGCTCAAACACAGCGTCACGCTGTCGATGTTCCCAGGCGCGGGCGTAGTGGCGGGCGCTGCCGGAACGGCCTCGCTTGCGCTCGCAAGCCCTGCGGAATCGCCCGTGACGTTCGCGCTCCAGGCGCCCGCCGGCCTGGTCTCCGCGCCCCGGGAGGTTGTCGTTCCCGCCGGCGGCACGCGAGTCAGCTTTCAAGTTTCGGGCGTGACGCCCGGCGTCGAAGAATTTTCCGCGATCCCCTCGGACTCTTCGTATGAGACCGCATTCGCGCGCGTACAGGTGGCGGACTCGCTCGCCAGCCTGCACCTCGCGGTCAGCGGGGACAATCCGATCGTGGTCCGCGTGGCCGATCGGAATGGCTTGCCGTATTCGAACGTACCGGTGATCGCCACCGCTTCCTCGGGCGCAAGCGTGCAGCCCGCGTCCGCCGTCACCGGCGATTCCGGCGCGGCCAGCTTCGTCTGGACTCCCTTGCCCGGCGGCGACGATCAGCTCACCATCTCGATCGCGGGCATGCCGGCGTCGTCCGTGATCGTCACCGCGAGCGGCGTCAATGTTTTGGCGCCGCCAATCTTGTGGCGGACCGTGGACTGAAGTCCCCGTTGCAGGCTAAAGCCCGCTCCACGGCCCGTCAGTTGCACTGTTATCGCCGTCATGCTGGACGGATTGACGGGTAATCTCGCACGCTACATGGACCTGCTGAGCGCGTGCCAGAAGCTGGTGGTTTCTAACATCGCCAACGCCGATACGTCAGGCTACAAGACGCAGGATATCGATTTTCAGTTCGAATTTGCTGCGCAGCAGGAAGCTATTCAAGGAGGGAACGCCTCATGAGTCTGTTTGGTTCACTACAAGTCAGCGCGTCAGGTATGGCGGCGAAGTAACGTTATGGTCACACCTATTCTTCCCGTCAACGTATCCATTCCGGCGATCGCCGCGCCGTCTCCGGTGAGAGGCGCGGGTCCGGCTGGAGTGGAATTCAAGTCCGTTCTCGCCGCCGCGATTTCCAAAGTCGAGAGCCTTCAGCAAAACGCGCAAGCGAGCGTCGACCGTTTCCTGAGCGGCGAGGGCGAGGAGTTGCATCGCGTGGCGCTCAACACTCAGCAGGCCGAGCTGTCCCTCCAACTGTTCATGCTGGTGCGGAACAAGATCGTCGCGGCGTATCAGGAAGTGATGAGGATGCAGGTCTGACGGCAGGCATTTGAATGAACCAATTGAACCGAATCTTCAGAGGACTCTCCTGGAGGCAGCGAATCTGGCTGGCGGCGGCGGCCGCAGCCGTCGTGGGCGGGATCGTGACGCTGGCGCGCTGGAACCAGGAGCGCGACTTTAAGCCGCTGTTCACCGGCCTGGCCGCCGAAGACGCGGGCACGCTGGTGAGCAAACTCCGCGAAGGGGGCATCGAATACCGGCTGGCCGATAACGGCGCCACCGTTCTGGTCGGCTCCGACCGCGTGGCCGAGGCGCGCCTTCAGATGGCCACCCAGGGGCTGCCCAAGAGCGGGCGCATCGGATTCGAGCTGTTCGACAAGGCCAACTTCGGCGCCAGCGAATTCACCGAGCAGGTCAATTATCACCGCGCCATCGAAGGTGAGCTGGAGCGCTCCGTGATGTCCATCCGCGAAGTGGAACAGGCGCGCGTTCACATCACGCTGGCCAAGGATTCGCTGTACACCGAGGCCCGCCAGCCGGCCAAGGCGAGCGTGCTGGTCAAGCTCCGCACCGCCGCGCCGCTCTCTGCAACGCACGTGGCCGCGATCTGCCAGCTCACCGCCAGCGCCGTGCCCGGACTCGCCGCCGATCAGGTCTCCGTGCTCGATACCAGCGGAAATCTGCTGAATCGCCCAAGAGCCAGCACCGGGGCGGACGCCGGCGAAACCAACGAGGCTGCGCTCGACTACCGCAAGAGCGTCGAGCGCGACGTGCAGAACAAGATCGCCGCGACGCTCGAGCCGCTGCTCGGGGCCGATCATTTCCGGATCGGCGTCTCGGCCGACGTCGATTTCACCAGCGGCGAGCAGAGCGAAGAAGTTTTCGACCCGCAAAAGTCGGTGATCGCGGCGTCCCAGAGCAGCGAGGACGGTCCGGCGCTGTCCTCGGCCTCGGGAGTGCCGGGCCCGGCGTCCAACCTGCCATGGCCCGCCTCTCGACCCTCCACCGGCGCGAGCAACTACGCGCGCCGCACGGAAAACATCACCTATCAGACCAGCCGGATGGTGAAGCACACACGGCTGCCGCAGGGCACGTTGCGGAAACTGTCCATGTCGGTTCTGGTGGATCACACTCTCCGCTGGGACGGCGCCAAACGCATCGTCGAACCGCCGGCGGCGGAAAAGCTGAAGGTGATTCGCGACCTGGTGACAGCCGCCGCGGGTCTGGACGCCAACCGCGGCGATCAGCTCGCCGTCGAAGCGTTTCCGTTCGAGTCGACGCTCACGGCCGAGCCGCTGACGGTCGCCGCACCGGCCGCGCCCGCTTCTCCGCTTCCGCCCTGGCTCCAAAAGCTGCTGGCGCAAAAAAATATCACGATGATCGCAGGCATCGGCGCCGGAGCGATGGCGGCACTGGTAGTCGGCTTCGCGATGGTCGCGCGGAAGAGGGGCAGGAAGAACTTCGCTGCTGCCTCCGCGGCCGAGGCGCTCGAAGCGGCGAAGGCAAAGGAGCTCCTGGCTCCCGAACACGCGCAGCGGCAGCTTGAAGCCAGGATGGCCGAACAGCAGGCCCTGCAGGAAGCCGAAGCGCTGATGGCGCTGAAGGCGCCCGTCGTATCCACCAGGAAGACCGAAGTGCTGGTGAAGCACATCTCCGCCGAAGCGAAGAAAGATCCGACGGCCATGGCGCACGTGGTCAGGAGCTGGCTCAATGGTGAAAACCAGCGCTAACGAGGTCGAACGCATTCCGGGCCTGCACAAGGCCGCCATCCTCATGATCATGATTGGCGACGAGGCCTCCAGCGCCATTCTTCGCCAGCTCGATGAGGACGAGATCCAGACTATCAGCCGCGAGATCGCCCGCATTCACTCGCTCAATTCGGAAGAAGCCGAGGGCACGCTCGAAGAGTTCTACCAGATGGCCGTCGCTCACGATTACGCGATCAAAGGCGGCATCGACTACGCGCGCAAGGTTCTGATGACCGCCTTCGGGCCGGAGCAGGCCAAGAAGATGCTCGACCGCCTGATAAGGACGCTGGGCAATGAGACGCTGAGCTTCGACGCGCTGCAGAAAACCGATCCGCAACAGCTCGCCAAGTTCATTCACAGCGAGCATCCGCAGACCATCGCCCTGATCCTGTCGCACCTCAATCCCTCGCAGGCGGCCGGTCTGTTGTTCTCGCTGCCGGGTGAGATACGCGCCGACGTGGCGTTGCGCATGGCGAGCCTCGATCAAATCTCGCCGGAGATCGTCTCCAAGATCGCCGTCGTCATCGGGTCCAAGCTCAAGTCGCTTGGAGAGCTGAGCCGGGAAGCTTACGGCGGCGTGCACGCAGTGGCGGAAATGTTCAACCGCCTGGATTCCAACACCAGCAGGGAAATCCTCGAAGGCATCGAGCGGGTGAATCCCGGTCTGGTGGAGACCATCCGCCATCTGATGTTCGTCTTCGAAGACCTGCTGCTGCTGGATGTGAATGCGATCAGGGAAGTGCGGGCCAAGGTGGATCGCAAGATCCTGACCGTGGCGCTCAAGGGCACCAGCGAGCAGATGAAGAACCACATGCTCCAGGCCATGAGCGAGCGCGAATCGGAGATGCTGCGCGAGGACATGGATGCGCTCGGCCCCATCAAGATCAAGGAAGTCGAAGCCGCTCAGCAGCAGATCATCGCCGTGGTCAGGCAACTGGAGAGCGACGGCGCGATCAGCCTGAAAGGGACCGCCGGAGAGCAGTATGTCCTCTAGACTCTTCCGGCCCCAGGACGCGATCGCGGCGCCGCCCATTGCCTGGCGCCAGGCCACCGGTCCGGCGGCGCAACCGATGCGGTCCCGGACGCTCGAGTCCCGCGGCGGTGCGGAAGGCGCTGAAGCGCGGATCGAGGCCGCCTACCAGCAGGGGCAAGCGGCCGGAGAAGCGGCCGGGGCGCAGCGTGCCGCGCAACGGCTGGATCCAGTGTTCGCCGGGTTAAACAGCGTCATCCAGGAGCTCTCCGCGATCCGCCCGCGGCTGCGCCTGGAGGCCGAAGAGGATACGGTGCGGCTGGCCGTGGCGATCGCGCGGCGCGTGCTGCATCGCGAACTGGCCACCGATCCCGAGGCGATCCTCGGCGTGGTGAAGGCGGCCTTCAGCAGGCTCAACGCCAGGGAAACGAACCGGCTGCGCGTGTCGCCGGCCGACGCCGTGGTCATTGAGCAATGCCGCGCGCGGCGGGAGCTGCCGGACAACCTGGAGATCTATCCCGACGCGTCGCTTCCGCAAGGCAGCGCGATTTTCGAGACCTCGCGCGGCGATCTGGACGCCTCGATCGATACGCAACTCGCCGAGATCAACCGCGGGCTGGCGGACGTGATGAAAAGACAAAGCCGATGATCCTAGCGGACTACATCGCCGCGATCGCGGACATGGAAACGCTCGAATGGTCGGGGCGTGTACGCGAGCTGGTGGGACTGCTGGTGGCCGCGGATGGCCCGGCCGCGGCCGTGGGCGATTTCTGCGAGATCCGCTCGGCCGGCGGACGGCTGGTGCGCGCCCAGGTGGTCGGGTTTCGCGATGGCCGCGTGCTGCTGATGCCGCTCGAGGACACCGGCGGGTTGCAGCTCGGCGACACGGTGGTCGCGCGCGCCGAGGCCGCGCGGGTCGCGGTGGGCCCGCAACTGCTCGGCCGCGTGCTCGACGGCTTCGGCAAACCCATGGACGGCGGCCCCGCGATCCGCGCCGAGGCATTCTACGATCTGCACGCCACCGCGCCGGGACCGCTCGAGCGGGAGCACATCACCGAGCCGCTGGTGACCGGCGTGCGCGCCATCGACAGCCTGCTACCGTTCGGAAAGGGGCAGCGCGTCGGCATTTTCGGCGGCTCCGGGGTCGGGAAGAGCACGCTGCTGGGCGCCATGGCGCGGCACAATTCGGCCGACGTGAGCGTGATCGCGCTGATCGGCGAGCGCAACCGCGAGGTGCGCGAGTTCCTCGAAAAGGAGCTGAGCCCGGAAGGGCTGAAGCGCAGCGTGGTGGTGGTGGCCACCTCCGACATGCCCGCTCCTCTGCGCATCCGCGCCGGTTTCGTCGCGCTGGCGGTGGCCGAGTATTTCCGCGATGCCGGCCAGAGCGTGCTGATGGTGATGGACTCGGTGACGCGCCTGGCCATGGCGCAGCGCGAAATCGGACTCGCCGCCGGCGAACCCCCCAGCCAGAAGGGCTACCCGCCCAGCGTGTTCAGCCTGCTGCCGAAAATTTTCGAGCGCGCGGGGAATTTCCGGAACAGCTCGATCACGGGCTTCTTTACCGTGCTGGTGGAAGGCGACGATTTCAACGATCCCATCTGCGACGCCTCGCGCGCCATCCTGGACGGCCACATCGTCCTTTCGCGCGAGCTCGGCGCGATGGGCCACTACCCCGCCATCGATATTCTCAATTCGGTGAGCCGCCTGGCGAGCCGTGTGGCCACGGCCGAGCAACGCGAAGCGGCGCGCAAACTCCGCGAGGTCCTTGCCTCCTATCGGCAGTCCGAGGACCTGATCAACCTGGGCGCGTACGCGGCGGGCTCCAACCCTCAGCTCGATTCGGCCATTCGCGTCCGGCCGCAACTCCTCAATTTCCTGCGCCAGGAGCCGGAGGTCGCCGAACCGCTTGACCGTACCCTCGAGCGCCTCTACGCCCTGGCCACCGAGGCATGAAGAAATTCGTATTTCCGCTCGACCGCGTGATGGACTGGCGGCGAACGCAAGCGCGCCTGGAAGAAAGCAAGCTGGAGAGGCTCCACGCCGAACGGCGCGCCATCGAGGCTCGCGAAGCCGCGTTGAAGGAAGAACTGGCGGCGTCGGAAAGGGCTCTGATCGCCGCGCCTTCCGCGACAGGTTTCGAGATGGCTGCGCTCGATGCGTTCCGGCGTTATACGATAGCCGAGCGGGGGCGCATCGCGCACGCCCTCGCCGATTGCGGCAAGAGAATCGCCGCACAGCTCGGCGTGGTGACGCTAAGACGCCGGGACATCCGTTTGCTCGAGAAACTAAAGGACCGGCGCCTGAAAGCGTGGGAGGTCGAGCTCACGCGCGAAACCGGCCGGCAGGCGGATGAGACGTATCTGGCGAAGTGGGGGGCTTGAAGCGCTTTCAGCTTTCAGCGGTCAGCGTTCAGCTTACGGATAACCCCGCTGATCGCTGAATGCTGACCGCTGACAGCTTGCCGCCTACCGCGCCCACTGCGGCATCACGTACGCATAGAACACCGTCACCAGTCCGATTACCGACGCCAGGAAGATGCTGTGCTTGAGCGTGAAGCGGAACAGGCGTCCCTCGTCGGCCCTCGGCAGGCCGGTGGCGGCGGCCGCGACCGCGATGCTTTGCAGACTGATCATCTTGCCCATCACTCCGCCGGCCGAATTCGCCGACGCCATCAGCGTCGCATTGAGGTTCAAGTGCGTCGCGGTCACCACCTGCAGATTCCCGAACAGGGCGTTGGCCGCCGTGTCGCTCCCGGTCAGGAACACGCCCAGCCAGCCGAGCAGCGCGCTGAAGAACGGAAATACGACGCCGGTAGCCGCGAGCGTCAACCCGAGCGTCGCCGTCGCGCCGGAGTAATTCATCAAGTAGGCCAGCGCGAGCACGCTGACGATGGTCACCATGGGCAGTGCGAGCTGCTTCGCGGTGGACCCGATCAGGCTCACCAGGCGCCCCACCGACAGCCGCAGCACCGAAGCCGACGCCAGCACTGCGAACAGGCACGAGGTTCCGGCCGCCGACAGCAGGTTCAGAGTATACATGGCCGGGTAGGGCGAAGTCGTCGCCGTGACGGGGGCGACGCGGAGTATTTGATTGTGCAAGCCCGGCCACGGGATGTTGGTGGTGGCGCGATTGAGAATCGCCTTGACGCCGTCGTTGCCCCACATCAGGACGAACACTACCAGTAATCCGTACGGCGCCCAGGCCAGCGCGAGTTCCCCCGCGGAATGGCGATGCCCGGTCCTCGCAGCCGCGCCGGCCGGCTTCCAGAAATGGAGCAGCACCACCAGCGCTCCGATGGCCGCAAGCGAGGCCAGGATGTCGGTCAGGTACGGGCCCACGAAATTGGAGACGAAGAACTGCCCCCCGGCGAACGCCAGGCCGCAGATGGCCGCCGCCGGCGCCACCGCCCGCAGCGCGCCGAAGCCTCCCATCACCAGCACCAGGTACGCGGGGACGAACAGAGACACGGGAGCGCAGATGCGGCCGACGTTCGCCGAAAGATCGGCCAGCGGCAGCCCCGTGACGGTTTGCAGCGTCACGATTGGAATCGCGATCGATCCGAAGGCCACCGGAGCCGTGTTCGCCAGCAGGCAGATGGCGGCCGCATAGAAGGGCTCGAATCCCAGCCCGGCGAGCATTGCCGCCGCCACCGCGACCGGGGTGCCGAATCCGGCCGCGCCTTCGATGAAGGCGCCGAAGGCGAACGCGATCAGCAGCGCCTGCAAACGCCGGTCGGCGGTGAGTCCTCCGATCGAGTCCTTGATGATCTCGAACTTCCCCGTCTCCACGGTGACGCGGTAGAGCAGGATCGCCGTGTACACGATCCATCCGATGGCCAGGATGCTGTACGTCCCCCCGTAGACCGCCGAGCTGATCACCAGGGCGGCCGGCATCCTGTAGACCACCAGCGCGACCAGCGCCGCCGCACCGAGGCCCGCGAGCGACGCCACCCACGCCGGTTTCCGCATCACGCCGAGCAGGAACAACAGCACGAACAGGGGCAGAGCCGCCACCAGGGCGGAGAGCGGTAGACTGTCGGCGACGGGGGCGTAGGTCTGGGTCCACATAATGGGTACCATCTTATCTCGCGGGACCACCCTGGTGTTCGGCTGAGAATTTCCACACCTCCGGTCCACTACAAGATCAACACAGAGAATGTCCTCCGAACCGTGGAATGGGCGTTTTGCCTGTGCCGCAACGCATGCACGCGGTCCAGACGGAACGCCTATTTCATTTCCCCCGCCCGATCGCATACATTGGAAACGGGGGTGGCGTGCGCGTCAGGGATTTGGCGGCTTTTCTGGAATCCCCATGGGAGGGGGACGGCGAGCGTGAGCTGAGCCGCGCCGCATCCCTCGAGGACGCCGGACCCGAAGACCTCTCCTTTGTCTCCCGAGGCAAGGCGCTGAAGCAAGTGAGCGCTTCCAAAGCGGCCTGCCTTCTGGTTCCCCCCGATTTCGCGAGCGACACGCCGCGCACGCTGATCCGCACCCGGGATCCCCGCGCGGCCATGGCCCGCTCCATCTCCAGGCTGTACCCGCGCGTCGAGCCGCAGCCGGGTGTGCACCCGGCGGCCGTGGTCGGGCCTGGCGCGATCATCGGACCAGGCGCGAGCATCGGACCTCTGGTCGTGATCGGAGCGGGCGTGCACGTCGGAGCGGGGACCTCGGTTGGCTCGGGCTCTGTGATTGGCGATTACGTCCGCCTCGGCGACGGCTGCGTCCTCCATCCGCGTGTGACGATTTACCGCGATGTGACGATCGGCAATCAGGTGGTTCTCCATTCGGGCTGCGTGATCGGCGCCGACGGATTCGGATTCGTGCTCGCCGACGGCATCTACGAGAAATTTCCCCAGGTGGGGCGCGTCGAAATCGGCGACCGCGTCGAGATCGGCGCCAATTCCTGCGTCGACCGCGCGGCGCTGGGCGTGACCTCGATCGGCGACGGGACCAAGCTCGACAACCTGGTTCACATCGGCCACAACTGCCGCATCGGACGCCACGTGGTGGTGGCGGCGCAGACCGGCTTCTCAGGCGGCGTCGTTGTCGAGGATTACGCGGTCATCGGGGGACAGGTCGGCATCGGCGACAAGGCGCGGATCGAATCGCACGCGGTTCTCGGTTCCGGCTGCGGTGTGCTCACATCGAAGATCGTGCGGGCCGGGCAAGTGGTGTGGGGCACGCCAGCGCGACCGCTGAAGGAACACCTGGCGCAGTTAGCCCTGCTCTCGCGGCTGGCCAAGAAAAAATCGCGCTAGGGCTGCGCCCCCTTCTTCTGCTCGTCGAGAAGCGCGTGGAACATGGCCTCCTCGATGTCCGCTTCCACTTTGCAATGGGCGGGGTCGATAAACGGATTCCGGCCGCCCTTCGCGAGTTTCGCGTACTTTTCCCGCATGTTGTACTGCGCCGGATGATCTCCGACCTGCACGTCGCACGGCAGTGAGCGAACAAGTTTGAACGAGCGGTTGAATTCGCCGGCAATCTCGGGCGTCACCGTCCCAGGCGGGCGCAGGCTGCAGCTGATTACCACGTTGTAGGTTTTGCCGCGGTCCTGCGCCTTGGTCGTCCAGGTGGTGCAGCCGCGCGTGTGGCCAGGGGTCAGATGTGCCACCAGCGTGGTGCCGCCCAGGGTCACCGTCTCCCCATCGTGCAGCACCTTGTCGATGGGATGCTCTTTGCCGCCGGGCTTCATCGCCTGGAGCGCGGGCACGTCCTCGGCCATCGCCATCACCTGCGCGCCGGTCAGCTCCTTGAGCAACGCGTCGCCTTCCTGATGATCGCCGTGCGCGTGGCTCCCCAGCAGGATCTTGACGTCGGAGAACTTGAACCCCAGTTGCTCGATCGACTTCTGAATCGTCCTCACGTTCCGCTCATACGTGCTGTCGATGAGGATGTTTCCTTGCGGCGTTACCACGAGGAAGGAGCTCAAAGTGTTCGTGCCAACGTAGTAAATGTTGCCGATGATCTTGTGGGGCGGGAACTGCGTGGCCTGGTCCTCCGGCGTGCCCATGTTGCGCGCCAGGATCGACCGGGGCGTATACGTCTGTCCCTGGACCGTGACGGCCGGGTGGTCGGGCGGCGGAGGGTTCTGCGCCCGGCCTCCACTCGGACCGAGGACAACCGCCCCAGCGAAACACGCAAACAGCTTCACCCTGTTCATATGGACCTCCATGGAGAATACTACCAATCGAGAGCGGGACGGTGTGCTACATTACTCTGCATTCGATGTCACGGCGCGGGCTCGCTTTTTTCACCTTCACCCTGATCTCCTCCGGCCAGGGCATCATCACCACCATCGCCGGCACGGATTTTGTGTTCCGTGGAGATGGCAAGCCGGCGCTCCAGGCGGAATTGGGCGGGGCCTTTGACGTCGCCGCCGGCGCGGACGGAAGCGTTTACGCGGCCGACTACTTGAATCACCAGGTGGTTCGCGTCTCCACCGGCGGCACGCTTACGGTCGTCGCCGGCAATGGAATATCCGGGTATTCGGGCGACGGCGGTCCGGCCCGGAATGCTTCCTTCAGCTCGCCGAGATACATTGCTTTGGACGGACGCGGGAATCTGTTCATAGCCGATACCGGCTTGCGCGTGGTCCGCCGCGTGGGTCCTGACGGCATCGTCACGACCGTTGCCGGCACGGGCGCGCCAGGCGATTCCGGCGACGGCGGTCCGGCTCTGCTGGCAACCTTCGGCACTCTGTCCGGCATCGCCGTGGACGCAAACGGATTCATCTACGTTTCCGATTCGAGCAACCATCGGGTTCGCCGCATCGCGCCGGATTCCACGATTGAAGGCTTCGCCGGCAACGGGCGGCCTGGTTTCGGCGGCGACGACGGACCCGCCCCCGCCGCGTCACTGTTCTTTCCGAATGGACTAGCCGTGGACGCTTCCGGCAACCTGTACATCGCCGATCAGAATAACGCGCGTGTGCGCCGCGTTTCTCCGGACCGGACCATCGCCACCGTAGCGGGAGGCGGCAACGGGCGCCGCGACGGCGTTCCGGCCACGCAAACCTCCCTCACCACCCCCACGGATGTGGACGTGGATGCGGCGGGAAACCTCTACATCACCGAAACGGCCTTGGGAATCGTGCGCCGCGTGGGCCCGGACCAGGTCGTCCACACCTTTGCGGGCCGAGGTGACAACGCATTCGAGGGAGACGGGGGTCCGGCCTCTCAAGCCGCTCTCAGCAACCCCTTCGGAGTCGCCAGCGATCCGCTCGGCGCCGTCTACATCGCCGACACCAACAATCTTCGCGTGCGCCGCGTGGGCCCGGATGGCATCATCACCACCATCGCCGGCATCGGCCAAACACAGTCCAGCGGGGATAACGGTCCGGCCGTGAGCGCTTCCTTTGGCTTTCCCACCGGCCTCGTGATTGACCCGTTCGGCAACATCTTTGTCAGCGACGAGAGCAACCATCGCGTCCGCAAGATCAGCCCGGACGGGACCATCCGTACCGCGGCCGGCACGGGCGATTCCGGAGATTCCGGCGACGGCGGCCCCGCCACGCAGGCGAGGCTGTTCCTGCCAATCGCCCTGGCCTCGGATTTTGCCGGCAACGTCTATATCTCCGAACCCACCATCGGGCCGCAGCGAATCCGCAAACTCTCGCCCGACGGGACCATCAGCGCGGCGGCCGGGAAACCGCCCGGCGCGAACCCGAGCTTCCCCTACGTCACCATCCCGGCAACCTCGGCGACGTTCTCCTTCCCTTCCAGCATCGCGGCGGGGCCGGATGGAAGCCTGTTTGTGCTCGACACCTTCTTCTGCTCGCTGTTCCGCGTGGGCAGGGACGGCTTGATGTCGCACGTGGCCGGTCTGAATGTCCAGCCGTGCAACACCGACCTGTTCTCCGATCCTGCGCCGGCGCTGCTGAGCCGCCTGCCCGCCAGCAACGCCATCCTCAACGGGAGCCAGATCCAGGTCTCGAACACGGGCACAGTCTACCTCACCAACCCGACTCTCCGAAAGATATTTCGGATCGCCGGCGGGTCCATCTCGAGGGTCGCCGGGAACGGAGAGACCGGCTCGCCCGCCAATGGCGCATCCGCTCTCGGTTCGCCGCTGCTGAGGCCGATGGCGATCGCCGCAGATGCGGCGGGCAATCTGGTTTTTTCGGACTCGACGTTCATTCGCAGAATCGAGCGGAACAACACGCTGACGACCATCGCGGGCTCCTCTGACGCCACCGCCCTGGGAGACGGCGGCCCGGCCACCGCCGCGCGCCTGTTTCCCGGCGCCATGCGGTACGACGCCCGCGGCAACCTGATTTTCACGGACCTGTTGAGCGGGCGCGTCCGGGCCATCCTGGCATCGCCTCCCGCGCTGGCGGCCGCGCCGGACTCGCTCGAATTCAACGGGCAGAGCGGGAGCGCAGCGCCCCTGCCGCAAACCTTCCGTGTCAGCGCGGCCGTGCCTGGCGTCGCGTTTCAGACGTCTGTTACCACCGCCGACAGCGGCAACTGGCTGAAAGTTTCCCCCGACAGCGGCGCGGCGCCGCGTGTGGTCGAAATCACCGCCGACCCCTCCAATCTCACGGCCGGCGATCACACTGGTAAGATCACGATTCTCTCCCCGACGGCCGCGCCGCTCACACGCGATATTTCCGTGACCATTCACGTCGCTCCAGCCGCCCCGGCCAAGGCCGCCGTCGATAAACAGAATTTCTCTTTCGCCTTCCCGCGCGCAGCCGAACGGCGTTCGGAAACGCTCACGGTGTCCAACGCGGGCGGCGGCAGCCTGGATTTCGCCGTTACCGCCGAGACCTCCAGCGGAGGGTCGTGGCTCAGCGCGCAGGCCTCGACCCGGCGCGTCACCGGATCCGGCGCCCTGGTGACGGTTACGGCCGATCCGGGCTCGCTCCCGCCGGGCACCTATCGCGGCCGCGTCCACGTCGATTCCTTGAACGGCTCGACCATCGATATCCCGGCCACGATGACGATCTCCTCCATCGACCAGGCCATTCTTCTTTCGCAGACCGGACTCAGCTTTACCGCGGTCTCCGGCGGCGGTGTGATTCCGCCGGGGAGGTTCGACGTCCTCAACATCGGCCGCGGCGCCGTCGCCTGGAGCGTCTCCGCGTCCACGCTATCCGGCGGTCCGGCGTGGCTGAGTGTGGAGCAAACCCGCGGATCGAGCGTTGCCGGCGCCACCCCTCCCAGCGTGACCCTCCGTGTGGATGGAGCGAGCCTCGCCCCCGGAACCTATTACGGCCTGGTGCGCGTGGATGCGCCCGGGGCCGCCAACTCTCCTCAGGTGCTCACGGTGTTTCTGAACGTGCTGCCGGAGGGAACCAATCCCGGCGCGATGGTCGATCCGCCGGAGCTGGTTTTCACCGCGGCCGCGGGCGGGCCTTCGCCCGGCTCCCGGGATTTTTTCGTCTACAATGTGACGGCCTCGCCCAAGACCTACCGCGCCACCACCTCGTCCGAGGCCGGCCCGGCCAGTCTTCCGTTGGCGATTCTGCCGGGCGACGCAACGCTCGATCCGGCGCTACCCAACCGCGTCGTCGTGCAGCCCTTCACTACGGGACTGGCGCCGGGCGTCTACACCACCACCGTGAATCTTCAGTTCGACGACGGTCTGGTGCGTTCGGTCCCCGTGCGGGTGATCGTCGCCCCGGGGCCGACGGCCGCGGCAGCCGCGAAATCCGCGGGCAGACGGGCCGATACCTGCGCCGCTAACGCGCTGCTGCTCAGCTTTACGTCGTTCGCATCTTCCTCGCTGGTCACCACCGGCTGGCCGGTGCCCATCATCCTCGATGTGAGAGACGATTGCGGTGAGGCGTTCACGGCAGGCTCGGTCACCGTCAGTTTCTCCAACGGCGATCCGCCCATCGCGCTGCGATCTCTGCTGGATGGCCGATGGGCGGAGACCTGGCCTTCGGCGAAGGGAACCAGGGCGCAGGTGACCGTTAAAGCCGAGGCGAGCGCGGCGGACGGACGCGTCAAAGGCCAGAACACCGTTTCGCTCGGCGTGAATCAGCCGCAGGATCAGCCGGTCTTTTCCGCCAGCGCGGTGGTGAGCCTCGCCGGATCTCCCGCCTTCACGCCGCTGGCGCCCGGAAGCCTGATCACGATCTCCGGCGAGCGCCTCGCGGAGGTCGCCCAGACAGCCGGCTCCCCTCCGCTTCCCTTCACCCTCGGACACGCCGAGGTGATCATGGCGGGCAGATCGCTCCCGCTGGTTTCCGTAAGTCCGGCCCGGATTGAGGCGGTGGTGCCGTTCGGCCTGCCGGTGAATACCACGCATCAGTTGCTGATCCTGCGCGGGAACACGTATTCGCGCACCGTGCCGGTTGACGTCGCGCCGGCGCAGCCCGCGATTTTCCCAGCGGCCGAGGACTCTGCGCAGGGGCAGATCTATTTCCTGCGCGGCGCGGACCGGACTCCCCAGCTTGCCACTCCGGCGAATCCGGCGAGATCCGGCGACACGCTCTTGATCCTTTGCGCGGGCTTAGGCGAGGTCACGCCTGCGGTGCCGGACGGCGAGGCCGCTCCGTCCGCGCCCCGGGATACGGCGGCGTCCGTCTCGGTCAATATCGGGGGAGCGAATGCGGCCGTCGCGTCCGCCGGACTCGTGGCAGGCTCGGTCGGCCGCTATCAGATCATGACCCGTGTGCCGGACGGCGCCGGTGCGGGCAGCCAGGTGCCCGTGACGATCTCCGTCGCGGGGCAAACCAGCCCGGCCGTCATGATGGCCGTCCAATAGCGTCTACTGTCTCCACTCCATCGTCTCGGTTACGCTCACCCGGGCCGCCGGGTAAACCACCAATCGAAATCGCACCGTGCTCGAAGAATTCCGGTAGAGGATGCTGCCGTTTTTGAGTTGCGCCGCGTCCAGGTCGACAGACTTGGTGTAGCCGCCGTCTTCGATTTCGAGGAGTCCCCGCTGCGCCGTGCGGATTGCCGTCGCCCCGCGGTTCCACTTGACGCTCAGGTTGTCGTCGGTTTTGGCCACCGAGAGCGCGAGCGAAACATCGCGTGGATCGCCGCCGCTGGTTCGAGAGCCCATGGTCATCGCGAACTGGAATCCGAGCACGACGCCCACCAGCAGAGAGAGGAACGACAACGGAATCCACGCGCGGCCCAGGCGCGAACGGGCGGCCGGCGCGACGGCGTAGGTCAGTTCAGGCTGCTCGCTCGGCTCGGGCGCGAAAGATTCCCCGGCGGCTGGACGCATCTCGCGCATGCGCGGCTTTCGTTCGGTCAGAGGACGCCGGGGCGGGGCTTCCTCGCCGGTCATCTCGCGGCGGCGGAACGGAAATTCGAGCGGAGTTGCCTGTTGAAACGCGCCGTTTTCGCGAGAGAACAAGCCGCCCGTGCTCACCTTGGTCGCGTACGGCCGGATCAGCAGGGCGATGTGCGACGGCGCGGGGAAATGCCGGTCGAGCAGCTCGAGGTCCTCCGGCGCCAGCGCCAGGCCGTCGCGCGTATGGCTGCGAAAATATCCCACCGCGTAAACCCGTTCCGAGGCCGAGGGCTGCCAGCGCTCGCAGGCTTCCTCAAAAGCGCTTGCCTCGTCGCCCGAGAATTGATACGAAGGACCGCGGCGGTACTCGCACGCCACCGGCTCGAAATCCTCGACGCGAACCACTGCCGGATCGCCCTCCTCAATGGTCCCCAGCAGGATGCCGCCCACTTCGGCTCCGCGCTTGGGAATGGCCGACAATCCTCGCATCGCCTCGGCCAGCAGCCGGTCGACCGCATCGAGATGAAGGTGAACCGCGACGGGTTTCCCCGGAATCTCCCAGACAAAGTAACCGGGGACTCCTTGTGCCGTGGTCTCCATTTCAGTTACCGTTTCATCGTACTACGGTGGCTGGAATTCTTTACGTGGTTGCGACGCCGATCGGCAATCTGGAGGACATCACTCTGCGCGCGCTGCGCGTGCTGCGCGAAGCGGACCTGATCGCGTGCGAAGATACGCGGCAGACGCGCAAGCTGCTGAACCATTTCAGCATCCCCCGGCCGATGGTGAGCTACCACGAGCACAATGAAGCCGAGCGCGCGGCGGAGCTGGTCGCGAGGCTCGCCGAGGGAGCGAACGTAGCGCTGGTTTCAGACGCCGGCACGCCGCTGGTTTCCGATCCCGGCTACCGGCTGGTGACGGCCGCCATCGCGGCGGATATTGCGGTCGTGCCGGTTCCCGGCCCATCGGCCGCGATCGGCGCTTTGGCCGCAGCGGGCCTCCCCACGGATTGCTTCCGCTTCTGCGGTTTTCTGCCGCCCAAGAGCGCGCAGCGCCGGAAGATTTTCGAACAACTCAAGCATGAAACCTGCACCCTGATCTTCTATGAAGCCCCGCGCCGGATTCTCGATGCTCTGGACGACGTCGCCGCCGTGATGGGCGCGCGCGCCGTGGCCATCGCGCGCGAGCTGACCAAAATTCACGAGGAATTCCTGCGCGGCACGGCGGCCGAGGTGCGCGCGAAGCTTGCATCCCGTCCCGCAATCAAGGGCGAGATCACGTTGCTGATCGGCAAGGCTTCCGAGCCGGCGGTGGACAGCGATACCCCCATCGAAGACGCTGTCCGCGCGCTGGAGCAGCAGGGCATCTCCCGGATGGATGCGATCAAGCAGGTGGCCAAGGCGCGGGGAATCTCCAAGCGCGAGTGCTACCGGCGCGTCACTTCGTGACGGTGGCAGCAGTCGCCGGGACAAAGCGCCGGTTCCTGCCCGGCCAGCTCAGCGATCATGCGAACGATTTCGGGATGCGTGCCTGCCGTGCCCGCACGCACCATGCGCACGCCCAGCTCGTCGCACACCGCGCGGGCTTCGGTATCGAGGTCGTAAATCACTTCCATGTGATCGGACAGGAATCCGATCGGAACAATGATCGCGTCGGATTTGATGGCGCGAAGATAGTCGTGAATATCCGGCTCGAGCCACGGCTGTTCGGGCGGCCCGCTGCGGCTCTGAAAAACGAGTTTCCAATCGGCGCGATCCACCGCGCGAGCGACGCGGCCGCAGGCCTCCTCCAGTTGCTTCACATACGGACTGGCCTGCGCCATCGACACGGGGACGCTGTGCGCGGTGAAAACCAGCCGCCCTTCCGGCAGTTGGGCGAGCGCCGCGCGAACGCGATCGCTCATCGCTTCGATAAAACGCGGGTGATCGGGGAACGGGCGAATCTTGTCGATGCGCGGAGCGCCTTCGCCCACCGCCGCCCGGGCGCGCTCGATGTTCTCCAGATACTGCCGGCAGCCGGAATAGGAGCCGAACGCCGAGGTCGCGAAGGCCACGGCGCGGCGGACTCCGTCGTCGCGCATCTGGCGCACCACGTCAGTCAGCAGCGGATGCCAGTTGCGATTGCCCCAATAAACCGGGAGCTTCACAACACAGCGAAGCGCGGCGACCAGCTCGCGGTTCTGATCGTTGATGGGACTGCGGCCGTCGAAGTGATAATAATGCTCGGCCACGGCGAGCATCCGCTCGCGAGGCACGTTGCGCCCCCGCAGTACATTTTCGAGGAACGGAATGACATCTTCGCGCTTCTCCGGACCGCCAAAGGAAACCACGAGCAGCGCGTCGTAGGGGGGCACGATTTGATTCTCCCTTATCGCAACCGTGTCCAGAGCCGCGCATCCCAACGTACGGGAGATGGCCGGCTCGCGCGGATGCGAGCGAAACCGGGATGCTCCTGGTTGATCAGAACGTTCCGTTCGACCAGCGTCACGGCGGAGGGCACGATCAGCACGGGCGTGCGGCGCTCCTCATACCAACGGTCGCCAAAAACTCGTGCAGATTCAAACGACGATGAATTCCACCGTGGCACATCGTCCGGAGTGATTTCTTCGATCGCCGAGCCAGCCGGGATCTGGATTTCGATGTAACCCTGGCTGCGAGGCACGTTGCCGGAGGCGTGGACCAGGATTTCCAATAACGCACCCGCGTACGTTTCGGTCGCATAGATGACGCGCCGGCCGGGAGAGGTCCAGCGAGCGCCGTGAAGCATCGCGCCACTCCCGTCGAAGATGGGATGACGCATATCGGCGATGCGGAACGCCCGCAGCGGACCGCTACGCCGGGAGCCCATACACGATGCGGGCCATGACCTCCTCGGCTTGCCGTGCGCCCAATTCCGTCAGAGCCGCGTCCATGGGCGTCTTGCCGCCGATCTCCGGATGCGGCGTGGTCAGAAAACTTCGCGCTTGCTCGCGGTCCTGCCAGACGTCTTCCGCCATGGCGACCACACGGGCCAATCGCTCCGTGCGTTCGCTCTCGGCCGGACTCAGGCGGTCCCGCCGCCGTTTGTAGGTTCCCTCCGGGACGATGCGGTGCATCATGGCGCGTTGTCTCGCGGCATCGGAGAAGATGCGGCGCGCCACGTTGCGAAGCGTCGCCTTGGGTAAGCCGCGCTCCACGGCGTCATTCAGCTCCAGCAGGGACGTGACCGGCCTGCCCAAGACCCGGCGTCCGCCCAGGACGTTTCCAATATGGCGTGGTTCGAGCACCGGTATCATTATACCCCATAAATCGGATCAAATGATACTGGCTACCGCGGATACGGGTGCCCGCGCAGCGTCGCCACCGCGCGATAGATCTGCTCGGCCAGCACCACGCGCGCCAGCTCATGCGGCATCGTCATTGGCGACAGCGCCAGCAGCAGATCCGCCCGCGGCTTCCACGCGTCGGGTAGTCCGTCCGCGCCGCCGACGACGAACACCAGATCCTTCCCTTCGCTTACGAGCTTGGCGAACGCGGCTGAGTCAAGCGCGCGTCCGGAGGGGTCCAGCAGAACTTTCGTCGCCGACGGATGCTTCTCCCACGGGTCGAACCGCCGCGGCTGGATCTCCCGCATTTCACATTTCGCAAATCGGGTAGAACGCTTGATGTACTCCTCGGCCATGGCGTTCGCATGCCCGTCGCGCGCCTTGCCCACGTAGTAGAGGAAAAGCTTCACGCTTTGCGGAAAAACGGGATGCCGTCGCGCGATTCGACGAACTCGACCGCCTCGCCGATCTGCACACGGTCGCCCGCGATGCGCGCCGTCACGCGTCCGCCCTCGGCGAGGGAGACGATCGCGAGCTGATAGGGCGCGTCCGCCACGAACTGCTCGGGAGGCGCGTGGACCACTGTCTCGGTGTAGACGGTTCCGTTGCTCATACGGCGCCGAGAATCGTCACGACGGCGGTTGCGCCGGAGCCGCCCAGGTTCTGCGTAAGGCCCAGCGAATGGCGCTCGATCTGCCGCTCGCCCGCCTCGCCCCGGATCTGAATGACGACGTCGCAGATCTGCCCGACGCCGGTCGCGCCCACCGGGTGTCCTTTCGATTTCAGCCCGCCGCTGGTGTTCACCGGGCGCTCACCCTTCAGGCACGTGCGGCCTGCGAGCGCGTACGGGCCGCCCTCGCCCTTCTTCACGAAACCCAGGTCCTCGGTGGCGATAATCTCGGCGATCGTGAAGCAGTCGTGCAGTTCGGCGAACTGGATGTCCTGCGGGCTGACGCCGGCCATCTTGTACGCCTTGCGTGCCGCCTCGGCCACCGCGCGGAAAGTAGTGATGTCGTCCTTCTGATCGAGCGCCACCTGGTCCGAGGTCTGCGCGACCCCCAGGATCTTCACAGGCTTGTTGGTGAACTCCCCGGCGCGCTCGAGCGGCGCGATCAGGACCGCCGCCGCACCGTCGCTGATCAGCGAGCAATCGTAGACCGTCAGCGGATCCGAGATCGGCTTGCCGTTGAGCGCCTGCTCCATCGTGATGATCTTGCGCATGTGCGCCTGCGGATTCTTCGCGCCGTTGGAATGGTTCTTCACCGCCACCGCGGCCATGTGCTCGCGCGTGGTGCCGTACTGATACATGTGGCGGCGCGCGATCATGGCGAACAGCGCCGGGAACGTCGCGCCGGCGCGGCCCTCGCCGGACATGTCGCCTGCGCCGGCCAGAATCTCGGTGACCTTGGGCGTGGTCTGCGAGGTCATCTTCTCGACGCCGCCCACCAGTACCAGGTCGTAGAACCCGGCGGCGACGCTCGAAACGGCATGAAAGAATGCAGAGCCGCTGGAGGCGCAGGCGGCCTCGAATCGAGTGGCCGGGACGCCCGTGATCCCCATCGCGCCGGCGACGTACGGCGCCAGGTGGTTCTGGCCCACGAACGACGGCCCGGCGAAGTTGCCGAGGTAAAAAGCCTCTATTTGTGAAGGACTTACGTGGGCGTCCGCGAGGCACTTCTGGCCCGCCTCGACGGCCAGCGAGCGCAGGTCCCGGTCCGCGAAGGCGCCAAACGCGGTCTTGCCGATCCCGATCACCGCCACCGCTCTCATAAATGTATGATTTAAGAGTAGCGCAGCCGATAGAAAGGCTGCACGCCTGAGGACGCTCGTTCGTCATCTTTGTTGTGGGGATAACCAGCGTCCTGCCGGCTTTGGAACGTATGAGCGAAGCGCCGGGCTCCACACGATATGACGCGGTACCGCTCTCCTCGGAGCAGCAGTCGAGGTTCGTCTCCGAGAATATGCGCCGCGTGTTCCTGCTGATCTATCGTGTGGTGGGCAACGTCGCCGACGCGCAGGACCTCACGCAGGAGGCCTTCATCAAGGCGCTGCAGCGCCAGGACCAGTTGAAGGACCTGGAGAAGGCCGCGCACTGGCTTTCCCGCATCGCCAGCAATACCGCCATCGATTTTCTGCGGCGCTCCGGCCGCGTCAGTTTTTCCGACATCGACGATCTGCCCGAGTACGTCACCAGTTCCCCTAGCGAGAGTCCCGAGCAACTGGTGCTGCGCGCCGAGCATCGCGAGTATCTGGAGGCCGGTCTCCAGGTGCTCACGGACCGGGAACGGACCGCGCTCCTGCTGAGGGATGTCGAGGGACTTCCGGCCGAGGAAGTGGCGGCCCAACTGAATTGCACCAAGGCGACCGTGAGGAGCCACATCGCCAACGCGCGCGTGAAACTGCGGCGATACATGGAAAGAAGGAAAGCATGAGCCGGCACGTTCCCGAATCCGGTCTGGCGCTATACGTCTCAGGCGATCTGGGTTGGTGGAGCCGTGCGGCCGCGCGCATGCACCTGAACGGGTGCGAATCGTGCCGCAAACGGATGGAAGCTTATCGCATCGACCGGCAGCGGCTTCGCGAATCCGCGGCGGAGATGCCGGAGGACGTCGATTGGGACCGGCTGGCGGCGGAGATGACGGCCAACATCCGCGTGGGTCTGGCGGCGGGCGAATGCGTCGCACCGCGCTCGCGCAAACCGGCTCCGTTGGGCTGGCGTCCGGCGGCGGTCATGGCCGGAGCGGCGGTGCTGATGGCCGGCGCGTGGTGGCTCAACACGCCGCCCATGCAGACCCAGGCCCTGGGCCGTGCGATGCGCGCCATCTGGCAGGGCCGCGGTGCGATGCCACGTATAGGAATCGAGGAGCGGGGACCCGTGGTCTCAGCCTCGTCCTCGGGAATCGAGTTGCGGGAGAACGGCAGCGCGCTGGCGGTTTCGCAAGGCACGGCGCGGCCGGTGGCCGTTTCGGTGAGCATGCAGGGCTCGGCGAGCGCGCGCTACGTGGACGCCGATACCGGGCAGGTAACGATTACGAGCGTGTATGTCCAGTAGGCTCACGATTTCGTTCCTGGCGATCGCTCTGGCGGCGGGCGCGCAAACGCTCAGCCGCAAGATCGAGCTGCCCAAGGACTCGCCGGTCACGCTGGTTTCGGCCGACTGGGGCGAATCGAGCGCGACTCCTCGCGGCGGCGCGTTCCTGGTGGACGTTCACGCCGGCCTGTCGCTGCGCAACTCCAGCCAGAGGCGCATTCGCGGCGTCACGCTGGCGGTGGTCGCGCAGGAAGTGACGCCGGGCGGCAAGGGGTCGGTTTCGGTTCCGAGCCTCGATGTCGCGCCGGGCGATACCTTCCCGGTGCGGATCGATCTTCCGCTGCTGCGTCCGCTGGGGGCGGGCGCCGGCCCTCTGGTCGAAGTGCAACTGGACGGGGTGCTGTTCGACGACCTGAACTTTTACGGACCCGACAAGCTGCATTCGCGCCGCACCATGACGGTCTGGGAGCTGGAGGCGCGGCGCGACCGCCGCTATTTCAAGACGCTGCTCGAGACCGCCGGGCGCGAGGGCTTGCAGAAGGAGATGCTCGCCAGCCTGGCGAGGCAGGCCGATCGTCCGCAGCCGGGCGTGCAGATGGTGCGCGGCCGCGCCACCAATACCGATCCCGAGCGCGAGGTGCAGTTCGCCTTTCTCCATTTCCCGGAGTCGCCGGTCCAGCCCACCGACGGGATGGCGCGCATCGCCGGCAATGAAGCGCGGGCGCCGCGTCTCGAAGTCCGCAACCTCTCCGACCGCCCCATCCGGCACCTGGAAATCGGATGGATTGTCGAGGATCAGCAGGGCCGCGAGTTCCTGGCCGCTTCCGTGCCGGCCGACCTGAACCTGGCGCCCGGCCGCTCGAGCCAGGTGTTTGAGGACGCCGCGCTGCGCTTCGATCAGCGCACGTCGATTCAGGGCATGACCGGATTCGTCTCGAGCGTGGAGTTCGCCGACGGATCCTACTGGATCCCGAGCCGCTCGGCGCTGGAGGATCCCAAGCTGCGCCGCCTCGCGCCGCCGTCGCCCGAGGAGCAACGGCTGGCGCAGATCTATCGCAAGAAGGGCCTGGCCGCGCTGGTTGAAGAGCTGAAGAAGTTCTGAGGGTGTGGCACAGACATTCTTGTCTGTGTTGCACTTGTGTTATACTGCGACCGTGAGGTCCACGACTTCCAGTTTTCGAATTCCCGAGGATCTGCGGGTCCGTCTGGCGCAGACGGCGCGGCGTCTCAAGAAGCCTAAGAACCGGATCATTGTCGAGGCGCTGGATGAATACCTGCGTAAGACAGGCCGTGAGGCACTGGTGGCCGAAGCGCGTCGCCAGTCCCTGCTTGCTAGCGCCCAATCGAATGAGGAAGACGCGTTCTGCGAGGAAATGCTTGATACGCGCGGGTGGCGATGAACCGCGGAGACGTGGTCATCACGTCCGCACCTGGCGATTATGGCAAGCCCCGGCCGGCGGTGGTGGTCCAATCCGATCTCTTTAACGCCTCGCACGCGAGTATCGTCGTTTGTCTCGTTACGTCCGACCTCCGAGACTTCTCCCTGTTCCGCGTGACGGTTCAGCCAGAGCCGAGTAACGGGCTCCGGCGCAAATCGCAAGTCATGGTCGACAAGATGACGGCGCTACGGCGCGATCGAATCAAGAGACGGGCCGGCAGACTGAGCGATGCGGATATGACGCAGGTAGACGCCGCCCTTCGCCTATGGTTGGATCTCGATCTCCGGTAGGAGCTGTTGAACGATGCCTTCGGAACCCGCTCACTCGCCGTTCGCGGTTCGGTGCCGCCGCAACTGAACCACGAGCAGTGAGCGAGTGGAGCCAGACGGTTCAAGCGCTCCGGCGGAACAGCCAGTACACCGGCACGCCTACCAGCACGATCGCCAGCCCCGGCCACGTGCTTGACGGCCGGTAGATGAACAGCACCACCAGGATCGTCGCCGCACCCAGAATATAGAGCGCCGGGATCACCGGATACCCGATGGCGCGGTAGGGGCGCTCCGCATCCGGCCGCGTGCGGCGCAGGCGGAAGATGCCCGCCACGGTGAGAATGTAGAAAATCAGCGCCGCCGAGATCACGTAGTCGAGCAGGTTTCCGTACAGGTTCCCGTACGCTTTGGTCTCGGGGTTATAGGTCCGCGGCAGAATCAGAAAAGCCGCCCACATGCCCTGCACCACCAACGCCCAGCCCGGAACCTTCGCGCGGTTCAGCGAGTGTGCCTGCCGGAAGAACACCTTATCGCGCGCCATCGCGTAACAGGCGCGCGCGCCCGTCAGGATCAGGCCATTCATGCACCCGAACGTGGAGATCATGATGAACACGGCCATGATGACCGCGCCCTTCCCCGGAAAAATCGCTTGCAGCGTCGCCGTGGCGACGCGATCGGCCGGCGCGTGCTGGACCTCGGCAAACGGCAGCGTCACAACGTAGGCGACGTTCGCCAGCAAATACAGACCGATGACCACGCCCGTCCCCAGCGCGAGCGAGAGCGGGACGTTGCGGCTCGGGTTCTTCACCTCGCCGGCCGTGAACGTGATGTTGTTCCACGCGTCGGCCGAGAACAGAGACCCGACTTGCGAGACGCACAGAGCGGCGAACAATCCGAACGCGGTGGCCGCCGTGACGCCGGCCGAGACCGGATCGAAGTCTCGCGGCGTCCAGAAATTCGCGCCGAAATTGGCGCTGAGCGCGTTCGCGTTCCACCCCAGCAGCAGCCCCGCCACGATGAGCCCGAACAGCGCTCCCACCTTGGTGGTGGTGAATACGTTCTGGATGATCTTTCCATACTGAAGCCCGCGCGTGTTGGTCCAGGTGAGCAGGGCGACAAGCAGGACACCCGCCCCTTGCGCCGTCGAAAGCGAGAGCGCGTAGCCGCTTGAAACATGCACGGGCGGGACGATGTAATTCGACTCGCTGATCCACGGCAACAGGACGCCGGAAAAGCGCGCGAACCCGACGCCCAGCGCGGCGATCGTGCCGGTCTGGATCACCAGAAACAGAGTCCAGCCGTAGAGGAATCCCCACAGCGGCGAGAACGCTTCGCGCAAGTACACGTACTGGCCGCCCGCGCGCGGCATCATCGCCGCCAGCTCGCCATAGGAGAGCGAGGCGACCATGGTCAGCACCCCGGCCACCACCCACGCCACCAGCAGCCAGCCGGCGCTGCCGAGCAGTCGCGCCATATCGGCGGACACGATAAAAATGCCCGTCCCGATCATCGAGCCCGCGACTACCATGGTCGAATCGTAGAGGCCCAGGCGGCGGACAAACTCGTGGTCGATCGCTGGGGCTTGCGGCTGCATCATTCTAGCTTTCAGCGTTCAGCCGTCAGCGTTCAGCAAACACATCGAAGCTGATCGCTGAGCGCTGATAGCTTGTCCTCAATACAGTATCATGGTGCCTCATGGGAGAATGGCGCTCACAGGCTAAAGCCTGTGCCACTCTGTATCTGGCGGGAGCTGCCGCTATCTTCTCGGTGGTGTCGATCGCCGCTTCCCAAATCCTCATGGGGCTCGCGCTGGCGGTTCTGCTCATCACTCGGCGGAGGCTACAGTGGCCGCCTGTGACGGTGCCGCTGGCCTTGTTCGCGGCGGGGACGCTCGCATCGCTGGCGGCGTCCGGCGACATTCGCGCGGGGCTTCCGCAAGTGAGGAAGTTCTACGTCTACCTGATGCTGTTCCTCATCGTCAGCGCCTTCTGGACGGTCGCGCAGATGCGCTGGCTCGTGCTGGGCTGGGCGCTGGCGGCGTCGCTTTCGGCGGCCTGGGGCCTCGAGCAATTTGTAAGAAAGTACGAGAGCGCCCGGAGCGCCCATCAGGATTTCTACACCGCCTACGTCGGCGCGCGCATCACCGGCTTCATGAGCCATTGGATGACGTTCAGCGGCCACATGATGATGGCGGTCCTGCTGATCGGCGCGCTGGTGTTCTTTTCTACGGACCGGCGGTGGACCGCGTGGCTGATCGCCGCCGCGGCCCTGGTGAACGCCGCGCTGGTCGCCGCCGAGACCCGCAGCATGTGGCTGGGAGCGGCCGTGGGCGGGATGTACCTGATCTGGTTCTGGAGGCGATGGCTGGTGGCCGCCGTCCCTGTGCTGGCCGCGATCCTGCTGCTGATCAATCCGGCCGGTGTGCGCGAGCGCGCGATTTCCGCGTTTCGTCCGCGTGCCGGTGTGGATTCGAACGAACATCGCGCCATGACGCGCGCCATCGGCTGGCAGATGATCCAAGCGCATCCCTGGCTCGGCATCGGTCCGGAGCAGGTCGGGCGGCAGTATTTGCAATACCTGCCGCCGGGAACCGAGATGCCGCTTCCCATCGGTTATTACGGCCATCTGCACAACATCTACGTGCATTATGCGGCGGAGCGGGGCGTCCCCACGATGCTCGCGTTGATGTGGATGCTCGGCCGGGCCTTGTTCGATTTCGTCCGCGCGCTGCGCCGCTTGCCCGCGGGCGCGGAGGAGCGGTGGGTTCTGCACGGCGCGGTCGCGGTGATCGGTGCCGTCCTCATCAGCGGATTCTGGGAGCTCAACCTCGGCGATAGCGAGGTGCTGGGCATGTTTCTGGCCGTGCTCGGCTGCGGCTACGTGGCCATCGCGCAAGGAGGGGAAAAATGCAAGGCCTCATGATGCATTCGCCGCTGACGCTCACGCCGCTGCTCGAGCGCGCCGCGCGGCTGTTTCCCCGGAAAGAGATCGCCACCAAAACCGACGCCGGCATGCATCGCTACACCTACGCCGATTTTCACGCGCGCGTGCACCGGCTGGCGTGGACCCTCGAGCGGATGGGCATTGAGCGCGGCGACCGCGTCGGGAGCCTGTGCTGGAACAGCCATCGCCATCTGGAGCTGTACTTCGGGGTCACCTGCTTCGGGGCCGTGCTGCACACGCTGAACCTACGCCTGGCGCCGGACCAGCTCGCCTACATCATCAACCACGCCGACGATCGCGTGATCTTCGCCGACGCATCGCTCGTGCACATCCTCGATCAGATCCGCGGCGAGCTGCGCGGAGTGCGGGAGATCGTCGTGCTGGACGATTTCGGCGGATACGAAGATCTGCTGGCCGCAGCGCCCGCGACGCCTTACGCCTGGCCCGAGCTTGAAGAGACCGCCGCGGCGGCCACCTGCTACACCTCCGGCACCACCGGTCATCCCAAGGGCGTGCTCTATTCGCACCGGTCGCTGGTGCTGCACAGCTACGCGCTCACCATGGCGGACACCTTCGCGCTGAGCGAGCGCGACACGGTGCTGCAACTGGTCCCGATGTTTCACGCCAACGGATGGGGCATTCCGTTCGCGGCCGTGATGGTGGGCTCGAGGATCGTGCTGAGCGGACGCTATCTCCAGCCCGCCGACATCGCGGGCATGATCGAAAGCGAGCGCGCCACTTTCACCGCGGGCGTTCCGACGATCTGGATGAGCCTGTACGCGCACCTTGAAAATGAGAAGCGCGACGTGTCGAGCGTGCGGCTCATCGCCTGCGCCGGCTCCGCGCTGCCGCGTCAGTTCGTGGAACAGTACGAACAGAAATACGGCATCCGCTTCATGCTGTTCTGGGGCATGACGGAAACCACTCCGTTTGCCACCGCGCTCTCGATGAAGAGCCACCTCGAATCGCTCCCCGATAAAGAGCGCTACGACGTTCTTGCGCGGCACGGCGCGTCCGTCGCCGGAATCGACGTGCGCATCGTCGACGAAGGCGGTAAGGAGATAAGCTGGGACGGCGTCACGATGGGCGAGTTGCAGTGTCGCGGGCCGTGGGTGATCAGCGGCTACTACAACGATCCGCGCGGCGAGGAGCGCGGCCGCGCCGAGTCCTTCCAGGACGGCTGGCTCCGCACCGGCGACGTCGCCACCATCGACGCCGAGGGCTACATCCAGATCATGGACCGCACCAAGGACCTGGTGAAGAGCGGCGGCGAATGGATCTCGAGCGTCGATCTGGAAAACGCCATCATGGCGCATCCGAAGGTGATGGAGGCTGCGGTGATCGCGGTGCCGCATCCGAAGTGGCAGGAGCGCCCGATCGCGGCCGTGGCCCTGCTGCCGCAGTTTCGCGGCCAGGTGGCCAAGCAGGAGATCCTCGATTTCCTCGCAGGCCGCGTGGCCAAGTGGTGGCTGCCGGACGACGTGATTTTTGTCGATGCGGTGCCCAAGACCAGCGTCGGTAAATTCAACAAGCGCGCGCTGCGCGAACAGCTCAAGGACTATTCGCTGCCCGGATAATGTGCGAATAATCCGGGCCTGGGGCCACTAGTCATCGATGGCCCTGTTCCGGACCCGCTCGGCGGCGGTGTATGGCATCGACGCCCATCTGATCGACGTCGAGGTCGACATGTACCCTGGTGCGAACCGGGACTTCATCACGGTGGGGATGCCGGACACGGCGGTGCGGGAAAGCCGCGAGCGCATCAAGAGCGCGCTGGCCAACTCGGGCTTCGGCTACCCGAGCAAGAGCGTCACCATCAACCTGGCGCCGGCCAACGTGCGCAAGGAAGGCGCGGGCTTCGACCTGCCCATGGCGCTGGGAATCCTGGGCGCTATGGGCCGGGTGGGATCCACCGACGGCAATCTTTTCGTCGGCGAGCTGTCGCTTGACGGCGCGATCCGGCCGGTGCGAGGCGTGTTGTCGATCGCGGCCTGCGCGCGCAAGCAGGGCATTCAGAACCTGCTGGTTCCCGCCGATAACGCCGCCGAGGCGGCGGTAGCCGAGGGGATCAAAGTATTCGGGATGCGGCACCTGATCGATGTCGTCGCCTTCCTCCAACAACCCGAGGCGTTCGCTCCGTACGTGCCGGGCGAGGGCGGCGCTGCTCCGGAGCAGCCCGGCTCGGCGCCCGATTTCGGCGATGTGCGTGGCCAGACCACCGCCAAGCGCGCGCTCGAAGTCGCCGCGGCGGGCGGACACAACGTGCTGATGGTGGGGCCGCCGGGATCGGGCAAGACCATGCTCGCCAGGCGGCTGGCCGGCATCCTGCCGCCGCTGACGTTTGCCGAGGCGCTCGAGACCACGCAGGTCCACAGCGTGGCGGGACTGCTGCCGAAGGGAGTGGGCCTGATGGCGGAGCGGCCGTTCCGGTCGCCGCATCATTCGGTGTCGGACGCGGGACTGATCGGCGGCGGATCGGGCACGCCGCGCCCCGGAGAGGTGAGCCTCGCGCACCACGGCGTGCTGTTTCTCGATG
This sequence comes from Bryobacteraceae bacterium, assembly GCA_041486445.1. GTDB lineage: Bacteria > Acidobacteriota > Terriglobia > Bryobacterales > Bryobacteraceae > Palsa-187. Next base: position 46,517 of record JBGPLI010000004.1, read on the forward strand.
AGCTACCGGAGTTCCCCCGCAACGTGCTCGAGCAATTGCGGCAGCCGATCGAAGAGGGCGCCGTGACGCTGGCGCGGTCGCAGATGACGCTCAGCTTCCCGGCCAACTTCATGCTGGTCGCGGCGATGAACCCGTGTCCGTGCGGGTTCTATGGCGATCCCACGCGCGAGTGCCGCTGCACCGGCGGCATCATCCAGCGCTACCTCAGCAAGATCAGCGGGCCGCTGCTCGATCGCATCGATCTGCACATCGAGGTGCCGGCGGTGCCGTACCAGGAGCTTCGCGGCAAGGGCGAGAGCGCCTCTTCGGCCGAAATCCGTGCCCGCGTCGAGACTGCCCGGGCGCTCCAGCAGGCGCGCGGGTTCTCGAACGCGGCCATTCCCTCGCGCCAGTTGCGCAAGCTGTGCGCGCTCGACCCGGCCGGCGAGCGCACGCTCGAGATGGCGGTGCGCCGCATGGGGCTCTCGGCGCGCGCGCACGACCGCATCCTGAAAGTCGCGCGCACCGTCGCCGATCTGGACTCGGCCGAAGCCGTCACCGCCAAGCATCTGGCCGAAGCGGTGCAGTACCGGAGCCTGGATCGGAATTACTGGCAGTGAGGGACGTTACTCATTTCGCCACCATGTGCTGGATGTCCTTTTCGTTTTCCGCACAAATATAATCGATCAAGTCGGTGTCGGGCATGAGGGCCTGGTACAGCTTGACGGTCCACGGCTTGGTGTACGCCTTGGGATCGTCGACGGTGAGCTCGATTTCCATGTGGCCGTAGTCGACCCGGCGGATGCGCTCGGTGATCTTGGCGGCGTCGGTCATCGGGTCGCCGAAGGCATCCAGCCAGATCCCGTCCCGAAAGCCGGCGCTCTCAACCACCAGCGTGTCCCCGTCCCACTTCCCAACCGAGTAGCCATCGAAGCCCGGAACCGGGTCGACCGGCAGAGGCCGTCCGTCGGTGAAGATCTGCCGGTAGCTCTTGTTGTACTCGTTGAGAATCAAAAGCAGCCCGGGAATCTGGACGATCTTCCGGAACGTGGCATGGGTGTATCGTTCCACGATGCCGATGGGCAGACACCGCGTAATCGGCTCATCGGTCTTGGGCGGCTGCCTCCGGGCCTTCGCCAGCTCCGCCATTCCTGGCCGATAGGGCAGGCCGTCCTTGAGGCTCGCGCCAATTTCGAGGAACTCCCGAACGCTCCGTGTGTCATCGCATCCCGCCGGCGGGCAGGGCGGCTTGTTATCCGAGTCCCAGACTCCGGAAAGATCGGGCTTGCCGTCGGCCGTTCGCGGGGCGGGAGCCGAAAGATTGGGCTTGCCGTCGGCCGTTCGCGGAACCCCTCGCGCTGGATAGTTCAGCCACTGCGCGGACAGCGGCATAGCAAAAGCAGCTACGAAAATCGTCAAGAAATTTTTCATTCCTCCACCAGATCCTTCAACCGCGATCCTCCGGAACGACTACTCGATCTTACTCTTTCTTGCGACCGCGACGCACTCCCTTCCGAAGGGCGTCAGACTCAGCCTCCCGTCTCTGACGCGGAAGAGGGGAGGCCGCTGACGCCACGGAATAGGGCCGTCATTGCCCGTCGTCGTTCGCTAAATTTCAGAAAATCAGCTTCAGCGCGAGCTGAATCTGCCGCGACGATCCGGAGTCGCCCACCGCCGCCCGCGTGCTCGTGATCTGGCCGAAGCTGTTGCCCGCGGCCGTGCTCACGATCCGGTTCGGCTGGCCGAAATTGGGATGATTGAACAGGTTGAATGTGTCCGCGCGGAACTGCGCCTTCAGCCGCTCGGTGATGCGGGTGTCCTTGTAAAGGGAAATATCCACATTCTCCAGCCCCGGCCCGACGATCGTGTTGCGGCCCGCGCTGCCGAAGCCCGGCGGCGCCTGAAACAGGCACCCGGCGGTGGGCGGCGTGGTGCATGTCGCGGCCGTAAAATATTGCGGGTTCCCGTTGGCTGCGGAGCCGATACCCACGGCGACCGGCCCCAGAATGTTCGGCCGCATGCTGTTATTCACGCCGGTGTAGGAAGCGTTGTTGGTAATGATCGTGAGCGGGTTTCCGCTCTGAAGCTGCGCCGCGAGGGCAAATTGCCAGCCTCCCGCGATGCGGCTCCGCTTCCACGGCAGTTCGTAAATGCCGCTGAAGACCAAACGATGACGGGCGTCGAAATCCGAGGGAGCGTGGTCGGCGCGCAGATTCCTGCTGTCCTGCATGGGAGTGGATACACTGCCGGGAACATTCTGCGGCGCGCTGTACGACGTGTAATCGAGCGATTTCGACCAGGTGTAGGACGTGTTGAACTGCAGCCCCCTCGTCAAACGCTGCGTGCCGGTGAGCCACAGCCCGTTGTATTCGGAGTTGCCGATGCTCTCCCATTGCGTAATGTTGCCCAGAGCCGTGCCCGCCGCGATGGAACCGGACGCCAGCGCGGGATAGGGCCGCAGGCTGGTGCCGGGAAAGAACTGGTTGATATTCAGCGCGGTTCTGAGGTGCGTCCCCTTGTTCGCGAAGTAGCCGGCCATCACGCCCAGGTCCTTCGTCACCTGCTGCTGGATATTGAAATTGTAAGACTGCATGTAGGCACTGGTGAAATCCGGGACCACGCTCGTCGGGTTCAACGAGCCGGCGGCCTTGGCGGCGGCCAGCGCATTGGAGAATGTAACGGCGCCGGGACCGTTAAAAGTCACCGGCGTGGCGAACGGCGGGTTGGAGGCCAAATTCCCTATCATGTTGGTCACCGGCTGATCGGTCAGGATGGCGTAGGCTGTCCGCACCACGGTTTTTCCGGTGCCGAAAACGTCCCAGACGAAGCCCGTGCGCGGTTCGAAATTGCGGGCGCTCTGATGGTAGGGCTGGTGGACCCGCACCAGAGAGATTGTCGCCGGGTCAAAGATCGTCAGGCGATCCTGCGCCTCCACTGGCGTTCCGTTCCACTCCCAGCGGAATCCCAGATCCAGCGTGAGCCGCGGCGTGATCTTGTAGCGGTCCTGGAGGAACGCCCCGGTGGCCAGCACGAAGATGCGCGCCGGATTCGTGGACGTGTTGGAGGTGAAGTTGACGATCTGGCCGGTGATGAAATCGTTGACCGTATTGAACTGCATGGTGCCGGGAGTCGCGATGTAGGAATTGCCGTTAAAGCGCCGCACCTCGCCGCCGAACTTGAATGAATTCCGGCCGCGGATGTAGCTCAGCGAGTCCGACAAAACCGCCGTGTAATCGCCGCGCCCTTGGGGAAAGTTGTTGGGTCCTCCAAAGTTCAGGTTGATGTCGCGCACCGTGATCTGCGGGAGTCCGATGGGTGCGTTGATCCCGATGGCCATCCCGAAATCCGCCGGGTTTAGCGCCGCATTAGGTACGAAATCGATTTTGATGCGGTTGTAGCCCAGTCGCGCTTCGTTCACCAGGTTCGGGTTGAAGACGTGAGTTTCGTTGATGGTCATCACCTGGCGGTGGCTCTGGCGCGTGTCGCCGAATCCGGGAATGTTATTGCCGGCGAGAGTGGGTTCCTGGCGCACATCGCGCTGAAACACCCAATACCAGTTGATCCGGTCGTCGCGGGTAATGTCATGGCTGACATTGGCCGTGCCCTGATCGATGTCGACGGGAGCCGTGGCGGCGCCGGCGAACAGCGCCGTGCCGGAATTGGGCCTGGCAATCAACGGGAGCAGCTTCACCACCGTCGGATTGTTCGTCGCCATGGCGGCCTGCCTCTGCGCGTCGCTCAACACCGGCTGGCTGAGGGTCAGGCCCTGGCGCTGCCGGAGGCCCTCGTAGGTGAGGAAGAAGAAGGCGTGGTTGCGCCAGATCGGACCTCCCGCGGCGGCGCCGAACTGGTTGCGCTTGAACGGCGATTGCAGCACTCCCTGGCGATTGAAATAATTGCGGGCGTCCAGGTAGTTGTTGCGCAGATACTCGAACAGCTCGCCATGAAAATCGTTGGCGCCGGCGCGGGTGGCGATGTTGACGATCGCTCCGGAATTGCGCCCGTATTCGGCGCTGAACGTCGAATTGTCCACCTTGAATTCCTGGACGGTGTTGATCGAGGGCTGAAACGTGATCTGGTTCTGCGCCATATCGTTGAGGTTGATCCCGTTGATCATGAAGTTGACCGTGTCCTCGCGATTTCCCGCCGTGAAGAAGGCGAAGGAACCCTGCCCGCGGAGCGCCGCCGTCAGGTAACCCACCGCCGGAGGCGCGACCGAACCTGCTGCCAGCATCCCCAGATCCACAAAGTGCCGGCCGTTGAGCGGGATCTCCTGCACCGTGCGCTGGTCGATCACCGAACCCACCGAAACCGAGCTGGATTCCACCACCGGCGAGGTGCCGACGATCGTAACCACCTCGGTGGTGGCGGAGGCAACCTGCAAGTGGAAGTTCTGCTCCAGGGTGCGGCCGACTTCCAGAACCAGGTCGCTGATCGTCGTCGTTTGCAGACCCGGCGCGCTGACGCTGACCTTATACCGGCCCACGGCCAGCGACGGCACGATGTACAGACCGGATTCGTCAGTGGTAAAAGAGCGCTCCTGTCCGGTGGCCACGTTGCTGACCGTGACGCTTGCCTTGGGGACAGACGCGCCGCTCGGATCGGTGACGCTCCCTTGGATGGTCCCGGTGGACTGCGCCAGAATCGCGGAGACAACCGCCATCGAAAGCAACGCCAGGCGATAGAAGCGAAAAAACATATTACACCCCTTATGTCTTGCAAGTATACTCCAGCGCCGAGCCGAGGCAGAGTGCTCTTTACTTCTCAGCCCTTCCGTAGTATAGTGAAAGAGTCGAACTGTTTTGGCATCTTCGCATTGGTCCGGTTTGTCCGCCCTCGTCCGATCCTGCCCCGATTCACCAACCAGCAAATTCACAAGGGAAAGCAATGAAGAACATTTTTGTAGGGAACCTCAACTTCGGAGCAACCGAAGCTGCGATTCGATCCATGTTTGAGGAATACGGGACCGTTGAGCGAGTCAACATAGTCACCGACCGCGACACCGGCCAGGCCAGAGGGTTTGGATTCGTCGAGATGTCTGCAGCGGCTGATGCCGATCGCGCCATCGCCGCGCTGAACGGCAAAGAGGTCGACGGAAGAACGCTGAACGTCAACGAAGCGCGTCCAAAGCCAGAACGTGGATCCGGCGGTGGCCGTAGCAATCGCTGGTGACAGCGTAAGCATCCGGAGGGCGCGCGCAAGCGCGTCCTTTCTGACGACTGGATTAATTGGCCAGCCTGTTGTTCCAGGCCCCGGGCCACGCATACGACAGGACTAAATGACACTGATCACCGTGAAACTTACTTTGAAGGAACTCGACCTGTTAACGAGTCTGGCATCCGATCAGCTTTTCCGCAGAGAGTTCATCGATCCGAAAATGCCTGGCAACCACTCCAATCCCGCGGAAGTGAGCCTTGGGAAGAAAATGGTGGAACGGCTGCGCTCGGTCGCGGACCGGGCCAAGAAGATTCCGGTGCGCGGGAATGGAGCAGCGGTTTGACAGTTCCGCCCAGGAAAGTCCTGGAAGGAGCGCAATGATGCCAATCATTCTTACCGGGTTCACGCAAGACAAAGGATTCCGCGTGTTTGGATTTGCCCGCACCGGAGCGGACGAAATGCGCGCGGACTATACGGTGAGGGCCGATCTCTCCCTGATTCGAAGATATGATATTCGCCTGCAGGAACTGCCGTTGTTGTGCAGGAATCTCTTGGAACGCCGCGGAGACCAGGACACGACCCGCACATTGACCTTCACGGAAGAGGACATGCGCCTCTACGCAAACGATTGCGCTGCAACCCGGAACGCGGCGGCGGCACGGAAGCGAACACCTCCGCGCAGGCCATTGACCCAGAATCACGGATCCGGATGGCGGAGCCCGCAATCCTGAGGCGTTCGCCTCTCTTGTCTACCGCTTCACGTATTTTCTCAGCCGGTGCGGCCCGACGTCGGCCGCGTACACCGTGCCCTTGGCATCGGCCGCAATTCCGGATGCGCCGGAAATCGCGGTGTTGTCCTGATTGTCCACGTCCGGGTCCGGAATGATCGCTCTCACCACGCCGTCCTTCAAGCTGCCGATGTAGATGCCCCTCTTCCGGCCCGGATTGGTTTTCGCGTTGGTCTGCGAGTCGGTCACATACAGCGTGTCGTCGGAGGAAACATAGATGCCGCTCGGCCGCCCAAACTGCTTCCACTGGTCGATAAAATTGCCGTCCTGATCGAAGATCTGGATGCGGCTGTTCGACCGGTCACCGACGAATACCCTACCCCGGGAATCGATCGCGATGCAGTGGGGCTGGTCGAACTCGCCGGGCTTGTTGCCTGTGTGTCCCCACGTCTTGATGAACTTCCCGTCCTTGGAAAATTTCACCACGCGGTCGTTCTTGCCGTGGCCATCGGTCACAAAGATGTCGCCGTTGCGGGCGACGGCGACGCCGGTCGGCCGATCGAACGTATCCGGCCCGTTCCCGCTCACGCCTGCCTTGCCGAGCGTCATCAGCACCTTGCCTTCGGGTGAGAACTTGAACACCTGATGGCCGCGTCCTTTCGCGGAGAGACCGAGCACTGTCTCGCTTCCATTCGCGTCGGTCGCCCAGATGTTTCCCTCGTGATCGACGTGAAAACCGTGCGGAAACGCGAACATCCCCTGGCCCCAGGCATTGAGCAGCTTGCCCGACGGATCGAATTTCAAAATCGGAGGCTGATCGTCGTGGCCCACGCAGGTGGCGGCGCCGGCGGGCAGCGTGTTGAAGCACCGGTGCAGTACCCACAGGTTCCCCTTGGGATCAAGCTCGATTCCGATGGTCTCTCCAAATTTTCCCCCATTCATGCTCTGGGGGAGTTGCGGCCATGGCTCGATCTGGCGATACGGGTTCGATTGCGCATGCGCCGCTACTCCCAGGGTGACGATCGCTATTAGCGCGAGTGGCATATTCCATGTAAGATTGTACGCGCGCGCACAGCATCCCCGCCCTGACGGGCGGGGCTAGCCCCGGACGTGAGTCCCGGGGCATTAACCCTGACATAACCCAAGAGCGCGGCGCGTTTCCTCCACACGTCCGTGGCCGAGCCGCTCGCGGAGTTCGAGCGCGGCGGTGAGGCGCTGGCGGGCAAGCTTGCTTTCGCCGAGCCGCAGATGGGCGAGTCCGCAGAAATGGAGACCGTCCGCCCGTCCCCAGGCGTATTGGCAGTCCGGGTGTTCCGAGCGGTCGAGCGCGTTGCGGGCGTTCTGGAGAGCTTTGCGCGCGTCACCGGCCGCGAGATACGTTTCGGCGAGGGCGAGGCGGAGGTCGATGGAGTATCTTCCGAAGCCGCAGGTGTCCGCCAAAAGGACGCCGGCGTCGGCCTCAGTGATGGCTTGGGGGTAATCGCCGAGATGCCGGTGGAGTTCGCAGGCCGCGTGAACGCAGCGGAGTTGGAATTCGACCACGCCGGAGCGGTTGGCGAAGGCGCGGGCGTCCTGAAGGCACCCGGCGGCTTGCGCGGGATCGTCGGGCAGGAGGACCAGGGCGAGGAGGGAGTTGCTGCGGCAAAGATCGCCGTTATTGTTTCTGCGGATCGCACTTTCCTGGGTCCAAGCAGCTTTCGGATCGACCAGGAAAGCAAACACCGGCTTGCCGGCGCGCTTGGCCGCATCCACTTCGAGCCAGGTAATGGAGCGTTCCCCATCGCCGCCCAGCTCCTTGGGTGGGACGTAGCCGTAGCGGTGGGCAACAATGCAGATCACCGCGTCCGCTTCGGCCGCCATGCGCATGCATTCGCTCGCCGGCTGGCCGGATTGCGCGGAGAAGGTCTCCATCGCGATCGGCACATTTTCCAGACGCAGCACCGCATCGCGAACTTTGTCGCGATAGCCACCGAGGTCGATCGCGGTGGACGAGATGAAGATCCTTAGAACTTGCCTTGTAAGAGGGCGCGTCACCACTTTCGGAGTGTAACGCGGTTCAAACGCGGTCCAGGTTCTTGTAGATCGACTCGATATTGACGCTCAGCCGGTCCTCGATTGCCGTTCTCTGCCCGAGATACACCGCGAACTTGTCCAGGTTGTCCCTCACGTAGCCGCTGTATCCGTTCGCCTGCAATGTCTTGACCGACGCCACGGTGATCGTCTTTTGCAACTCCGCCAGCGGCTTGCCCGCCTTCTTGCCCGTTTCGACCAACCCGGTCAGCTCCTCGATGTAATTCCGGAATTGGCCGATCCGCGCGCGGTCGTGATGCACCGGCCCGTGGCCCGAGATCAGGTGATCGAACGAAAGCTGCCCGAACGAATCGATGGTCTTGGGCCACGGCTTCGGATAGCCGTCGGCCAGGTTCGGCAGGAATCCGTTGATGGTGTCCCCGGCGGCGATGACCCGCTTCTGCGGAGAGAACACCATGATGTCGCCCGCCGTATGCGCGCGCCCGTGGAACTCCACCTGGAGGTCGCCCGCGCGGTCCTTGATCGTGTACGATTTCGCGAACGTGATGGTGGGCAGCTCGAGCGAATAGTTCTTCATCTCCGCCCGGTACGCCTCCAGTTGCCGGATCTGATCCTGGCGCAGCGCGCGCTCGGCGGCCGAGGTGGCCTTCGCGAGGCGCCCCTGCAAGCCGTCGAGCATCGGGCCGACGCTGTCGACCGATTCCTTCAGCCGATTGCGCGCGAGATCGGTCATCAACTGCTTGGTGGTGTCGCTGGCGACGATGTCGAGCTTCGCGCCGCCCGCCTTATATGTCGAGTTACCCTGCGTGTGGTCCCAGTGGAAATGGCTGTTCACCAGGTACCGCACCGGCTTGGGCGTGACCTCTTTCTTGATCTGCGCGACCAAGGCCGCCGCGGCGGAGGGCTTCGAGTGCGCGTCCACGACCACTACGTCGGCGGAGTTCACGAAGATGGCCGCGTTGCAGTTGGTCATGATCTGCGGGTGGGCGAGCGCCGCGTACACTCCGTCAGTCACCTTTTCGATAGTGAACAGTTGCGTGCTCGCGCCGGGCGATTGGGCCCGCGCCCAGGTGGCGCGCAGGAACGCTTCCTCGAGCACCGTCGCCCCGGCGAGGATTCCTCCAAAGGCGCTGGTGAAAAAATCCCGCCGCGAGTGGACGTGATGGTGGTGGTGCATGGCTGCCCTCCTCTTTAGTAACTATAGCCAGTTCAGGCGCCGGCTTCCGGCGCCCATTTCATGGAACTTGGGGCTTACGAGCGGAATTCTCTTACCCCGATGCTGCCTGCGGCCGTTCTGAGTTTGGAGTCGAGCGGGCTGAAGCGATTTCGCCTCTGGCCGGCCACCAGCGCGTCAGCAGGCGATGTTAAATCTATTGCGACTCCCCGCGCGACACTTCTTCGAGAAATCGCTTGGCTCGCGAGGGGTTGAATACGCCGCAGGAACAGAAGCGGGTCATGTAGCTGGCGGCCTGCTCGGGGGTGCGGCGGCCTTCCTTGACCCAGTCGATCATCTTCTTGGCGAGCGAATGGCTCACCATGCCGTGACCGCACATGGTGGATAGCAGCATCACCTTCGAGTTCGGCAGCTTGTCCGTCTTGCCTTCGAAGCCGAGCGAGTAGCCGACACTGTGGCGCGGGATGCCCGCGGCGAAGCAGCATTGCTCGGCGCCATCGACCGAAGTGGAGATGTTGACGCTCAGGCCCAGCTCCGCTTCCCGGACGGCTTTGACGAAGTCCTCGGCGGCCACGCGATTGTCGAACACGGCCGCGACCGTAGTCGGCGCGTCGAGGCCGTCGATCACCGCCTGAAAATCGAGCGTCCGGTCGCGATCCCAATGCGAGGTTGGGTTCATCTGGCGCGAGGGGCGGAGAGCGCCGCCGTGGATCGCATCGCCGAGGTTGACGGGCTTGAAGGGGACCGCGATCTCCAGGAACTTGCGCAGCCTTGGCAGCGAACCCTGGTCGTTCCTGCCCCTGCTGCACATGGCGAAGACGACATAGTCGTCCGAAAAACTCTCGGCGGGTCCGAAGCGATGCAGAGTGTTGGTCATCGGGATGCGACCGCCTCCTCCGCGGGTTTGGGCTCGGGCGCATTGGTGATGCGGCCCAGTCCGATGTTGGTCTTGGCCCGCTCCAGGTTGTAGCCGAGGCGCTCCAGGATGGGTCCGACGATGTGGTCCTCACCGCTGGCGTCGCAGCGCGTGCCGACGCCCAAGGCGACCACGGTGTCGATCTGCTTTTCGATGTCCCAGACCAGGCGGATGATTTCTTCGGTCCGCGCGGCCGGCGCCTTGATCTCGACGATGGCGGAGAGGACCTTCTCGTCGAGAATGTCTTCGCGAATGGTCCCGGTGGAAACGTCGCTCATCAGCGAAGTGACGGGATTTTTCTTCTCGAACGCGACGCCGGCTTGCGCCAGCGCCCAGCACATCTTCTGGATATCGCGGAAGCGCGCGCCGACGCCGGGCCGGCCGAACTCGATGGTGAAACCGACCTCGCCGGCCTGGACCCGGCCGCTGACGTCGTTGGTCTTCACTTCCTCGGTGCCGCGGCCGTGGACGCCGGTCGATTCATGAGGCACGCGGGGATCGGAGAAGGCGCGGCGCACGATGCGCGGCCAGGCGAGCTCATCCGGCTCGAAGGCGGCGGTGGGGCAGACGTCGGGCTCGGGATCGAACCGCAGCCGCATCATCTGGAACGCTTTTCGCACGGTGCGGACGAAGGTTGGATTGAGATGCTCCTGGCTCAGGCCGTTGAAGCAGGCGTAGCACTCCACGCACTCGTCGCGATTGATGGTGGCGCGGCGCATGACCGGGTCGATGTAAATGGCGCCCATCGGGCACACGTAGGTGCAGTTGCCGCAGGCGACGCACTTATCAGGATTGATGTTCATATCGCGATGCGCTTGCTGGCATCAATTTTAAGATACAACGCCGCGGCGATGACGCACAGCACGCTCGTGACGAGAAACGGAGCGGTCCAGCCGTAGCCTTTTACGGCGTAGGTGACCACCGTGGCGGAGAGCGCTCCTCCAATGTTGCCCAGGGTGTTCATGACGGCCGACACCGAACCGGCGAAATCCCCGCCGATGTCGAGCGGAATGGCCCAGGAGATCCCGACCGTCCACTCCAGGGCGAAGAACGCAACGGAATACAGCGCCACCGACACGCGCGGGTCGGCCGCGAGGGTCGCGGGTATCGTGGCGGCCCCTGAAACCAGGAAACCGGCGATCGCCACCCAGCGGCGCGCCAGTGTCGCATTCCCGGTTCTCCGAAGCACATGGTCGGAGAACCAGCCGCCAGCCAGATCGCCGAGTGTGCCGGCCAGCAGCGGGAGGCTGGCGTAGAGGCCCATCCTCGCCAGTGTCATGCCTCGCGCATCGTGCAGATAGGTGGGGAACCAATCGTTATAGACGTTGAGGTTGAAGTTGTAGCAGAAGTACATCACCGCCAGCACCCACAGATTGGCGTGGGACAGGATCTGGCGCCACGGAACCGAGCCGGGGCGCTTGCGGCCGGAGCCGATCAGCTCGCGCTCGGCCGCGTTCACGCCGGGGTGTTCCTCCGGCGTGTCGCGATAATAGGTGAACCAGACCGCGGCCCACACGAGTCCCAAGATTCCGAAGAGGACGAAGGCCGCGCGCCAGCCGTAATGCGCAATGATCAGCACCACGATGGGCGGCGTGAGGGCGGCGCCCAGACGCGAGCCGGCGTGCGTAACCCCCTGGGCGAAGCCCCTTTCCGTCGGACGCATCCAGCGGGAAAGCGACCGCGTGGCGATGGGGAACGCGCCCGCCTCGCCGAGCCCAAAGAACACCTGGATGGTGAGCATCGAGACGGCGCTCCAGGCAACGGCGGTCAGGCAGGTGAACGCACTCCACCAGGTGACCACCAGCGACAGCGCCCGGCGCGCGCCGATTTTATCGCCCAGCCACCCGCCCGGAATCTGGAACAGCGCGTAGGCCATGCGGAAGCCGAAGGTGATCCAACCCATCATCACCAGCGAAATTCCGAGTTCGTCGCGGATCACCGGCCTCGCCACGGCCAGGATCTGACGGTCCATGTAGGTGATCATGTAGGCGATCACCGTGAGGGCGAGCACGACGTGCCGCACGCGGGTTGCGCGGGCGATGGCCGGAGCAGGCTGGGTCAAGCTAGGGTCCCGAGAAGTCTGCACCGAGTGATGATAACACTTGTGGAGGGGCTGCCGAACCGCTCCCCTCGCTCACGCTCGGGGTTCAGAACATCAGCTTCAGTGCAAACTGGATCTGGCGGGAGCTCGTGGCCGTGCCGGTGATGATCCCGGCCGAAGTGCTAATGTTGTTCCCCGAGAAAACCACTGCGTTGGGTTCGGAAAAGTTCGGGTGATTGAAGATATTGAAGGCTTCGGCGCGAAATTGCAGACGCCATCTCTCGGTGATACTGACGGTTTTGAACAGCGAGGTGTCGAAGGTGGTGAGGCCCGGCCCAATGATGGACCCGCGCGACACGTTCCCGAAGGTTCCGTTGGTTGGCGGCAGCGGTCCGAAAGCCTTCGGATCGAACCATTTTTCCGGCCTTCCCACAATCACCGGCCCGCTGAACGCCGGATTCCAGTTCGGCACGTCGGGGTTATCCGTGTCGCCTGTGCCGGAAGTGTTCGCGCCGATTTGCGGCGTCAAGGGGAAACCGCTCTGCGCGGTTACGATGCCGTTCCATTGCCAGCCGCCAATCAGCCTGTCCACCAGACCGCTGGCATCGCCGCCCCAGCGCTTTCCCTTCCCAAACGGCAGCAGGTACGCGAAGCTGGCGTTGAACTGGTGCTGGAGACTGAAGGCCGCGATCCCCCTGCTGATCTTCAAATCGAAAGGATTCAATATCGACTTTGGCTGATTCGTGCCGGACGCCGAGGAGCCCGCGGAATTGAAATCGAGCGCCTTCGCGAAAGTGTAGTTGGTCTTGAAGGTCAGGCCGCCGCTGGCCCGTTTGATGAGCGAGACGTTAAGCGCATTGTAGCTGCTGGTTCCGGCGAACTGTTGGGAGTTGGTTTTGTCCACGTAGGGATTGGGGCGCGTCACGCCGAACGGGATGTAGGTTGTCCCAGACGGCACGAAGGCCTGCGGTCGTCCGACTCCTCCGCTGGGGCATCCGCGCGGGTCTGTGGGGCTGGTGCACACCTGGGTATGAGGTGCGTTCAGATTCATCGGGATCAGCGTGTGGTACGCCTCCGAACCCACATAGCCGACTTGCAACACGAGGTCTTTCGTGATCCCGCGCTCCACGGTGAAGCTCCACTGTTCGACCGTGGGCGTGTGCATGGTTGGATCCACGCCTCCTTCCGAATAAATCGAGCAGGGCGTCTTCGCCGCCACCAACTGCGCATTACACGTCGGTGCAAGGGGTGTGCTTGGGGAAATCGGAACAATAGACAGTAGCGGGGTGGCCGTGAATGCAAGCCGCCCGTTGAAAGGCGGATTGGAGGACAGACGGAATCCCTGGGTATCCTGAAGATCGTTGTAAGTCCCAAAGCCGGCGCGCACGGCCCACGTGCCCGTACCGGTCGGGTCCCACGCCAGGCCGATGCGCGGCTGCCACAGCGCTTTCGCGTTATTCTCGACAAAGCATGAGTGGCCGACGAGCGGCTCCGTTAGGGGTACCCCGCTTTTGTCATACAGGAGGTTGGAACACCGGCCAACGACTTCATTCCAGCCGTTGGTCATCTCATCCCGCAACCCCAGGCGCAATGTCAGATTTCGCCGGACCTTGATTTCGTCCTGGATGTACCAGGCTCCCTGCTTCGAGCGGTAGCCTGCCGGACTCACGACGACGTTCGCGTTAAACGCCGTTGGCGCATCTTGCAGAAGCGCCAGCAGCGAAGGATAAGCGGCCGTCCCCGCGACATTCTGAGCCGGCCCGCTCAAGTTTTGCTGTACGGCCTGAAACCACCCGCCCGCGCTGAAGGAATGGCTGCCCCTGATGAAGTGAACATCGTCTCCGGCGCTGAACAAATTCATCACATTGCGAGTCGGGGCGTTGCCGAATGCTGACGTTATGGCCGACGCGGCGGCGGTGCTGACTCCGCCTCCGATCGTGATTTGGCCGGGAACGCGGCCGGAAATAAACGAGAGGTTTGCCGGGATCGGCACTGCGGGAGGCGTGGCGGTCAGCGCGTCCGCGCGGGTATACCCAACGTTCACGGTATTCAGAAGCGCGGGGGAGAAGATGTGAGTTTCCTGGAATCCGATCACCTCGTTGCGGATGTGGTTGACGTCCACAAAATTCGGGTTCGGTCTCGGGTTGTTCCTGTCTCCGTCGTCAATCAGGAAGTTGATCGAGAAAGAATCGTTGGCGGACACGTTGTGATCGAAGCGCGCCAGACCAAAATTCTCGTCAATCTTCTGCGCTGGAGCGGCGTAGGCCAGCGCCAGCCCGTTGCCCAGCACCGCGCCATTCGGCACTGGCCAGAAGTTGTTGAGATAGGGCAGCATGCCCGTCTTCAGATTGGGGACCTGGATGAGGGAGTTGCCTGGCCCGATCGGCAGGAAGCCTCTACGAGCGTCCGCATCCGGCACAGTCGCGACGCTGCTCACCGCCAGCCGCTGCCGGAAACCTTCAAAGTTTCCGAACAGGAAGGATTTGTCCCTCTTGATGGGACCACCCAGCGCTCCGCCGAACTGATTCCGCTTGAACGGGGGCCTTACGCCTCCGCCGAAAGCATTGTCTTCCCATTTGGCGGCATCGAGCACACTGTTCCGCAGGTACTCGAAAGCGGATCCGTGCAGTTGGTTCGTCCCCGAAGTGGTCACAATGCTGACCTGCCCGCCAGCCACCTTCCCGAACTCGGCCCCATAGCTATGCTGGACGACGTTGAATTCGCGCACGGCATCCACGCCGAGCAATTCCTGGCTGACCCCGTAAGGACCAGTCGGCTGACCGGCGGGGTTCGATCCAACGTAGTCCACACCGTTGATCATGAACCGGTTTTCTTCGGGCCTGCGGCCTACCACGGAAAAGAAGTTGCCTCCACGGCCTGAGCCGGTGTTCGAGCTGTAATTGGCGGTCCCGGTGTTGAGAGTCAGAAGCAGGTCGAAGCTGCGGCCGTTGAGCGGCAGGTCTTTTACCTGTTGCTCGGTCACCAAGCCGGAAGTGGAACTCAGCGTGGTGTTGACGATGGAAGCCTCCGCTGTCACCGTCACGCGCTCGACGACATTTCCTACTTCGAGCGTCAAATTGACCACCGCCTGCTGGGCTACCACGAGGTTGATCCCCTGCCGCACCGCCTGCTTGAACCCGGTCTTCTCGGCGCTCATTTCATACTGGCCTATCGGAAGCGACGGCACCGCGTAGTTGCCGTTCCCGTCGGTCTCCACTGTGCGCACCAAGCCGGTCTCGGTGTGCTTGACAGTCACGGCCGCGCCCGCCATCACGGCCCCGGTTGCGTCCCGCACAGAGCCGGTGATGGAGGCGGTCACTTGCGCCCAAGCCGTGGCCGCGAGCAGCGCCAGAGCCAAAGCGAAAACACGTGTCTTGCTGTTCGTAAATCCAGCGGATGGTGTTGCTAAACCCATATCCAAATCCCCCCTTCAGATTCTTAGCCAGTTGGGGAAATTATACATCGGCTGGTCGGCGGTTTCAATGCTCATCCGCTCCCTGACGGTCGCGGTTCAGTTGCCTCGGGCCTCCGGGCGGATATTTTGATTCACGCGGAAGAAGTTATTGGGATCGTACGCCGCCTTGATCCGGGCCAGCCTAGGGTAGTTGTCGCGGTAGGTTGCACGAATCCGATCTTCGCCTTCCCCCTCCATCATGAAGTTCACGTATGCGCCGCCGGCGCCGAAGGGGTGCAGCGCCTCCCAGTAGTTTCTGGCCCAGGCGATGATGCGATCCTTGTTGGCCGGATCGGGATCGACGCCGACGATCACCTCGCTCCATACGGCGTCGCGATAGTTCCACGGGGTGTCGTTGTTTCCCACTTTGTGCGCGGCTCCGTTGATGGGGTAGAGATGCATCGTGGAATGCAGTGTGGGCAGCTCCGAGCCATGTTTTATGTGGAGAGCGATGGCTTCGTCCGGCAGCTCCTTTACGAAGTCCGCCTTCCAGTACCACTGCAATCCCGGCGTATACAGGCCGTCGAACATGCCTTGCAACATGGGAAACGGCATGGGAGCGAAAAATTCGAAGGCCGGACGCCGGAAGCTCCGCAGCGGCGCCAGAATTTCATTGGCCTGCCCGATCGGTCCGTTGTAACACCAGACCAGGCCGCACATCTTCTTGAAGTGCAAATCTTCCGGGAAGGGTGGCCCGGGCGGCACGGTGAGAAAAGCAAAGAAGCCGTTAATCTCCTCCGGAGCGTGCGTAATGAACTCGCGATACCACTTCATGATTTCGGCGGCATGATCGAGATCCCACAACATCGGTCCCGCACACACGGTATGCACGGGATGCGCCTGGAAGAGAAACGACGTGACCACCCCGAAGTTTCCGCCACCGCCCCGGAGGGCCCAGAACAGGTCGCTATTCTCGTCGGCGCTTGCCACGACAAAGCGTCCATCGGCCAGGACGACGTCGGCCGCCAGCAGATTATCGATGGTCAAGCCGTACTTTCGCGTCAGGTGTCCCATGCCGCCGCCGAGCGTCAAGCCTCCGACGCCCGTCGTCGAGATGATGCCGGACGGGACGGCAAGTCCAAAGGCATGAGTCGCGTGATCGACGTCGCCCCAGGTGCAACCGCCCCCCACACGCACCGTTCGCGCCGCGGGATCGACATGTACGTACTTGATGGGAGAAAGATCGATCACCAGGCCGTTGTCACAGACTCCCAAACCTCCGGCGTTATGACCCCCGCCCCGGATCGAGGTCTTCAGATCCTGTTGCCGGCCGAAATGAACAGCGGTAATGACGTCGGCCACGTCGGCGCATTTGGCGATCAAACGCGGCTTGCAGCTGATCATGGCGTTATATACTTTGCGCTCTTCGTCGTAGCGTGCGTCAGCGGGTTCGATCAGTTCTCCCCGGAACTGACCCTTGAATTGAGCAATGGCTTCCTGTTGCATTGCTTCCTCCCTATTCGATTTCTACTGTGACATGGGAGGCGTTCTAAAACCGTTCTAAAGGCGGGGGAATCAGCGTTCCGGGGCGGCTACCTCACGCAGACGAGCGGCAGCCCGAAGTTCGAACTGACGCGCGCCCACCTGCTGGGCCGAGTGGATCGCACGCCGGTAGCTGGCCTCGGCCTGGGAGACGTCTCCGCTGTCGAACAGCACATCGCCGTGGATCCGGTGCAGTTCGGACGCCGACCAGATTTCGCCGTTTTTGCTCTGGAACGCAAATCCGCTCGCGACGTTGGCCAGCGCTTCGCCCACTTGCCCGGCCAGGCCGTGAACTTCCGCCAGCAGTCCGTAGTAGAAGGGCAGGCGCAACTCCGCTCCGGTGGCCTTGAGCGCTTCGAGTCCCTGGCGGAGCATGGTCAAGCCGGCGTCCGGGTCACCTTGCACGGCGGTTGCCCAGCCCTCCAAAATCTCCGCCCAGGCCAAATAGTAAGGGAACCCGTGCCTGCGGCAGACTTCGGACGCTTCTCTGGCCCGGGCGAGGGCCAGCTTGTCTTCCCGGCCGTATACGTGCAGCATCGCCGCGTAATCCAACGCGATCGCAATACTGAACGGATGCGCAAGCTGGCGGGCCAGCGCGATGGCTTCTTCGCTCTTCGCCGCGGCCTGTTCGGCATGGCCAAACTGCCAGAGCAGATGCGAAAGGTAGGACGTGCGGAAGACGCCGACATCGGGGCCGGCGAACAGCGCCAACGCGGAATGAGAGGAGCCGCCGTACGCCGGAGCCGCTTTCTGCATGTGTTCCCATGAGGCCGTGAGTTGTCCCAAGTGAAACAGGCTGGTCCCCAGGAAAAAACGGCCCGCCATTTCCAGCGCCGGAACACCCTCGCCGCTGGCCCAATCGGCGCATTGCTGTCCCAGCCGCCTCGATTCCTCGAGTTCGCCGCGAACGATATGAAAAAACCAAGCTCCGCTCAATACGGGAAAAAAGTGATTCCGTTCCCTGGAGCGTTTCGACAGCAGGATCCCGCGCTGGTAGGTTTCGCCCACTTCCGGCATGCTATAGCCGTGCGTGGTCACAAGCGCGGGGCCGAGCGTTACGAGCAAATCGAGCTCCTGCTCGTCGCGCCTGGTGGTTTCGGGAAAATCGCGGCAAAGATGAAGGGCGCGCCGGATCAGGTCTGCCGCCTCCCGGTCCGCGAATCGTTGCCTGGCCACGGCAGCGGCGGCACGGTAATAGCCGATCGCCTGATCCGCCATGCCCGCCGCTTCGTAGTGCGCCGCCAGCCGTCCGCTGACGCTCTCAAGCTCGGAGGCATGCAGCTCCTCTAACGCTCGAGCGACACGCCGGTGAAGAAATCTGCGGCGTATGGGACTCAGTTCCGAGTAAGCCACTTCCCGCAAAAGGTCGTGCGTGTAGTCGTAGGCCCCGGCGCCCTGGCCGTCAACGATGCGGCGCTGCCACAGCTCTTCCAGCGCGCGCTGGATGCTGTCCTCGTCCCAGTCCGTGGCTTTGGCAACCAGGTCTGAAGAGAACGATCGTCCGACGGTAGCGGCGAGTCCCGCCAATTCGTAGGCCGGAGGCGACAATTGCGCGAGGCGGGCGGCGATCACAGCCTGAACGCGCGGCGGTATCGCGCTATGGGAACCTTGGTTCTCGAGTGAGGCGCGCACGCTCTCCACGACGAAGAGAGGGTTGCCTCCGGTGGCCTGATAGAGCCCGCTCAAGAAGGCGGGATCGCATTCCCGTCCGGCAACCTGGAGGGCCAGCGCGGCGGTCTGTTCCATGGTTAGCGGCGCAATGGGGAACTCCGACAACTGCCCGGACTGGCGTAATTCGTGCACCAATCGGGTCAAGGGATGATCGCGCCCGGTCTCCTCGGGACGCACGGTGCCAACGACTAAAATGCGGCGGGCATCGCCACAGCAGAAAAAGGAAAGCAGCCAGTCGAAGGAATCGGGATCGCACCATTGCAGGTCGTCAATCAGCAACAACAGCGGTTTGGGGACTCGGCTGAACGCCGCATGCAGGGCCTCATAGAAATGGCGCCGCTGCCAGCTCTCGGTCAACGGTTGTGGAAGAGCAATACCGGGATTCGCAACCAGGACCTCCGGCAACACGCGCGACAATTCGGCGAGTTGTGGTTGGGGCAATTGCGCCCGCGCGGACCGCATCGGCTCCGCCCGCAGCCACTCGGTCACAGGCGCATAGGCAAGCTGGCCGTGCGCGAGGTAGCAGCGGGCGCGCGCCACCGAGCTGTCGGGATATCGCGAGAGCGCCTGATACAATTCGCCGCCCAACCGGGACTTCCCGATGCCTGGCTCGCCCATGATCAGCGCGAAATGGGCTTCGCCCTGCGTCACCTGGCGCCAGCATTCGAGCAAGCGTCCCCATTCCGCTTGTCTGCCGACGATGGGCGAGGGCAGGGCTACCGCATAGGACGGCAATTCCGCGGGAGCGCCAGGAACGTTTTCGGATTTCAGCGCTTGGGCGAATAGATCCTGGGTGGCTTTGGCCGGGCTGATTCCCAACTCACGCTGAAGGGTCCGCATGCACTGGTGATACACGCGCAAGGCACTCGACCGGTCGTGGTTCCGGACATGCAGCTGGATCAGAGTTTGATAGGATGTCTCCCGCAGCGGGTCGAGCGCCACCAACCGCGCGGCATGCCGGATCCCCGCCGGGTAGTCGCCCAGCGTCTCCAGGAGCGCCGCCAGGCGCCTGAGCACATCCGCGAACCGCTCGCGCAATTGTTCGCGCCTGGATTGCAGCCACTCATCGTACAAGTCCGGCAGCAAGTCGTCCTGATAGAGTTGCGCGGCTTCCTCGAGCGCTGCGCGGACTGTAGCCCAATCTCCTTTCTTCTCGGCCTCCATCGCGCGAGCCGCGGCCGCCTCGAATTCGATCACGTCGATGGAGCGGGGCCATCAGGCTGCCACTGGACGGTGTGATTGCCGGTGGCCAGCAGCGAACACTCGAGCGGGAGCGCGCGGCGAAGGTGGTGAAGCAGTTGACGCAGGTTCGTGCGAGCTTGGGACTCGCTCGACTCTGGCCAGAGAAGAAACGCCAGGTGTTCGCGGGACTGCGCCGCATCGGCGTGCAGCACCAGGAACGCCAGCAGGGATTGGAGGCGGTGCGTGTTGACCGAGGTGAGCACATGTTGTCCGAAGGTCAAGCGCAGCTTGCCCAGCAGCTCAATACGGATCGGCGTCACCTTCTGAATCTTAGCGAACCGAAGAGAACTCCGGACTGAGGGTGGCTGGAGGCGCGGGGGGGAATCGAACCCCCGAATAAAGGTTTTGCAGACCTTCGCTCTCGCAGCATAAGCATTTTAGAATCAGCGGGAATCCAGCAGATCGTTCATTTCCGTCCGGTTTCCGTCCGGTCGGGTCATCCAGTCCGTCTTTTTTGAAGCGGCCTAGCAGCCATGTCCCTGCCGGGCCGTTGTTGTTTTGAACGCAACGCAAACACGAAAGGCGCCGTTCGCCGCGGCGCCTTTTTGCTTTCCTCGAAAGGAAATTCTCGAAATGGTTTCAGACAATCCCATTTTATCACGGGCCCGGATATCCCCGTGAGGGCGCGAATAATGTATGCGACAGCGAACTGGTCGCCAGTGAATGAGGGACCAGGAAGTGCACTTACGGATGCGGATTACGCGAACCTCGCGCGGCGATGGATTGACAACCAGCTCGCCGAAGCCGCCCGGATCCGGCGCGTCGATTCCAACACCGGACGCCTCCTCGTCGGCCGGCGTGATCACGGATCTTACGAGGGGCTGGCGATACCGTACTTCCTGCCCGGGGAGCTGGGCATCCGCGAATGGCGGCTGAGGCGCGACCACCCCGACATAGAGTACAAGGACGACAAACCGAAGGAGCGCGGGAAGTATTTGTCGCCGCCTGGTCGAAAGAACATGATCTATTTCGTTCCGGGCATTACCCAGGACTTGGTGAACGCAGTCGCCACCCCGGTGATCGTGACCGAAGGCGAGTTCAAGACGCTGGCACTCTGGGGTCTCGCCAACCACGAATCGACCGCTCCCCGATTCTTGCCGCTCGGGCTGGCAGGCGTTCGGAGCTGGCGTGGCACGGTCGGTAAGACCACTGGCCCGAACGGCAGCCGACGCGACGTCAAGGGTGTGATCCCCGACCTCGACCTCGTCGTCTGGGAAGGCCGGCGCGTGATCATCGCCTTTGACGCAGACGCGGACAAAAACGAGCAAGTTGAAATCGCGAGAAACCTACTGGCGCGCGAGCTGTGGACCCGTGGAGCGGAAGTCGCGTTCGTCGCCTGGGACATCGCTTTTAAGCCGAACCGTTTACGATTTCAAATTGTCTGGGGCTGGAATCAAACGCTGGGTTGTACTGTATTCCTTTCCCCGTTACATCTGCTGGCAATGCAAGACGACTTTTCACCAATATGCGCACCAGGCCAAG